>JBPCLI010000017.1:0-37891 GCA_051003415.1 Chthoniobacterales bacterium | reverse complement strand
TGTGCGCTAGTGTTGAACTACTTTCTGGTTTTCCCGGTTGCCCCCCGGGGTCGGCGCCCCGCCCCGCCTTTCCCCTGGGCGAGGGACGGAAGAAAAGGAAGCTGGGTGAAGCAGAGGACGGAGGGCAGAGGATGGAAGCCAGAGGACGGAAGCCCAGAGGCCAGAGGACGGAGAACGGAGGAGGGGCAGGGAAAACTGACAGCTGAACATTTGGTAGCTGTTGGAAGTTGGAAGTTGGGAGGGCGAACGGCTCAAAGCTGACCTCGGAAGGCTGAACGGTGCGAACCGGGGGAGGGGCCCGGGTTGGGGTCACGAAAAAATGCAGGCGTATAAACGGCGGCGCGCATCCGATTGCTTGGTCATGAAGCGATTTTTGTTTTGCTGGTTGACGCTTGGGCTTTGTCTCGGGGCGGCACAGGCGGATGAGACGGTGCGGCAACTCCAGGTCCAACTGAAGCAGGCCGGCTTTTTTCAAGGGCAACCGAACGGGGTTTACGACGGGGAAACGGCCACTGCGGTCTCGCGCTACCAAATCCGAAACGGGCTTGCGATCACCGGGAAGATGGACCCGGCGACTCTGGGCGCGCTCCATGTGACGTCGCCGAATAACAATACCACGCCGGAACCGGTGGCGGACGCGGGCACCTGGCGTCGCTTGCGCAATGGCGACATGCAGTTTCTCCAGAAGCTAAATGCGGGCGAGATCCCTCCGCCGAAGGCGCCTCCGAGCGCTTCGCCCAAGGGGTCTGTTGTTGCTCCTTCGGTTGCGTCGACGAAGAGCAATCCACCGGCGATCGATCCACATGCTCCGCCGCCTCCTTTGCCAGAGGATGCGGCGCAGCGGGCGGCGACCCCGAGGGAGCGGTCTAGGGCAGGAAATATCTCTCCAACGGAGCCGTCGAATGATGGGAAGGAGCGGCTGCGGGACTATGTCGGGGCTTTTATCCTGGCGGGGCTGGATCCGCGGGTGGGGGCGGAGCTGGAGTTCTTTGCCGAGCGGGTGAATTATTTCGGCGAGGCGGATACGTCTCGCGAGAAGATTCGACGGGATCTGTTGCGCTACGATCAACGCTGGCCGCAACGGCGTTTCTGGCTGGCGGGAGATATCGCGCTGACGAGGGCGCCGGGCGGGTTGCTGAGGGTGACGTTCCCGTTAGGCTACGAGCTGCGGAACGGGAGGAAATCTGCCTCGGGTAAAGTGAGGAAGACGCTGACGCTGCGCAGGTCGGGCGCGGGCGATTTCGAAATCGTGGGAGTGCGGGAAGAAAAGTAGGAAGTTCAAAAGCTGACAGCTGAAATCTGAAACCTGACAACTGAATGGAGCGCAGGCACTGGTGTTCGCTTCTGCCGGGGCGCTGATCCTCCCGGTACGGGTCAAATTATTCGAGATTCGACTCGAATAAATGACGGGAGAGTCTACATTAGGGTTAGTAACCAGAAGCGCTGGTAAGATCCAGCCGCCACTCTTCTCAGAGGGCTCCGGTCCGCTCACATCGGGCGGATTTATGGTTTTGTTAGCTAACAAAACTAAAAACATGAAAAAGAACATACTGAAAACTGCCCTTGCTTGTAGCGTGATCGCCGCCGTTTCCCTCGGCAGCCTAATGGCCGGAGAGATGAAGGAAGGCGAGATGATGCACGATGGCGTGATGATGAAGCACGGTAAGATGATGGTAATGAAGGACGGCAAGACCATGAAGATGACCGAGGATATGACGATGTCCGATGGCACTATGGTCATGAAAGACGGAATGGTGAAAATGAAGGACGGCAAGAACATGAAGATGAAAAACGGCGAAATGGTCATGATGGACGGCAAGATGATGATGATGCACGACGGCAAAATGATGGAGATGCACTAGGCCCCGCCCGAACCCAACCGTTAAATGTGGAAGCCGGCGCTCCAGCGCCGGCTTTTTGCTGCCTTGGAGGGGAAACGGACGAAAGAGGACGAATCCAGGCGAAAGGTGAGACGTTAAAAGGAGAGGTGACGGTCGCCGTCGCCGGTCAATGGTTATCCCTTGCGGTTCTTGAGAGCAAACGCAAAAGGTTTTCGGGATCCAAGCTGTTCCCGGCAAAAGGGATCGAATCCGGGGTGGGGCGCGATTGAATTCAAGTGAAGCTGCCTTTCCGACCTGATCGACCGCAATGGCCGAAGCTGCTCGGCACGGCGGCGGCGAGTAGTTTCGTCACGCTGTTCCTGGCGCGGAATTTTTTTCCGGCGGAGAAAAAGATCCGGCATGAGATCACGGCTGATTACGACGTCGGTGACGACGTTTTCGTTCGCACGATGGGGCATCTGCTCGGGCCGCCGCTGGTGGATGGGAACAAGATCACGCCACTCGAGAACGGGGACCAGATTTTCCCGGGAATGCTGGCAGGGATTCGCTCGGCCAGGCGCACGATCACGATGGAGAATTTCCTCTGGAAGGAAGGCGAAATCTCGGATGCCTTCGCGGCGGCCCTGGCGGAGCGGGCCCGGGCCGGGGTGAAGGTGCATTTTCTCCAGGACGCGCTCGGTTCGGATTCGGTGCATGGCCGCGCGATGCAGGTGATGAAGCGGGCCGGTGTGGCGGTGGAAATTTTCCGCTTCGTGCATTTCTCGCGAATCAATTACCGGACGCATCGCAAGATCCTTGTGATCGATGGCAACCTGGGATTCATCGGCGGAGTCGGGATTGCCGATGGCTGGAAAGGCAACGGCCGGACGCACGGGCTGTGGCGCGATTCGCATTACGAGGTGGAAGGTCCGGTGGTGGCGCAGCTCCAGCAGGCGTTCATGGATAACTGGATGGAGACGCGCGCGGAACTTCTCCACGGCGATCCGTATTTCCCGAAACTGGAAAAGGCGGGCGATCAACTCTGCCAGATCTTCAAGAGCTCAGCGGGTGAGGGGAGCGACAGCGCGCGGCTCATGTTGCTGGTCTCGATCGCCGCAGCGCGCGAGCGGATCCGGATCGCGAATGCCTATTTCATCCCGGGCAACCTGACGGTTCGAACGCTGATCGACGCGCTGCGGCGTGGAGTGAAGGTGGACATCATTACGCCGAGCACGGATATCGACGCGACGATCGTGCGCGCGGTGGGGAAGACGCGCTGGAAACCGCTGCTCGAGGCCGGGGCGCGTTTCTATGAATACCAGCCCGCGCGCTTCCATTGTAAGTATCTGCTGGTGGATGACTGCTGGGCCTCGGTCGGCTCGGCTAATCTTGATAATCGTTCCATGTCGCTCAACGAGGAGGCGAACCTGAATGTGCTCGACAAGAATTTCGTGGCGAAGCACGCGCGGGTCTTTGAAGACGACAAGGAGCACTCTCGCGAAGTCACACTCGAGGACTGGCATCGCCGGCCGTTGCAAGAGAAAATCAAGGGACGCGCGATGTCGATCTTTCGCTCGCAGATGTGACCGGCGCCGGTTTGCCTAACGATGAGTGAAACCGAATCCGAACCGAGGCTGCGGGTCGCGACTTATAACGTGCACGGCTGTGTCGGGACCGATGGGCGGCGCTCGGAGGCGCGGATCGCGGAAGTCATCTCCGAGCTGGAGGTGGATGTCGTCGGATTGCAGGAACTCGACTTCAGCCGGGAAAGATCGGACGGCGTCGACCAGGCCGGAGCGATCGCGGAGAAGCTGGGTTGGCACCGGCATTTCCAGGCGGCGATGCGGCAGAGCGACGGACATTATGGCCACGCCATTCTGAGCCGCCATCCGCTGAGTTTGCGGCGCGCGGAATGTCTTCCGGGCGTGGCGCCGTTTTTCTGCCGGGAACAACGAGCCGCGGTCGGGATAGATGTGCTGATGGATTTTGGGCCGGTGCATGTGATCAACACACATCTCGGTCTCGGGAGCCGCGAACGCCGGTTGCAGGCGGAGCTGTTGACGGGCGCTGACTGGCTGGCGACGAGCAATGGTGGCGGACCGCTCGTTCTGCTCGGCGATTTCAACAGCCTCCCAGGTTCCCGGCCCCACCAAACCCTGAGCCGCCACCTGCGCGACGTTCGCCGGCTGATTCGTCCGGCGCGGGCTTTGCGCACGTTTCCGACGGCCTTTCCCGTTGTCGCGGTCGATCACATTTTCGTCAATGACTCGCTCCAGCCGATGGAAGTGACCGTGCATCGGACGGCGCTTTCGCGAGTGGCATCCGACCATTTTCCGCTCGTGGCCGAATTGATGGTGCGCGGAACTGGAAAGCTGGATCAGCCGTGACCTTTGCGCTTGCGGATCAAAACCGGCCCGGGATGGTATCGCCCGCGGTGAAGGGACGACTCGATTGAAACGATCATCGATGAGCTGGGGAGCCGGGAAGGGCGCGACGATCGGATTCGCCCTGGCTATTCTCGCGCTGCTAGTGAGCGGCGGTCTTGGTTATCACAATATCCGGCGGATCGCGCGGAATGAAGGCATGGTGGTCCAGACTCATGAGGTCTTGGATGAACTGCGCGATACATTAAAGTCACTCGCGGAAGCGGAATCCTACCAGCGAAGTTATCTCATCACGGCCGACCGCTCCTATCTCGAACCGTACCGGAGCGCGGTTGCTTCCGTCCGGGTGTACCTCGATCAAGTGAAGAAATTGACGGTCGATAATCCATCGCAGCAACAGCGCCTAACGAGACTGGCGCCGATGATCGGGACTCGGCTCGCTTCCTTGCAAGCCGGGATCGAGATCCGCGATACGGAAGGGGTGGAGGAAGCGCGGCGCTACGTGCAGGCTGGGAAGGGGCGGCGGGAAATGAATTCGATCCGCGGGGAGGTGGATGAGATGGTCAAGACCGAGTTGCATCTCCTCGCGTTGCGCGAGACGGAGTCGGCCGTGAGTTATCACACTGCGGTGGTGACGCAATGGACGACGACATTGCTGGGCCTGGGGTTGGTGCTGGCGGCCTATTTGCTCGCGAAGCGCGAACTGGATACCCGGCGCCGCGGGACCGAGGCGCTGGCCCGGGCGAACGATGAGCTGGAAGGCCGCGTCCTGGCTAGGACGACTGACCTGGGTGAGGCGAACGAGTCGCTCCAGCGCAGCAATCGCGAGCTGGAACAATTTGCCTCGGTCGCTTCGCATGATTTGCAGGAGCCTTTGCGCAAGATCCAGGCTTTTGGCGATCGCCTGCAGACGAGATGCGCAGCGGAACTCGGCGAACAGGGACGCGATTACCTCGTGCGGATGCTCGCCTCGGCCACGCGTATGCGCAGCCTGATCGATGCGCTCCTCAGCTTCTCGCGCATAACGATCAAAGCGCAGCCGTTTGCTCCTGTCGATCTGGCGGCGACGGCCGATGAAGTTGTGTCGGACCTGGAGGATCGCATCCAGCGGATGGGCGGGCGGGTCGAGGTGGGCCCGCTGCCATCGGTGGAAGCGGATCCTTTACAGATGCGCCAGCTCTTCCAAAACCTGATCGGCAACGGATTGAAGTTTGCCCGGCCGGATGTTCCGCCGGTCGTAAAGGTGATGAGCCGGCTCTTGAATCAGTCTGAGGAAAATGGTCCGATCCCGCGTTGCGAAATCAGTGTCTGCGACAATGGAATTGGATTTGAGGAGGTCTATCTAGATCGCATTTTCGAATTGTTCCAAAGGCTGCACGGACGGCAGGAATATGAGGGCACAGGTATGGGACTGGCTATTTGCCGGAAAATAGTGGAAAGGCATGGGGGAACGATTACGGCCCAGAGCAGCCCGGGCAGCGGCGCCAACTTTCTGGTGACGTTGCCGCTACGGCAGATTTGAAAGAAAATTGAGGAATGGAAATCGCAGGCAAACCGATCACAATCCTGATGGCAGACGACGACGCGGACGATCGTTTGATGACGAAGGAAGCATTTGAGGAAAGCAAACTCGTGAACGATCTACGCTTCGTCGAAGATGGCGTGGAGCTGCTCGAATACCTGAAACGCCGCGGGAAATATTCCGATCCCGCAAGCTCGCCGCGGCCCGGTCTCATCCTGCTCGACTTGAACATGCCGAAGAAGGATGGTCGCGAAGCGCTCCGGGAGATTAAGTCCGATCCCAAGCTCAAGAGCATTCGCGTCGTCATTCTCACCACCTCGAAGGCGGAGGAGGATATCTATCGCACCTACGACCTTTCGGCGGCGTCGTATATCACCAAGCCAGTCACGTTCGCGGCCATGGCGGAAGTGGTAAAAGTCCTTGGGAAGTACTGGCTCGAGATCGTCGCGCTACCGGGTGAAGAGAGCAACACTAACGGGGGTGAAAATGGATAAGACCCCGTTGAGGGTTCTTCTCATCGAAGACGACCCGGACGATTATGTGCTGACGCGGGAATTGCTGGAG
The DNA here is from genome assembly GCA_051003415.1 of Chthoniobacterales bacterium. Taxonomy (GTDB): domain Bacteria; phylum Verrucomicrobiota; class Verrucomicrobiia; order Chthoniobacterales; family UBA10450; genus Palsa-1392. The sequence continues at coordinate 31,601 of JBPCLI010000017.1, read as the reverse complement.
GAACTTCCCGGCAACAAGATCGCCCTGGATTGGGCGAAGAATTCCGATGAAGGCTTGGCCGCCCTCGAACGTTGCGAGCACGACGCCTTCCTCCTCGATTACAGGCTGGGCAAGGAAAACGGCCTTTCTCTTTTGCGCAAAGCCCTTCTCCACGGCTGCCGGGCGCCCGTCATCCTCCTCACGGGCGAGGGCGATCGGGATCTCGCTCTCCAGGCTCTCGAAGCCGGAGCGGCCGATTATTTAATCAAAGGCGAAATCGATGCCGCCGCCCTCGAGCGCTCCATTCGTTATTCGCTGCAGACAAAAAGATACGCCCTCGAGCTCCAGGAAAAGGTCGCGGAACGGACGGCGGAACTCGAGGAAGCGAACGAAGCATTGCGCGAGAGCGGGAAACAGATTCGTGCTCTTTTCGAGACGGCCGAGTCTGCACGCGTCAGCGCGGAGGCCGCCAAAGGCCGGGCCGAAGCTGCGACACGCGCGAAAGATGATTTCCTGGCCGCGCTCTCCCACGAATTGCGCACCCCGCTCAATCCCGCGCTCCTTCTCGCGACTTCGCTGGCCGGCGACACCACTCTTCCGCCGCAAGTGCGGAGCGACATCGACATCATCGCGAAAGGAATCGCCCTCCAGGCCCAGCTCGTCGACGACCTGCTCGACATCACGCGGATCACCGGCGGCAAGCTGCGCCTTGACCTTCGCCCGATCGACGCGCACGCGGCGCTGCGCCATGCGCTCAATATTCTTCAGGCCGACATCCGGGAGCGCGAAATCAATTGCACGCTCGAGCTGGGCGCCAGCAGGCAGACCATCACGGCGGATGCGGTGCGTTTGCAGCAGATTTTTTGGAACGTGCTTAAGAACGCGGTCAAGTTTACTCCGCGTGGTGGAGCGATCACCGTTCGCACCGGGAATCCGCCTGATGATCCCGAGATACTCGCAGTGGAAGTGATTGACACCGGCGTCGGTATCACATCCGAGATGATCGCGCGAGTCTTCGACGCGTTCATCCAGGAGGTTGATAATCGCGGGCATCGTTTCGGTGGGATCGGCCTTGGCCTGGCGATCACGCAACGCCTCGTCGAACTGCAACACGGAGGCATCACCGCGCAGAGCGCCGGTAAGGGAAAAGGCGCGACGTTTCGGATCGAAATGCCGTTGGACAAAAGCGAACCCGAGAGACAGCCCGCTCTCGGCGGCGCGTCGCCGGCGGCGGCACCTCAAACGCCGCGGCGAATCCTGCTCGTCGAAGACCACGAACAGACGCGTTCAACCCTGGAACGATTGCTGCAGCGGCGCGGTCATATCGTGGAAGGCGTCGCCACTACCTGCGCGGCGCGCGAGCGAGCGGACACGGGCGACTTCGACCTGATCATTTCCGATCTCGGTTTACCCGACGGCGACGGCCACAAACTGATGGCCGAGCTGCATGACAACCATGGCCTGCCGGGCATCGCGCTGAGCGGCTATGGGATGGAGCACGACATCGCGCGCAGCCGGGCGAACGGCTTCTTCGCGCATCTGACCAAACCGGTTGACATCCTGGTGCTGGAATCGGCAATCGCGGCAGCCCCGCATCCGGTTTTCGCTCCCTAACGAAACGAAAAAATATGAATAGCCGACACATCAAATGGCTCCCGATCCTCGTTGCCGTGATCTTTCTCGCCTACCAATACTTTACCTCGGAGAAATTTGTGAACCCGGAGACGGGTCGCAAAAGCCATGTCGGCCTTTCGACCGAGCAGGAATCCGTGCTCGGTCTGCAAAGTTACAACCAGGTGCTGGCGAAGGCGCAGACGGTCGAGGCCGGGCCGGAGAGCGAGATGGTGAAACGCGTCGCGACCCGCCTCGCTTCCGCCACCGGGGCGGCCGCGAGCGGCTTTGAATGGCGCGAGTCGCTCATCCGGGACGATCAGGTAAATGCGTTTTGCCTCCCCGGCGGGAAGATCGTGGTTTACACCGGCATCCTTCCGGTGGCGCAGGACGACGCGGGCCTTGCGACCGTCCTCGGACACGAGATGGCGCACGCCACTTCGCGCCACGGCGCGCAACGCGTCCTGCAACAGAATCTCGCGCAGACCGCCATGACCGGGATCGCGGTTTCTCTTTCCGACATGGATTACAACAAACAGCGCGCCGTGATGGGCGCGCTGGGCGCGGGCGCGCAATTCGGCATCCTCATGCCGTTCGGACGCGAGCATGAATCAGAAGCGGATCACATCGGGTTGATCTACATGGCACGCGCGGGCTACGATCCGCAACAGAGCATTCGTTTCTGGGAACGAATGGAGCGGAGCGGTTCCGCGCAGCCGCCCGAGTTTCTCTCGACGCATCCTTCGCATGGTCATCGCATCCAGCAGTTGCAGGCATGGATGCCGGAAGCGCTTGCGGAGTATCAAAAGGCCACGCAGCACTGAGGCGCGGCTAGCTTTTCGTTAGGCGAGCAAAGGCGCGGATGGGGAAAGTGCCCATCCCTTTCACTTTCACCGGCACGGCGTAGAACCGCGCGCCGCGATCCGGTAAGGCATCGAGTCCGCAGAGGTGTTCCACGATCGGGATGCCCGCGCCGAGGAGCGCCGAATGCACGGGCCGCTCTCCGCTGTCAGTGCAATCGATGTTAAACGAGTCGATCCCAACGAGGGTTGCACCGGCTGCGACCAGTTCTGTGGCGAGCCGTTCGGTCAGATACGGATGCCCTTCGAAATATTGGTCGGTCCGCCAGTGCGCGTCCCAGCCGGTGTGAAACAGAACCGCCTTTCCGCCGATCTCTGCGATAGGTTCGAAGTCATCGATCGCCCGGTCGCCGCGATTCGTCGCGCGCACCACCACGCAATCGAGATTGGCCAGGTTTTCCAATTTGAGCTCGGAGAGGTCGCATCCATCCGCATAACGATGAAAGGGGCTGTCGATATAAGTGCCGGTATTGGCCACCATCTCGATTTTCCCGATCTGGAATTCCGTTCCCGGCGCATAACGAGCCCGCGACGCCTCGCGGCTGAGATAATCGCAGATGACCGGGGCAGGGAGTCCCTTGTAGGTGATCATGCCGTTCTCAACGCAATGGCTCAGATCGATCAGTTCGCTCGGGCGCGCGCTTTCCGTTTCCTTCATGGGCTGGTCTTCAACCGAAAGATTGCGCCAGCTTTGCGGAAGCGAAAACGATTTTGCTGCATCCGGGCGCGATTTGGTGCAGAATAGCCGCCATCACCAATGAAAACCAAATTCCTCGTCTGCGCGCTCCTGCTTTCCGCCTGCCTAACGAGCTGGGCTTGGTTCCCGCCTGCCATCACGAGGGCGAAGCTGGCCCAAATTCGGGCTGGCCAGACAACCGAGGCTGATCTCGTGCATCTCTTCGGCACACCGACTACGCGTACGACTGATCTCGCGCACTACATTACAATCGACTGGTTCCGCTCCGTGCCGGCGCCGCCTCAATCCTATATTCCGCTGATTGGCTCCTTTCTCGGTGGCATGAACATCGATGCTCAAGAGCTCAGCGTCGTCCTGACCCCCGGTGGAAGAGTTGTCCGCTACGAGTTCCACAGTTCGCGCGATCCGTCGCACGTCGCTCAGGTGACGACCACCACCGTGCGGAACACGGCCTACTCGAAGTAGCGCCGTTACGACGGCGGAGCAGTTGAAACCGGGTCACCGGCGGGCGCCTCCGTCACGCTTGGCAGCGGCAGGACACCTCCCCTAAAGCGTCGAATCGCTTCCGCCCCAATAAGCGGCGGCTACACGCGTCTGGTTGGGGTGTTTGCGATTCTACGCGAGATTGCAGCTTGTGATGTCGGCTCGGCCGACAACGCAAACTCCGGACAGTTGTGCCGGGGCTCCGTTCGGTCACCGGCTTTCGCATCCGTTCTGGATTGCTCTCGCAGAAACGATCAAGCTTGACTTCGCCAAAGGCGGTCTGGTAAGACTGGGAGATGAAAGCATTGTTGATCACTCTCGCGGTTGCTGCGGTCTCCTTTCTCGACGTCGCCCAGGCGGGTCAGCTCCTCGGGCGCGCGTCATACTATCCGGGCCCGACCCCATTCATCAGTTTTGTTCAGTTGAGCATTTCCGATCTCGCAAATGTCAGGAACACCCAATTCCAGATTGCGCCCAAAACCGGGTCGGCGACCCGCCCGGTGAATGTGAAATACTCGCGCAAGTATTTGCTGACAAGAGGCTATCTCAACCGTCAACTGGGCCAGTTAACTGTGCCCGTTTTCGGCCTTTATGCGGGTCGGGACAATGCCGTTACGATCACGGTCGGTTTTCGGGATGGAACCAGCCAGGTCACGAACGTCACCATCACTACCGCCGCCTACGATGGCGGGACCTATTCTAATCCTACCGTTGTCCAGGCACGTCTCCGAGGCACGACCCTTAGTTACGATTTCATCCTTCTGAAGAATTTTGCGGACCCGACGACGCCGATCATCATCGATAGCGATGCGGAAGTGCGCTGGATCGGGACGGCCAACATCGGTACCACGGATGTCGCCTTTTTCGATAACGCCTTCTACCTTGGCGCAGGCCCTTCCCTATATCGCACAGAGTTTGATGGCACCACGACCGAGTTGGCGAATTACGGCAGCATTGGCGTCACCGGCTTCCATCATAACATCGATCCGGGCAAAACGGGTCTCATTCTCGATGTGGACACGGTCGACTACACCGAGTCGGTGAATCTGGAGGTCGACAAGAATGGCGTTGTTCTCAAGACATGGAACCTGGCCAATATCGTCAGCGCCGCGATGACCGCCGGCGGTGATGATCCAGCACAGTTCGTTTTCAAATCACCGATCGACTGGTTTCACAATAACGCCACTGCCTACAGTGCTTCCGATAATTCCTTGATTGTCTCAAGTCGCGAAAATTTTGTCCTCGCGATCGACTACGACAGCGGCGCAATAAAGTGGATCCTGGGTGACTCAACGAAGAAGTGGTATCTCTTTCCGTCCTTGCGCGCTTTCGCGCTGACGCTCGGCCCCGCCACATTGCCTCCTATCGGGCAGCACGCGGTCTCCATGCCCGGCGACCAATTGCTACTTTTCGACGATGGCACGGGCAGTAGCTATCAAATGCCTCCGGGCGAGACGCGCGATTATAGCGCGCCGCGCAAATACCAACTCGACCTCACGACAAAGACTGCGACTGAAGTATGGCATTATCTGCCGACTCCGAGCATTTACAGTCCGTTCTGTAGCAGTGTTTATGAGGACGCGACCGACAATTACCTGATCGATTACACTCTCGGTGGTCCTTTCATTTTCACCGGGATCGTCGGACTGGACGGACGGGGGAATAAGGCATTCGACTATCGCTACAACGAACTTGCTTTCTGCGGCACCGCCTGGAACGCGACGATTATCCATTGGGAGAACTTGCAGCTGAAATGAACCGGAGACTATTGCGGTCGACGACATTTGCCTTCGACAGGGAATAATTCTTTTGCGAGCGTCTCTTACTTCGCCCTGATGAAAGCGCTTGTTTCATTTTTGGTTTGGGTGATCGCTTTTTCCACTATGAGTGCCGAACAGCCGGCCGTTCCTCAGAAGAAAGGGCTCGAGCGCGTTGTGTTCGAGCAATACTGCTTCTGGACCGGAGAGATGAAGCTCGGCCAGGTAGATGGAGTAACCCGTACCGAGGCGGGTTTTTTTCAAGGGCACGAGGTCACTTTGGTGGATTTCGATCCCGCGCGCGTCTCCCTCGAACAACTCGCGCGGCGTGCGCGGGAGGCAGGGGTGGCCGATCGGCTCCACCTGCCTGCTGGCTCTCATCTTGCCGGCACCTCGGTTGGAGGTGTGCCGCTTGGGGTCGCGATCGACGGCAGCTATCGGCCAGCCCCGGCGAGTGATCAAAAGAAACAAATGCAGGGCACGGCGTTCGCACGCATCGACCTGACACCGGAAGAGGCCACGAAGGTCAACGCCTTTGTCCGCGCTGATCCACCTAAAGCGCTTGAGTCGTTAGGGCCGAAACAACGCGCGCAGTTGGCAGCGACGCCGTAGCCATTCCAGGCTGAACTACCCTATTCGAGATCTGCTCAGGCGTGGCCCTCGATGCGCCTTCGGAGCGTCATCCCAGACCACACGAGCCCCGCAAAGGGCAGGACCGCTAGCCAGAGGATAAACGAACCGAGAATCAGCAGCGGCTCCAGATAAAACGCTTTCGGACCAATGTGGCGGGTAGGAAGCGTTCCCGCAGCTCTAATTGCCGGACGATATCGGTTGTTCTTCACGTTCCCAACATCCGGCTACCGAGGCTCGATTCAAACGTCTAATCGCTTTCTGACAACATCGTAATCGCAGCGTAACTTTTCAAAAAAGCCTTATTTTTCTCATCGAACTTCCAAGGAGAAGTGTGAGTCTTCGGTCAACGGCTCTCCGGTGAAGGCTGTCTACCTGGCCGCTTACGGTCCGAGGCAAGGCGCCGCTTTTCCTGTGATGGCGGCCATTCGTTGCGTCTGCGGCGGGCTCATTTTCCCTGCGGCTTGTTGCAGCTTGGCCTTATCGTCCTCGATGGCTTTACGGGCGACGATAAGCAACACTGTGATGCTGACGTCGCCAGTCGCGTGCTTCCTGGCCAGCCGGAGGCACTCGTTGGAAGCCTTTTCATAATCGTTGATCATGACGTCGAGTTCGCTGACCGGAGTCGGAGCTGCGGCGGTTTCGTCTTTCCCGCCAGCCCCGCAGCCGGTGAGTTGAAGGGCAACGGCAAGGACGAGAGTGAGCGAGGCGAAGATGGTTGGTTTCACGTTTTGTTAAACTTGCGAGAAAGAAAAGCGTACGCCACGGAACCTCAGGTGCGCAACCTATTTACCTTCGACTGCTCCGTTTTCGTCCGTAATTGTCGGATTCAAGTCCGAAATCGCAGCCGCCCATCTTATCCGGCCAGAATGCGGGGTGATCCGCAAATAAAGCCGACCGAAGTTTATGACCTCCCGAACGCTTCCTTGTTCACGACATAAGGCATTTTCGCCGGGTCACCACCGTAGTTACCCTCCAGCACGTCGATTACCCCCTGGACGGTGCGGCCAGCCATGCCCTTGTCAGGATCGACCGAGAGCCGCGTGATCTGAGCACCACTCGCGAAATGATGAAAGAGCCGCGTGCGGTCCGCGATTGCCGGATCTAGAAGGGGCGAATCGGGCGGCAAAGGTTCCTTGGCAAAGACATCGAGTGCGGCTCCGGCAATGACATTGTCTTTCAAGGCCCGGGCGAGCGCCGTTTCATCCACCACCGGGCCGCGCGAACTATTCACAAGGTAAGCAGTCGGTTTCATCAACTTGAGGGTCTGCTCGTTGATCAGGTGATAAGTGGGTTTGTCGGTTTCGTCTTCGCGCAAGAGCGGCACATGGATGCTTACAAAATCGGCGCCCCGCATCGCCTCCTCAAAGTCAGTGTATTTAATCCTGGTTTTCTCAGTTTGGATTCCCCTGGCCTGGCGCAGGTCCATCAACTCCTGAATCGATTCTACGTAAGTCTTGTTCTGATAGGCCGGGTCGTAACACAGGATATTCATATCGAATCCCGAGCATTTTTTGATCATCGCCAGGCCGATGCGTCCGGTTCCAATGACGGCGATGGTTTTGCCAGTGACCTCATCGCCCAGAAATGGCAGGAACGGATGCCAGGAGGGCCACTTCTGCTCGCGCACCAGGCGTTCGCTCGCATACATTTTCCTCGCCAGCATCCCCATCATGAGAAAAGCAAACTCTGCCGTCGCTTCCGTCAGCACGTCGGCCGTGTTGGTGAAAGGGATCCTGTATCTGTTGGCGTCCGCGCGGTTGATATTGTCGAAGCCGACCGCGATTTGCGCCACGACCTTGAGGGACCCCTCACCAGCCTCGAAGATCTCGGCGTCGATCGGGTCGCGCAGCGTGGTGATCAAAGCGTCGATTCCGCTCTTGACCTTCTCGATGATCAACTTCTTCGGCGGCGCCTCAGGTCCTTGGAAGACCTCCAAGTCGTAGTCGCGCTCGCGGAGCCGATTCTCGGCTGGATCGCCGATTCGAGAAGTGGCATAGACACGGAAGTGTTTCTTGTCGGTCATGTCTTGATTAAAAGGACTAACGAATAGGGATGAGCATGGTTCTTTCGGCACCGCGGCGGATGCCTACAAATTCTTCTTCGCCCAGGCGCCGACGCGCTCGAGCGCTTTTTCGATGTTCTCGATGGAGTTGGCCACGCTGAACCGGAGATAACCTTCTCCGAAGTGGCCAAATGCCGTGCCGGAAAGAGCGGCTACGCCCGCGTCCTCGAGTAGTGTATCTGCCAGCTTTTTCGAAGGCCAGCCGGTCTTCTTGATATTGGGGAAGACATAAAACGCCCCCTTCGGGCGGAGGCAGGAAAAGCCCTTGATGCTATTGAGCCCATCGACCATTACGTCGCGTCGTTGCTTGAACTCAGCGCACATCGTGTCAACCGACTCCTGCGGTCCGCGCAGCGCCTCGATCCCGGCCACCTGCGTAAAGCTGGCCGTGCAAGAGTTAGAGTTAGTCATGAGGCGGGCGACGTGCGTCGCGAGGTCGGCCCGCATCACCCCGTAACCCATCCGCCAACCGGTCATGGCATATGTCTTGGAGAAGCCATCGAGCAGAATGCAGCGTTCCTGCATCCCGGGGAGCGACATGATGGAATGATGCTCGCCCTCAAAGATGAGGCGGCTATAGATCTCATCCGTCAGAACCATGATGTTGCGATCGCCGATCGCGCGCGCGATGCCTTCCAGATCTTTCTTCTCGAGCACGCCGCCGGTCGGGTTTTGGGGCGAGTTCAGGATGATGAGCTTGGTTCGATCGTTGATCAGCCCCGGGAGTTGGTCGATGTCGAAACGGAAATCCATCTCCTCGCGGAGCTGGATCGGAACCGCTTTCGCGCCGAGAAAGTCGATCATCGACTCATAAATCGGAAAGCCGGGGTTGGGATAAATAACTTCGTCGCCCTCCTCCACCAGCGCCATGATGGTGAAAAAGATGATCGGCTTGCCGCCGGGAACCACCACGACTTGGTCGGACGTTGCCGTAATGCCGCGAGTCTCACTCACATACTGCGCAATCGCCTCGCGCAGCGGCGGCATGCCGGCCGACGGACCGTAGTGGGTGAAGCCCTGGTGCAACGCGCCACAGGCTGCTTCGATAATGTTTTCCGGCGTGTCGAAATCCGGTTCGCCGATCTCGAGGTGAACAATGTCGCGTCCCTTTGCTTCAAGTGCCCGCGCCTTCACCAGCACTTCGAAGGCGGTCTCGGTGCCAAGCCGGGCCATGCGTTTGGCGAGGCGAAGTTCGCGCGGTGCAACTGTGTTCATGACGCAAGAGCCTGCGCAAACTCACTCGTTTGTCCATTTGAAATTGCGCTACAGGTGCGGCGGACTATTCGAGATTATAAACCTCGATCAAACCGATTCCGGTGCCGCCGTCGGCGCCAGCGGTGACCGCGGTGTAGGCGCCGGGGGGCAGGTGCAGCACCGTGGCTGCCTCAGAATCGTTAGGCGGGGCGAGCTGATTCAACTCCAGATCGGGTGCGCTGGGATCGTCCCGCCAATCGTCGTTGCCGCCAAGGTGTGAGCCATTCTGGTCGTAAACGTTAAAGCTCGGATCACTTAAGGGATCGGTTATTCCCGCCGCGCCGAGAGACGGTCCGAGCGATCTCAGGACAACTGTCGAGTTATCGACCGCGCCGATAATAAATCCACTGATCAGGAGATCATCGGGACCGAAGCCTACCATTCCTCGCGTGCTCATGTTGGCGAGACTTGAGTCGCTCGCTGGGGAAACGTCATAAATCTCCACCAAGCCGAGACCTGTTGCAGAATCGGCCGCCGAAACTACGGCCGTGTAAACGCCAGGTGCCAGGGTTGTAAGCAGGGCTGCCTCTGACGGGTCGCCCGGCGCCAGTCCCTCGGCGGCGATTTGGCCAGCTTTACTATCGGTTGTCCAATTGTCGTTTGTCGCCACGACCGCGCCGGAACTGTCAAAGAGGGTGATGGCGGGGTCGGCTAACGTTCCGGAAAGTCCCTTACCCGCCAGCGAAGGCCCCAAAGCGCGTAGGACGACGGTCTTTGATTCGTTTCCGGTAACGATAAATCCGGCGATGAGCGCTTCGTCGGAGGGACCCACCAGTCCGCGGGTCGAGAGGTCGAGCGACTGCGGACCGACTGATGGAAAAGCGGTGGTTTCCAAGTGGAGCGGGGTAGCGTTGAAGACTTCGGTGCAGCCGGCAGTGAGGTATTGGTAGTCGAAGACTTTCTCACCCCTCGGATCGAGGCCGGCGAGCCGGACATGGAGCGCCTGGCCTTGTTCCGTAAAGACATACGCGTAATCCACCAGATAGTTTAGTGGCAGGTCTTCGTAGACGCTTCCGCAGTACGGGCTGTTGATAGCTTCACCCATCGGATAGTTCCAAACTTCCGTTGCCGTTCGGTTTGTGAGATCGAGTCGATATTTGCGCGGGGCAGTGTAAGTGCGAAGCGTCCCGGCTGGGTCCTGGAACAGGCTGTTCAAACCGTTATCCAGCACCAGGATGCTCTGGTCGAAAGTAATCGAGACCGCGTGCTGTCCAACCGGCGGCAGGCTGCCGGGCGCAATAGTTAATGCGGATTGGCGAAGCGAGGAGAATTGATACCAGGCCTTCGTGGGATCGCCCAGGATCCACTTGATCGCTCCGGTCGTGTAATCGATGCAGATAATAAAGTCTTCCCGGCTTGAGATAATCAGCGAGTCGTCCGCGCGATCATAAGTCACCGAGTTACTGTGAAACCAATCGTTTGGCGATTTGAAAACGAACTGTGCTGGATCATCGCCGCCCGCTGACATTGCGGCTGAGATAATGTCTGCCATATTCCAAGTCTTGAGGAGATTCCCGGCGGTATCTATTTCCAAGATAGTGGACTCTAGGTAATCCTTGGTATCAGCCTCGAAGAGGAGTCCGAACTTTCCTCGATCTACATTGTGATGGAAGTCCTTTACACCACTGCTCGCATAATTGCCCAGTAGCTCCAGGGTGCCATCCAGATCATTGCGATAGAGAGATGTGCCGTCTACGATGTAGATGGAGTTCTGGAAGAAGGCGAGGGTGAAAGACTTCGCGCGCGTCGTCCCTACCCAGCGCAGGGCGCCATCCGTATCGAGAATCGCAGGGGAATAAGTGCTGCACGAGCCCTTGAGCAGGATAAAGTCGTAACTTAGCGAATTCGCGGCCGTCTTGGGCTGGATGACCGTCGGATTCTTGTATGCACAGGGGTCGGCAAAAGTAGCCGTTGCGATCGTCACGGTGTCCGCCTTCGAAGAACCATCGTTGAACGAATAGGTGAGAGTAACGGTATTCGCGTAGTTGTCGTAAAGGCCATGTAAGGGGAGAAACACCTTGCCGTTCAAAATATCACCGCGCTCGAGCAGATAGTCAGATGAGTAGGTCGCCGACAACGGTCGCGTCGAAGAGCCTGGCTTGGGGGCGATCGCGAACTGGACGCTCTTGAGCGCGGGCGTGTCGCTGACAGAGAGAGTGACTTGGCTGAGAAATGGCGTTGCTCCGGCGGTCGAGCCATCAACCGTGATGACGGTGTCGTCGGCCTGGGTCGCCAGGACCGCGCGGCAAAGACAAAACAACGAAACGGAAAGGAGTAAGCCCCTCATCGTGGGTGAGCGCGTTTTCGTGCGAGATGCAGCCCATCCGCGATCGGCAACAGGACCGATTCGACGCGCGGGTCGGTCGCCAGTTTTTCATTCAAGCGATCGATGGCCAAGGCGTCGGGATCGGTCAGCGGCTGCTCGACGACGCGTCCACCCCAGACCATGTTGTCAAAGATAAAAAGCCCGTCGGCCTTCATCCTTGGCAGGAGTATCTCATAGTAAGTGTCGTAAGCGGGTTTGTCGGCATCGATAAAGACCAGGTCGATGGCGGTGCGTGGTTCCCAGTTCCGCAGCACTTCTTTCGCGTCGCCCAGTTGCAACTCTATCCGGTCGGCCAGGTCTGCCTTCTCCCAATAGCGCTGGGCTATCGCCGTCCATTCCGCGTTTACATCGAAACAATAAAGCCGCCCGCCACCGGGCAGCCCGCGAGCGAGACAAATGGAGCTATAACCCGTAAAGGTGCCGACCTCGACCACTGTCCCCACATCAAGAAGCCCGGTCAGGAGAGTGAGAAAATCGCCCTGCTCAGGGCTGATCAACATCCTTGCGGCGTCGCCCAATGCTTCCGTCTCGGCCCGAAGCGTATCGAGAACCGGATCGATGGCGCGCGAGCGGTGACGAATGATGTAGTCATAGAGTGAGTCATTCAGCGTGACGTATTTCGGGGGCGGATTCGACTGCGGTTGTGGCGTCTCCATCTGCGGGGGAGTCTCTCGAACAATCTGATGCGGAGCAACGAAAATATCGAATCAGGCGATTCGAAACGGCACCCTTGGAGAACTTAAGATGGCTTTTCGTCGTCTCCTCTGCAGTCTTCGGCCCGAGCGCGATCGATCTTGCTGTGAAGTTCTCGCGAATTGTTCTTGAGCGATTTCCCTTGGTCACCTAGCACCCTGCGGCTGATGCTCTCCTCCGTGCTTCTGACCATCGCCGTTATCTGAGGCGCCCAGACGAGCTTGTTTGATGGGGCCAAATCGTTTCAGCCCGAGATAGCCGGTGAACTTCCACGCCCGGGGCGCAGTCCGAGATCATCCTGGGCGCGGCGACACCGCCGGAAGCGCGGATGGTGCCAACCCGGAGCAGCTTTCTTGGCAGTTGGAAACCGGTCCCGGGCGCCGCCGGATATCGTCTCAATGTCTCGACTGACGCCTCGTTTGGGAGCTACGTCGCCAGTAATCAGAATCTCGATGTCGGCGTGGTGACCAGTCGCATCGTGTGCCATCTACGGTCGGGGCGCAAAATATTTGCCCAACGAGCGTCCAAAACGCAGGTGTAGCGGCCGGCGCGCCGGCGCCAGATCTAAAGCTATTTGACTATCCCTGCGAGAAACTCCACAACACGTCGTGCAAACCAGGGCCGCAGGCCGCCCGCAAACTCCAGAAATCCGAGATGTCCACCCGACTCCGGCACCTCAAGAAAAAGGCAGGGGTTATCTTCCGCCTCCGGAAAAGGGAAACACTCAGGCGCGAGAAATGGATCATTCTGTGCATTAAGCAATAGGGTCGGATGAGTAATCCGATGCAGAAACTGCCGGGCGCTCGACTGTTGCCAGTAGTCGGCAGCGTCGCGAAACCCATGCAGGCGCGAGGTGTAACGATCGTCGAATTCCTGGAAAGTGCGCAAGGCGCGACTACCCTTGGCGTCGATCTCGCCGGGGAACCGCACGGCCTTGGCCTCTACCTTTAAGACCAGACTGCCGATAAAACGTCGCAGATAGAGTCGGTTACTCCAGCGTTGATCGAGCATGCCAGCGCTCGCCGCCAGATCGACCGGCGCCGAGATCGCTACGGCGGCCAAGATTGAATCATGGGGTGGAGCTTCACCCATATACTTCAGAGTCAGGTTACCTCCGAGGCTGAACCCAACCAGGGCGATCCGAGAATAACTCCTGGCTGCATGTTCCACGACCGCGCTTAAGTCCTCGGTCGCGCCACTGTGGTATAGCCTAACGAGTCTATTCGGCTCATCCCCGCATCCCCGGAAGTTCCAGGCCAGGACATCCCAGCCGGCGTCCGCCAAGGCCGTGGACATTCCCCTGATGTAACCCTGATCCGCGGAACCCTCCAGCCCGTGCGACAGAATCGCCAGCCGCTCGCGTCCCTGGAGCAACCAGCGGAGGTCAAGGAAATCATCGTCCGCTAGTTCCAACCGCTCTCGCCTGAACCTTGTCTTTCGTCCCCGTCGCAGAAATGCCCCGACAATTGTTTGAACGTGTCCGTTTCGGAGCAGGGCAGGGGGTCTGAAGGTGGAATGAACGATGGGCATAGGCTGGACTGGAGGACAATCCTACACCGAAACCTCTCTTGCAGAGACGATCACGGTGTCCGGCGGCAGCTCAGTCCGCAGAACGACGGGCCCCCAGCCCTAGCTGAAGCGAGACGCCGGCGAAGAGACCATTTCTCCGACTGTAGGTTAGATCGCGGCGGTTGACATCACGTCAGGTTCGGCGTGACGGCCCACCGGCCCGGCCGCTGCGCTGGCGTCGGCCCCAATCTTCACATTGCCGCCGTGGGAAAATGCGCGGACCGCCGCGTCATTGTTGAGCACAAAGATAAAATCAGTCAGCTCAGCACCGATCTGAAATCCGACCCCGGCGCCGCCCGTGCCGATAAAAGAGGGGCCCGACCAGCCATGTTTGGTCCGTGCCACCACCACGCCTTCGCCGCCTTTTCCGCTCACTCCAAAACCCACCTTCAGCAGCTTGATGACACTCGGGCTGCCCAGGCAATTCAAACTTGAGGGCGGTGTCGCGGTCGGTAACAACCACGTCACGATCGCGCTGTACAAAGGCAAACCGAGACCGAAGACGCTTGGTCACATTTCTTTTGATTTACCGAACATGACTGCGCTCCGCAAAGCGCTTTCTCACCTGCAGAAACTGAAAGTGGAAATCGAAGATCCCGGCGACGAGATTGGCCCGAAGCCAAGGGTTCGAAGAACACGGACCTCTGGTTTTACGATCTCGATGGATACCGCTGGGAATTGAACGTGCAGAGCGGGGAGAAATAGACATAGCCAGCGCTGAACCAGCGCTATGTGTAGTCAAGCTTGCTATACCTGCCGGAAGATCATTCCCGTCTCCCGCCCTTGTAGGTCACACGGTAACTGGTGGGTAATGGGTCCGAGACTTAGCTGGAAGTCGCGTACGTCGCATGGAAGGCCGGCCGCTTAAGAGTGGATGCGGATTTTTGGTTCTTTCCCCTGCTTCATCTCTTTTAGCTTGATGCAAACGATGGTGAGCCAACTGATATCGAAAGCGTTTCCGAGGGGTTCGGCATCCTGGGCGTGCGGGCTCATGCTGGTATAAGCGCCGTCGATTCCGACCGCCCAGACTTCCTCGCCCGCCTGCTTGAGCGCCACGACAACGTCGGCACCATCCATCCCGCTGGCCGTTTCCCTGAACAAATCCCACAGTTTGTCCCGAAAAGGCGATACCACGTCCTTGCCCGAGCTCTTCTTTTTCTTCGCCGACGATTTCTTTTTCACCGCGCACCCTCGTGTACGGTTCATAAGTTTCAAGAAGGGAGTGCGGCCGCTACGGCAGCTTTCGTTCGATCAAGGCGCGCTGCTGTGGAAAGCGATAGGTAGTTCCCACGGCCCAGAGAGTCCCGCCCGGCGTTGCGTCGATCCCAAATAACTCGTTGTGATCAGACCCGACATTCGGACTTTTTTGCACGGTCCATTGCGTCCCGGCCCACTGCTCGGTCAAGGTATGTGAGACGCTCTTGCGACTATCAAACGACTCACCGACTGACCAGACGTTGTTACTTGAGAGCGCGACCACACTTGGAAGAAACTCCGGCGCGCTGTTGCCGCCCGCGCTGCTCGGCGTTGGCACCACGCTCCATTGCGTGCCGTCCCAGTGCTCGGAGAGTGTCCCAAGCTCCGAATATCCGGTACTCCACACGTCGTTCCCCGAGACCGCGGCGGCCGCCAGCAGGTGATTGCCGACGGTGTTGCCACCATCGTTAGGGCTGCTGACTATACGCCAGACGGAGCCGTCCCAGTGCAGAATCAGCGTGTGCGGATCGGTCAGCGAAGTCGGCTGCTGCGCCCCGACGGCCCAGACGTCGTTCGTCGCCACCGCGGCCGCGCCAACAAGGGTGTTATTCACTTGGGGACTCACGTTCGGGCTGGGGACAAAAGCCCAGGCGGTACCATTCCAATGCAGAGTCAGGGTCGCGTCTTCATCGCCAATTCGTCCCGAGCCGATCGCCCAAATATCATTGGCCGACACCGCCGCCAAGGCCATGAGATTACTCATGAAGATACCGCCCGGGGGATTCCGGACGACACTCCAGGCTGATCCGTTCCAATGCATGATGACCGCGCTGCTGGTCGTAGCAGCCGCGAAACCGACAGCCCAGACATCGTTTGCCGCGACCTCTGCCACGCCATAAAGAATGTTGAGCGTGTTGCTCGGGTTCGGGCTGGTCACGACCGACCACTGGGTGCCATCCCAGTGCTCGATCAACGAGTTCGATATTGTGCGTTCGGTATTGTAAGAGACACCCACCGCCCAGGCGTCGTTCTCCGTCAGCGCCGAGATTGCATGTAACTCGTTCACCTGGTTTGGGCCGTTGCCGCTTGGGATAACCTGCCAGTTTGCGCCCAGGGCGGCATTCTGGAGTGCAAACAGACCCATGCCTAACAAAACAGTCGAATAAGTTTTCATCTTTTTAAGAATCCTCCGAGAGAATAGAAGAGCGCTGTGCGCGGCCCGGAAAGTAAACTTCCGTAACGGTTTCGTTACCCGAGGCAGCCCGCTGGTATCAGTTGGCGGAGGGCGGAGGTGAAGGGGAGCGATTCAGTCCATGGAAATTATTTCCTCGACTTTGTTTCCCGGTTCGCTCAAGGATCGGCCATGGCCCAAAAGAAAGAAGCGCCGACACCGGCGCCCGAACCTCAGCCTCCACCGGATTAACAGCCGCTGACCGGCGAAACGCGCTCGCTGGGGCGAGTGAATCCCAGTTCCCGATTCGGCGACAATCCCGAGACTATCGGGATCGCGCGCCGGTTTCGACTGCAATCCTTTCTTTGCTCTCGGAAAGCTTGAGGACGTTCACCAAGAGAACGAAGAGCGCGCAAAGACCTATCGTCACCGCGCATTCGTTGTCGGTCGGGGGCAGGATCAAGATAAACCCTTTATTCTTGATCAGCCAAGAGAAACTCGAGACGCAGAAGGGCAGGAGAAAGAGGCGGAAGGTCTGCCAGCCATCGCCTTTTCCGGTCGCCTTGCCTCTGACACTCAGGACCAGCGCACAGCCGATCACGAGAGTGATCCCGAGAGAGTCGAGCCATTTGGCGGGCGACGGATCAAAGTGGTAATAGACCGTCACCAGATACCAGATGAGATAACACCAGAGCGAGATCCGACCTGGCGAAAGAGATTTGAAGTAGCGCAACATTATTCGGGCACCCGATTCCGCATTTTCCAGGAGAACAGGTTTTGCCGAGCAGCTTTGTGACGGACGCCTTTCGTTTCACTCACAGCCAGATTGTGGAGCTGGGAAACTCATGGCGGCTCCAGCTCCTGGGGGCGGGCAATCAACGACATCGGCACGGTCGTCCGTTACTCCACTACGCTCAGCAACGTCGCCCAAGCCTTTGTTTTCACCAATGGTGGCAAAATGCAGGACTTAAAGAAACCGGTCCCAAAAAAGCGATTGGCTCTGTTCCGAATTCCAGACAGGCGCGGCGAGCAACCTATTGTAGCCCCGGGGCGGCGATCCCGACGTGGGGAACGTGCGCTGGAAGAAGGCTTGTAGCGTGCGCGCACCTCCGCGCATGACGGAATCGATCCTCCGCTGAGGACGGCGGACGCGATGGGGAACAGATGGGCTACGCGGCTGCCTGATGGAGGAGACAGCCGCGCCCCAATACAAGACTGAGCTGGCCAGCCTACATCTTATCGTAGAAAGATTTGTCGGTCATTTTCTTCCCGTCACTGCCCATGAATGTGGTCGTGACTGTGCGCGACTTGCCGTCTTTCGCGACCTTGACCGTCGTTTCTGCCACGGTCTGACCCTCCTTCGTCATGGTGATTTTGTTCGTGTAATCATCCACCATTTTGTAGGAGGCCATGTCGGCGATCGGATTATTCTTCAATTTGTATGCGTTGCCGTCGAATTTTCCTACCCAGGTCCAATGCATGGGCTTGCCCTCTTTGTCCACGCCCTCCACGTCCACCTTCACCATGTCGCCTTTGGCGGCAGTGTAAGTGACCATGTTGGTCCTCGCCTTTGAGGAGAATTTCGACTTGCTTTCGTTGAGCTTCCAGGTGCCCATTTGGGCGCTGGCCGCCATTGAGACTGCAGCTGCTGTTAAACACAGCATTGCAGCGACTAACAGAGTACGATGTGTTTTCATGGAGCGACTTGGAACAAGTTTCCTCGTTGGGGTCAATCCAAATGTTTCAGGGAGTTCGGGCGCCCGACTCGGGGTTGCGTCCCCGGGTCGTGGAAGGCGTTGCCGCCAGACCCGGACACGCGCGTGATTTTACCTTCCCCTAACCGGCGCGGAGGCGCTCCCGCCGAGGTTGCTGGTAACGGTGATGTTTAACGGGTTGGCAAGGTTGGAGAATTTGGCGCTGTAGCTGCCGGCGCCGTTGCCGCGCATCGATCCCAGGACCATGCCCGTGCTCGTGACCGAGACGGTGAGTAGGGCGCTGCTGTCGCTATCTGTCGCCTGGACGATGAGTTGACTGCGAGAGGTAGTGTATTGCGCCCGGTTGATCGTGACCAGGTCCAAGGGGGCATTGACGGTGACAGACCCGACCATGCCACAGCAGAGGCCATGGGGGGAACAGAAGTAGGTAAAAGTTCCGCCAGTGGCGAAGGTTTGGTTGAAGATGAACCCGGTATTCTGAACGCCTGAGTCCCACTTGCCCTCCGGGTTCCCTGGAGTGCCGGAAGTGGAGCTGTGACCGCTTGCCGCCCAGATCCATTGGACAGTGTCGCCGACCTGGATGGTAATGTCCTGAGGGGTAAACTTCAGGCCGTCTTGTCCAACCTGCACCTGAAAGGTAGCCGCCCCAGCACTGAGCAGCGAAAGAAACGATGCGCAACCGACGATAACCGCGAATTTTAGTTTCTTATGTAATGCTGAGGCTAGGTATGCGCTTTCGGCGAGAGAAGAAGCATTTGGTAACAATTTCGTTACGGAAGGCGGACCCAGTCTCAGGACAATGCAATCGTTTGCCCTTGGAGACGGTTCGTCGGGATGTGAAGCCGCGAAGCTACCTAGCCTTCGCTTCGTGGGCCTGGCTCTCGACGCGGTCGACTTTTTCGGTGACTTTATCGACCCCCTTTTGAATGGCTTCGACGTTAGGATGCAACTCTGTGAGGATGGCGTGCTCTTCCTTGGCAACGTTCTCGATCCGGCGCGCCTGCCTGCGCAGCTGTTCGAGCATGGCGTCCTGTCGCGTGGAGACTCGATGCATCCACCAAAAACAAATGCACCAGCAGCCGAGGTCGGCCACGGTAATAAAGTCAAGCAAGGTGCGGTTCATTTTTTTGAATTGAGCCAGATGGGCCGGCGCTCGTCGTCCGGGGCTCGCAGAAGATTCGGAACTCAGGTGGCGCGCGCGGGGGAATAATGGCCGAAACGATTGGGGCGGATTGTTGACACCGGGCGGGAACGTCGTTTGCCCAATCTGCTGGCAGGTTGAAATAAGTGGGAGCCCACGCTCTCCTACGTTCGTATGACAACAAGTGTGCTGAGAGGAATCGGGTTGGGACTGTCGATCGCGGTGGTTGCTTTGCTGGCGGAGGTGGCCCCGGCGCAGGAGGCGAAAATTCCCTCCAAGGAGGAGCTGAAGAAGCGGCTGACTTCGCTCCAATATGAAGTCACGCAAAACGGCGGGACCGAACCGGCGTTTCATAACGCTTACTGGGATAACCATAAGCCCGGCATCTATGTGGACATCGTCTCGGGAGAGCCGCTTTTTAGTTCCAAGGATAAGTTCGATTCCGGCACAGGATGGCCGAGCTTTACCAAGCCGCTCGCGCCCGAAAACGTGGTGGAAATTTCGAAGGCGGACTCGATCGAGGTGCGCTCGAAAAAGGCGAACTCACATCTCGGCGATAAGTTCCACGACGGGCCGCCGCCCACGGGCATTCGCTATTGCATGGACTCGGCGGCGCTGCGGTTCATCCCGGCGGCCGATCTGGTGAAAGATGGATTCGGCAAATACGCGGCTGACTTCGCGGACGCAAAGCCGGCAAAGTAAGTCGCGGGAATTCTCAGGCGGCGGCGATGCCGGGACTGGGGTCGGGCGCGGCGCTGAAGTTCAGCTTTTTGCCCAGCTCGCGCCAGAGCAGGTAGAGGCTGAGGCAGGCTTGGAAGATCTGGGTGGCGACGGAAAGATACCAGATCTCGCGAATGTGAAATCCGGCCCGATGGGATAACAGCAGCGCCAAACCGACAAACAAGGTTACGCGGGTGAAAGAACTGAAGAGCGGCGGCAAGGTGTTGCCCAAACCCTGGAACGCGCTCGAGGCGGCGAAGACGATCCCGGACACGACGAAGTTTAGGGCGACGATGCGAAGGTATTCGCTTCCAAATGCGAGGACGCGCGGATCATTCGAAAAGGTGCGGATGAGCGGCGTGGGTGCCAGGTGAGCGACGACGGCGAGTAGGGCCATCACGCCGGAGGCGATTCCGATGGCGGCGTAAATGGAATGGCGAACGCGATCGGCGAAACCGCCGCCGAAGTTTTGTCCGACGACGGGACCGACGGCGAACGCCAGCGCGACGACGGGAAGGAAAAACGCCTGCATGACGCGCGAGCCGACGCCGAACCCGGCCTGCGCGGCCGGTCCAAAGCCGCGGATGATTCCATAGACGATGAGGACATTCACGAAGAAGAGAACGAACTCGGCCCCGGCGGGAAGTCCGATCCGCAACATCGACGACCAGGTGCGGAACTGCGGACGCCACTGCGCAACACGGAAACGGAGGTAGTGATATTTCTTCTGGAAGTAAACGACCATGAGGGCGTCAGCGGCCAGAATGGAAATGAAGGTAGCGAGTGCCGCGCCGGTGACGCCGAGCCGCGGGAGACCGATGAGGCCGAAAACAAGGAGGGGCGCGAGGATCATGTTGAGAGCGACGCTGAGGACCTGGAGACCAACAGCGGGTTTGATTATGCCGGTGGCGCGCAGCGCGGAGCCCATCGAGACGAGGGGGAACTGGAGGAGGACACCCGGGATGAACCAAAGCAGGTAACTCCGGGCCAGCCCGGCGGTGATGCGATCGGCGCTGAGCGAGTCGCAGTAGATGCCGCGGAAAAGAAAGGCGACGACGCCGAGGCCGACGGCGACGAAGAGCGACATGACAAACGATTGATTAAAGATGTGCTCCGCCTGCCGCTGGTCTTTGCGTCCGCTGGCCTGTGCGATGAGAGCGGTGGTGCCGACGCCGAGCATCTGGGTCACGGCGAGCACGAGCATGGTGAGATTACCGGCGAGAGCGACGGCGGCGATCGCTTCCTTGCCGAGCCGGCCGACCCAATAGAGATCGGCTAACAGATAAAGGGTCTGCGCCAGCAGGCTAACGGCGAGGAAGGCCGCCATCTGGATGAGATGCCTAACGACTGAACCCTGAGTGAGATCTTTCATGAAGGCGGCTGCGCCGCGCGGTGGTTGGTTATTTGTTATTGGGTTATCGGTTTTTGATAGACAGGGAGAGCCTGATCCGCCTGGAGCGAACCAGCAACTATCCTCGGATTAGTGACCTCTGACTGCTGAGGGCCCCGCCTTTACGGACGGCGGAGCCGAGTGATACGGGGATTGTCGAGGCCGATGTCCCAGATGCCGAACGGATAGAAGAAGCCGGGTTCGCCGAGCTCGACTCCGAGAGTCTCGACATCGTGCATGAGGGCCTGCCAATCGGCGTCGGTGCCGGGCTGGCCGTTCCCTTTCGTGA
The DNA here is from genome assembly GCA_051003415.1 of Chthoniobacterales bacterium. GTDB lineage: Bacteria > Verrucomicrobiota > Verrucomicrobiia > Chthoniobacterales > UBA10450 > Palsa-1392. The sequence goes on along the minus strand of JBPCLI010000017.1, from coordinate 10,054 downwards.
CGACCCAGCCCGGCGGGATGGTGGGCGAAGAGGCGTTGACCGGGAATTCGTAGGTGTGCCAGCCGACCGGCAACCGCGAGATGTCAGTGCCGATATAGTAGGCGCCGACGCCTTTGCTGAAATCGCCTGTGCCTAGCGTGGTATTGAGATCGAGCGTGACGGCGCGGTCGGGAACCTGGACGCCGCTAAAGATATCGAAGTCGACCGCGAGGGTGCCGACCTGTTTCCCGGCGTAGTTGCCGAGGAAATAGGTGCTCTTGGTGAGGTAGGGGACATACCAGGTAGGGACGGCGGCGTCGGCGCTGGCGCGCAGATAGGCACCGGGATTGCCGCCATCGGGCTGGATCGTGGCGGGGTTCACGGTGAGGTGCCAATCGCCGTTGTTGCTCCCGTTATCGAAGGTCTCAACGAAGCCGGCGCGCACGGGGGAGAGGGAGAGCAGCAAAGTAAGAAGGATGAAGGCAGAAGGACGAAGGAAGTTGGAGCGTTGGTTCATAAAGGAAATTTGGAATGGCGCTAACAATCGATGTCAAGGTGCGGCCGATTCGTTATTGGCTAATGGAAGCGGTATTCCGGCGCAGCGGAAGTTTTGTGCTTGGATGGCTGTGCGATTCTCCGGCGAGATCTCCTCGCGTCACGGTTGGAGTGAAATGCGACCGATTCGGTCTGGTGATATTTCGACCGGGGAAATCTCGGTGATTGTCAACAAAGTGTCGTTTGACGGGCGGGCGGTTTTGACGAAGGGATTTCGTATAATGAATACGAGCGAAGTCGGCAAGAAGGTGGTGGAATTGGTCCGCAAACAAGCCTGGCGCGAAGCCATCGATACGCTCTATGGCGATGACATCGTCAGCGTGGAGGCACGGGGGAGGGATGGCGAGTCGCCCGAGAAACGCGGGATCGATGCGGTGCGCGCCAAGACGGATTGGTGGGTCGAGACCATGGCCGTAGATGGACTAAAGGTGAACGGGCCTTTTGCGGCCCACGATCGCTTTGTCGTGATTTACGAAATGACGTTTGGCGAAAAGGCTTCTTCGGACCGGATCACGATGTCGGAGGCGGGCGTTTACACGGTGAAAGACGGCAAGATCGTGCGCGAGGAGTTTCTGCCGCTGGAAAAAAGCTGAAAGCCGATCCGCCTGAGTCGGACTGAAAGTTCAGGTCGGAACCTAGCCGGCAACGAGCGCTCGACAGCCCGCGGCCTGGCCATCTATTTATTGATGTCTTGCCTGGCGTTGAGTTTGTCGAGCAGGCCTTTGAGGGCTTCTTTTTGCGCACCGTCAGGGGTGACGGCGATTCCTTGCTTGAGATCCTCGGCCGCGCCGGCGTAATCGCCGGCGTGAGATTTGATCCGGGCCTGTGCCATGTGGCCGAAGAGGTCGTTAGGGCTTTGTTGCGCCACAGTATTAAAGATTTCCATCGCTTCGGCATCGCGCTTTTGGGCTTGGAGGCCGCGAGCGTAGGTGTAGAGCTGGACGGGTTTGGCAAGTTCCATGGCGTGTTGCCAGACTTTGGCAGATTTGTCACTCTTGCCCATCGCTTTGAGGAGGTCCGCCTTGGTCCCGAGATTCTCGAAACGCTCCTCGTCCTGGATGGAAAGGTCGGCCCACTTAAGCGCTTCTGGCAGCGCGATCTTTTTCTCGAGGCAATACTGGGCGGCTTCGTTTGTCGGTCCCCAGAAGTACTGCTGGAAGCCGCGCATTTTTTTCCGGATGTAAGGCAGAACGGTGTCCTGATCGTTGACCGCGATGCGGAAGGGCACGGCCAGTTCTTCCCAACTCATGACGACCGTGACGCTGTCGGGCTTTAAATCTTCGAAGAAATACTGGAGCGCTTCCTGCATGCCGGCCGGATGCGGTTTCACGCTGACCCGGAGCGCATCCTCTTTTTCGTCGTAGGTGTAGCTGCCCCAGGAGTCAGACGCTTTCGAGAAGATGATCGTCCATGAGTCGGCTGTCGGAACCATGTGCAGTCCGTAAATACCACTGGGCAACGGCTTGCCCTCGACCGAGACCGGGTCGCTCACCTCGATGGTGGTGTTGAAGTTGGCTCCGGCGCGCCAAACTTTGCCGTAGGGGACGAGGCCGCCCCAGATTTTGCGTCCGCCGACGAGCGGTCGGTGGTAACGAATGGTGATTTCGGTTACGCCAAGTCGTTGCTCGACCATGGCGGCCTGGCTGCGATCGGGCAGGCCGAGCTCGCTTTGCGCGCGGGCGTTGAGGGCGCTGACGATGAGACCGAGGCAGATCGCGATGTGAGAAGAGGTTAGGTGCATGGTGGAGAAAAGTAGAAAGCGGAAAGTAGAAAGTAGAAAGAGAAAACTGGAAGGACAAAAACCAGTGAAATCCGGACTTGCTGGCGACGGCCGGGCCTGTTCCGGATCGCAGGAAAGGATAAAGCGTGGGCTCCCGCTGCTTAGCCGCGCGGAAGATTTCGCGTGTTGTTTCGCGCTTGAATCGAGCTCTTCCGCGTGGCGATTGCGGGCTGCTTTTTGGGAGCGACGGTCTTTGGTTTTAATGGACGCCAATTCTCACCGGCGGAACGCGCGGCGCGATGCGGTTGATTGGTTTTCGCGATGGCACGACAAGCAACCGGTTCTTTAGGACTCGAGGGCCGGGGCTTGGGTGGATTGGGAAAGCGTTGAACGTATTCGGGGGACAACAACTTCTCTCGAGGCTGGTCGCGCGAGATCGAAGCGGCTTTGAAAGCTTGGCCCGGTTGAGAGATTGTCGCCGCCATAACGCATCCGATGAAGACAATTCTCCTGCTGGTGATCTCCAATACGTTCATGAACCTCGCCTGGTACGGCCATTTGAAATTCAAAAATCAAGCGCTCTCGCTCGTGATCCTGGCGAGCTGGGGCTTGGCCTTTTTTGAATATGTCTTTCAGGTGCCGGCATACCGGATTGGCTCGGCGCAATGGAGCGTGCCGCAGCTCAAGGTGCTCCAGGAATGCATCACCCTGGTGGTCTTCACCGTGGTAGCCTTATTCCTCTTCCGTTCCCCGCTGCGCTGGAATATCGCGGTGGCCTACGGGTTGATCATAGGCGCAGTCTTCTTCGCTTTAAGTTTTGAGCTTTCTTCCTGGAGGGTCGCAACCTTCAGTCTCACTGTCCATCTCCTGGAAAAAGATTTGCCCGATCCGCCGCGCGCCGCCTGGTTTCTGGCGGGCGGTGGGGCGCTCCGCAGTTCGTTAGGCAAGAGTTCCCATATGTTGCCCGGCCGGAGCGCCAGAAACGGTGTATGGTGGGGAATGTCTGATCCACGAAACGTTGCGCACGACAAAAAGGTTAAGCAGGAAAAGGAGCACGAGCCGCCGATCTCCGCGAAGGAGACTGAGCCTAACGAAAAGGAAAAAACTACTGCGCCATCCGGGCCGGCCGACGCCGCCTTGGCGGACCACGACAAATCCGTCGCCGTGCTTTCAAAACTGAAGGAAATGGAGTTTCACTCCCGGGCGAATATCGAGACCCTAGCCGAACTGATTCTCACCGTCGAAGACGAACTGAAGCAGAAGGAGTTCGCCGATCCTGTCGGCGCTCTCTATTCGGCGCAGGACCAGTTCCAGACGAAGATCACGGCCACGATTCATGACTACGAGGCCTTCGTCGAGAGCACGAAGCCGACGTAAACGCCGGAGCTTGCTCGACTGCGCGGCAGTATTTTTTCTCAGAACGAAATGAGCCGGGATTTTGAAGAACTGGATTTCCGCCAGACGCCGCTCGGCGAGCTGAGCTTGCGGCGGCGGCGCGTTCTGTCGTTAGGCGGGATGGAAGTCTTCGAGGTCCAACTGGGCGACGCCTTTCTCATGTCGAGCATGTTCCACGAAGTGGAAGTGGCACTCGCCCATCTCGGTCTTTCGGAACTGAGCGGTGACTCATGGGATGTCGTGGTCGGTGGGCTCGGCCTCGGTTACACAGCGGTCGCCGCGCTCGAACATCGCGAAGTCGCGTCACTCTTGGTGGTGGACGCGCTCGCGCCCGTTATAGAGTGGCATGAAAAAGGCCTCGCGCCGCTCGGTCCGACGCTGACCAGTGACTCGCGTTGCCGCCTGCTGCTGGCCGATTTTTTCGCCTGTGCGCACTCGGCGGATGGCTTCGATCCCGCGCAACCTGGGCGGAAGTTTGATGCCGTGTTGCTCGATATCGATCATTCGCCGCGTGACCTGTTGCATCCGAGCAACGCTTCGTTTTATGAACCGGCAGGACTGCGTACGCTGGCAGCGCATTTGCATCCCGGCGGAATCTTCGCGCTTTGGTCCGACGCCTCGCCGGAGGATGAATTCCTGGACGCACTCGGCACGGTATTCGCCACTACTCGAGCGCATATCGTCAGTTTCCCGAATCCGCTCCTCGACGGCACATCCGAGAGCACCGTTTACGTCGCGACCAAAGACTAACGAGGCCTAGGCCTTGCCGCCAAAGGTGACGTAGTCGTCGAGATCGAGCAGGTCGAACCACGTTGTCACGTCTTCGCGATCCTTGTTAAATTCGCCGAGTCGCTTGGCGAAGAATTCCATCGTCTCGACGTCGCTGTCCGGGCCGCGTTCGTTGAAGTAAGCGCTCCACTGCTGGATATCCCAAGGCGCTCGTTTGTTAGGCGCATTTTCTTCGATCCATTTCAGGATCTCGCCGTCGCTTTTTCCGGTCGCAAGCTCGGCCTTGAGCGCCTCGGGCGTGATCCCGGTGAAGCGAAACCAATGATAGTCGGCCGGGTTGTTATATTTGAATTCGCCGGCGGTTCCGGCGAGCTCGGCGCGACCCTTATCGAGAATGCGCGGCAGCACGACGTAGCCGCCGAGGCGGACGCGCGGACTGCGCGGTGGACGTTGCGTGAGGTTCGGGGCGTTGCTCAAATTTTCATTCATGCTCGAATCTAGCAGCGCCCGATTGTTCGCCAATTTGGAGTTCCTATGCTCCTCAACGAATTCGCTCGTCAATCACTCCCTCGCGGTTCCGGGCGCTTTCGTACAAAGCAAGCTGGACTTGCAGCCTAACGACTGCGACGAGTCGCGTTTTAGTTTCAGCTCAGCGGTTTTGGCTTCGCGTGCAGGAGAAGATTTACCAACGAATTGGTCGCTTTTTCCAGGATCATCCCCCACACGCAGAGCACAGCCAGAGTGGCGATGGTGATGAGGAGAAACCCCCAGATCGGCACTTCGCGAATCCGAAGTCCGAGCCAGATGACGTACGGGTGATGGATGAGGTAAACGCCGTAGGAAAAAGCGCCGACGAGGCCGAGCACTTTTGCGGGTGATGGGAAGCGGGCGATTATTCCGGCGAACCCGACAAGGACAAGAAAGCAGCAAGCGCCGGTCGCGAAGTCGACAAAGATGTAGGGCGCGAGGCCGTGATAAAGCTGGAGCGCGGCCGGATAAAGCACGACTCCCGTCAATAGGCCAAGTCCACCGAGAAGGAAGCGCTCCATGCGCGCGGGCACACGACTGTCCCACATTCCGAGCGCCATCCCGAGAGCAAACTCCGGCAGCCGGCAAAGCGCGAGACCGCCCTGCACCCACATGCCGTTTTGCGGGTAAGCGATGAGCAGCAGGTAGCGGACAAAGAATCCAAGCGCGCACGCGCCTAACAAAAACCCCCATGGTCCCAGTTTGCGTGCCGCCCAGAAGAGCAGCGGGAAAATCAAGTAGAACTGAATCAGCATTCCGAAATACCACCAAGCGGCATTAAGATAATAAAAGTTGCTCTCGATATCGATGAAGCGCAGTCCGAGCAGGCTGAGAATGATGCGGCCGTCGACTTTCTCGAAACGAGCGGTGAAGGGCGATCCTAGGTAAACCAGGTGCGCGACCCAGTACATAGGATAGAGCCGGATGAATCTCGCCCAGTACCATTCGCCCCAGGCGATTGGATGCGCATCCGCCCGGCGGGCCGTCGACTGCATGAGGGCCCAGCCACTCAGGATGATAAAGACGCCGACGGCATGGAAGCCAAGCCCGGAAAGTTGAATCCAGGCGATCCCCAGAAAGGTCGTTAGGCCGGTGGCGAAGCTGCTCCAGTCAGGCGGTGGGAGTGAGCCGTGCTCGAAATAAGTCCGGAAAAAATGAAAGTAAACGACGATCAGAATGGCCAGGCCTTTTGCAATATCGAGCCAGAGGAGCCGTTTCACGCAGGTGGGGTTAACAGTGCGGGCAGAAATTAGAAAGGCCCAATTTTACGCCTAACGAATCAGTCGCTTGTGCGCTTCTCGAAAACAACCAGCGCGATGCCGCCGAGCACGGCGCCGGAAGCGAGCAGAAAATGCAGGCTGAGCGGTTCGCCGAGGAAGAGAATGCCGCCGGTAGCCGCGAGGACCGGAACGCTAAGCTGGACAGAGGCGGCGCTGGTGGCTTTCAAACTCGCCAGCGCGGTGTACCAAATGACGTAGCCCGCGCCGGAAGCAATCGCGCCCGAGAGCACGGCATAGAGCACGCCAACGCGATCGATGTGTGCCCACGGCAAAAAGGTAAGGCCGAGTACCGCGGCAAACGGCACAGCGCGCACGAAATTGCCCGCGGTTGCGCTGGCCGGATTTTGCTCCGTCTTTCCGCGGAGCGAATACACGCCCCACGCCGTTCCCGCGGTCAGCATCAGAACCGAGCCGCCTAACGGAGGCGCTGAGAGACCAGGGAACACGAGCCAGAACAGGCCGCCGAGCGCGACCGCCAACCCGAAGAGCTGCACCGCGCGCAGCTCTTCCCCGCGCCGCAGCCCCAGAGAATCATTGTCGCCTGGACCGCGCCGAAAAGAAGGAGCGCGCCGGTGCCGGCGGACAACGTGTTGTAAGCAAAGGAGAATGCTCCGGCGTAAACGAAAAGCGCCAAGGCCGAGATCCAACTGCCTGCTTTGGCGATCGGTGTGCGGCGCAATTGCAGAATGAAATAGAGCGCGATCGCGCCGGAAGTGATTCGGATGACGGTGAAACTCGCCGCGTCGACGGTCTGATGTTTCAGCGCCGCGCGGCAGAGAAGAGAGTTGCTGGCGAAGGCGAGCATCGCGAGCAGCGTGAGGGAAAAAAGTCGGGTCGATTTCACCGTTAAGAGCGCGCGTCACACTGCGCGCGGCACGCTTGTTTCCTAACCTCGTTTCAGTCAAAAATCGATCGTTGGTGACGCCATTCGGGCTTCCCGACGACAAACTTTCCTCTTTTCGCCGCTGTGCTTAAGCTTGCGCATGAGCTCAGCAGACTCCCTCACCGTGCCGCCCCCACCACCGCCCCCGCGGCCCGACGATCATTGGAGGTTTTTCCGCGACGTCCTCGTCTTCGAACTCAAGATGTTGCTCGATAATGTACGCGATTTCGCCCTCATGCCGGTCTCACTCGTTGCCGCCCTCATCGACCTGCTCTTTAAGGGCGAGCGGCAGGGAGCGCTTTTCTATCAAGTGCTGCGCTGGGGCGCGCACAGCGAGGAAGTGATTAATGTCTACAGCGCGCTGCCGCCGCACGAGAGCCCGTCCGTTAATCCCAACTACACCGTCGACGCGGTCATCACGCGGCTCGAAGGCGTGCTCGTCAGGGAGTGCGAGAAGGGCGGAACGGCCGCCACGATCAAGACCGCGATGGACCGGGCGATCAACCAAATCCAGAACGAGACGAGCGGGCAGCGTGACCGCGCGAAGGAGGTTGTCGCCCGGGCAGCAGAAAAATTGCGAGGCGGTCTCAACACGGCGCCGCCGCCGAAGAGGGACGAGGATTAATCGAGCAACTCCACCGCGTCGCCGCGATGCATCATTCCTTCCACCAGCACAACCGCGTAAACCCCGGCGAACCCTTCGTGTTTTTGCGCCACTGTTTTCAGGACGGCGGGCGATTTCTCGCCGGTTTCCGGATTGAGCGTGATGATCATGCAGCGAGAATCGCGTTGCCTGATGGCAAGCGTCGCCTTTGCGCCAACGCGCACCGAGCGCCCGACGAAACGATCTTCCGCGAAAGCTTCCCCGCTCGTTAGGTCAAGGTAGAGGTTGGCGCGGAAGCGCCGTTTGTCGATCGTTAGGCCGCTCTCGTCCCCGAGCTGCTTGATTGACGACAAGGCGATCAGCGAAAGGGGGCGACAATCCGTCTGGGCGCGGTCTGATCGAATGAGAGTGAGTTGAGGTGCGTCCACGAGTCCGCCGCGCAAGGTTTCGATCAGGGCGGGGTCGTCGATCGCGAGCGTTTTGCCCTCGGGCGTTTCGACATCAACTGCGAGATCAGGCGGGCTCGCGTACATCGGAGTCGCTCCGGCACCGAGACGCTCGGCATCCGTCAGGTTAAAAGGAGCGGCGGCTTTCTCCGGATGACGAAAGCGAGGTCGGAAGGCAAGCATCCTGGCTTGCTCGCGGGCCGTGAGGAAGGGCAGCCCTTTGCGGCCGGCCGAGCTGTGGAAGGCAAACATGCGATCGCCATAGACGCCGGCGAAACCCGCGAAGAGCTGGGGGAGCTCTTCGCCGCGCATGCTCTTGACCGGGTAACGCCAAAGGCTTTCGACCGTTCCGATAGTGCTCATGGTGCGGAAAAACTATTTCTTCGTTCTGTCCGTGATTGTAAAGCTTCCCTAACGATTGGCTTTTCTGGTTTCCGCCAGAAGGTAATCGCGCAGGTCGCGTCCGGCGCGGGAGAGTTGCCGCTTCCGGTTCCAGACGAGCGCGATGTCGCGCGTCGGCCGGGCTTTGCCTAACGACCGATAGACGACGCCGCCGGAGTCGTTCCTGCGCCGTGCCATGGCCGGGATGATCGAGACGCCGACCCCGGCGGCGACGAGGGCGTGGACGGTTTCGATCTGCGCGCTGAGGCAACTGACCCGGGGCGAGAACCCTTGGGCGTAGCAAAACTGGAGGGTTTGCGCGCCGAGGCAATGGGTGTCGGACATGAAGATGAAATTCTCCGGCTGCAGATCGGTAGCGCGGAGCGAACGCTTCCGGGCGAGGGCGTGTCCGCGAGGCAGGGCAAGAAGCAGCTCCTCGCGAAAGAGCCGCCGCATTTCCATGCGGCCGTCGCGGATTGGAAGACTAACGAGCGCGAGATCAAGCTCGCGATTCCCGAGGCCGTGAAGGGCGCGATCGGTTGTTTCTTCGTGCACGATCAACTCGACCAGAGGGCAGCGGCCGGAAAAGGCACGGAGGATTTTCGGCAGTAGATAAGGCGCGATCGTGGGCAGGGCAGCGAGATGGACTTGGCCCCGCGGATCGCCGGCCGCGTCGCGCACTTCCCGCTTCGCTTCGTGGACTTCGTGGAGAACGTTCTCGGCTCGCTGGCGGAAGAGTTCGCCCGCTGGAGTGAGACGCACTCCCCGCCGGCTGCGTTCGAAGAGCTTTTCGGTCAGTTCGGCTTCCAGCTTGAGAATTTGCTGGCTCAGGGATGGCTGTGAAACATGACAGCTTTCCGCCGCCCGGCTGAAATTGCCGGTCTTCACGATCGCGAGGAAGTAGCGCAGTTGATGAAGTTCCATAGCCGGCGCCTATCAAAACGATAGGAAGAGCGTCTTTTCTCCCTATCGCAGAAATCGCTAGTTTGCCAACGTGCTCTTTGGAGCCCGCAACGGAAACCGGAAGAGACGGAGAAAATTTATGCCGAAAATCAAACGACCGAGAAACAACGCGACGAACAAAAAGATCGAAGAACTGTCCCCGAACCTCTCCGAGATGGATGGAACGACGTTGACGTCGAACCAGGGCGTCTCGATCAACGACACAAACAACACGCTCAAAGCTGGAGAGCGTGGGCCGTCGCTCCTCGAAGATTTCCTGATGCGGGAAAAAATCACGCACTTCGATCACGAACGCATTCCGGAGCGCGCGGTCCATGCGCGTGGCGTCGCGGCCCACGGCTACTTTCAGGCCCACAAATCGCACGCCAACCTAACGAAGGCCGGTTTCCTGAACGATCCGTCGCGCAAGACGCCGGTCTTCCTTCGTTTCTCGACCGTAGCCGGCTCGCGCGGTTCGGCCGACCTGGCGCGCGACGTGCGTGGCTTCGCGATCAAGTTTTACACCGACGAAGGCATCTTCGACATGGTCGGGAACAACATTCCCGTCTTCTTCATCCAGGATGCGATCAAGTTCCCGGATCTGATTCATGC
>JBPCLI010000016.1:0-7384 GCA_051003415.1 Chthoniobacterales bacterium | reverse complement strand
CTCTCCCCACCTGCGTGACTTCCAAGCTGTAGACGCGTCGCTCTGCGAAGCGCGGGCACCGGTTCCGTAGCCGATCGGCCCTCCGCGCAACTCTCGCGCCTCCCAGAGGGAGGCGTCTACAGCTACTCGCCCAGCGCAGCCGACTCGGAACCGCACTCCAGCTCGCGCAGGATAAACTCCTGGAGGAAACCGTAGAAGTTCACCTGGAACAAGCTGAGGTCGCGTCGCGAACCGATCGGCGAGCGGTAGTGATCGCTCAGCTCCGTCTCCGTGAAATCGAACTTCGCGGCAAGCGCGAGCCGGGCGCGATTGAGCGCGTTCAGCCAAGCCTCGGCGTTCCCGATCGGGATGCGCAGGGTGCAGTTTTCGCACGGTTTTTCGCTGTCGCCGAGCTGGCGCAAATCGCCTTCCACGGTCTCGGTGGCCGATTCAAAAATACGGCGTAGCTCGGGCTCGACGTAGAGTTTCCATTCGGCGCACATCTCCTTCTCCTTCGCCGGATCGGCCGGCGGCGAGAAGAGCCGCTCCTCTGCGGCGGGAACCGCCTCGGGGTTGGCGCTCGCGGGCACCTGGCGCAACAACTCGGCGAGGAACGGATCAATCTCGCTGATCTCGAGCGTGCCGTTGTTGCGAAAAACTTCCATTCGTTAGTCCGTCTTCTCGATCGTCGCGAGCAGGAGGTAGCCGTGCAGTTGCTGCACAAAAAGCTCCGCTCGTTCCCGGACCCCGCTCCACAAAATCGATCTTCCCTGCCGGTGCACTTCGAGCATGTGCAGCTCCGCTTTTTCCTTCGGGAACCCTAAGACTTTCTGGAAGACCATCGTCACGTAGCTCATCAGGTTCACCGGGTCGTTGTGCACCACGACCTGCCACGGGAGATCCCGCGCTTCCTCGGTTTTGCTCTCCTCCGTGATCGTCGGACTTTCAACGGCGCCAAGAATCGGAGCGTGAGCGGACATGGCAGCGATGGGCAAAAGAGCTTTTGGTTGCGGGTCAGAGCGACCGCCATCCGGAAGCCGCCGAGCCAACCGAAAGGTTATCACACGGCGAAGTCGATTCAACCGCCGGCAACCGCGACCAGCCGCTCCTGCGTGGCGTGCATGCGCTCCCGGGCCGCCGGCGCGCGGTCGTCGAAGCCGTGGAGATGGAGCAACCCATGCACGAGGTAAAGCCGGATCTCGTCCCGGGGGGAATTGCGATGACCCGCCGCGGCCCTCCCCGCGGTTTCGACGCTGAGGAAGATCTCGCCGTGCTGGAAGGTGATGACGTCGGTCGGACCGGCAACCTGCATGAAGCGCCGGTGCAGGAGAGAAATGCGGCGATCGGAAACGAGGAGCACGTGAATCTCGGGAAGGCGCTCGAGGCCGCGGCCCTTTTCCCGCAGCGCGAGCGGCAGCGCGCGACGCGCGAAGTGCTCGAGTGCGCGAGGATCGACGGCGAGTTGGCGCTGGCGATTCTGGACGAAGATTTCCGACGAATTCTTCATTTCCGATGGGGTTGGTCGAGGGCGACGAGCTGGCGATAAAGCATTTCTAAACGCGGCGCCGCGATGCCGCCCGCCCGTGCAAGCCGCAACGGTTCGCCCCAGATGGCCTCGAGCTCGAGCGGCAAGCCGGCGCGGAAATCGAGGAGCGTCGACGGTTTGTAGGCGCCCATCGTATCGGTGCGTTTGATCTGGTCGAGCGCGACGGCGGTCGCAAGTTTGTGGCCGCAGCCGTTGGCGATCGCGATCGTCTCATCCATCAACTCGACGGTGAGCCGGCGGAGGCCGTTGTCCGCCAGGATCTGCGCGGTATCGAGCCCGCCGGCGGCGACGGCGAGGCCGTTAAAGGGAATGTTCCAGACGAGCTTGCGCCACCGCTCGAGCGCGAGATCGGCGACGACGGTGCAGACCACCCCGCAACGTTTGAATTCCCAAGCGAGATCGTGCAGGCGCGGCCGGGGAAAACCGCGGAAGTCGCCGAGCGCGAGGCGGGCGCGGTCGTACTGCTCGATGACGCCCGGCTCGACCCGCTTGAGGCAGATGTAACAAAGCCCGCCGAGGATGCGCTCAGGCCCAAAATGTGCGGCGAGAAACTCTTCGTTCCCGAGGCCATTCTGCAAGGTCAGGATCATGGTCTTCTCCCCTAACAATGGCTTAACGAGCAAAGGAAGGACCGGGTTGGTGGTGGTCTTGACTGCGACGATGACGAGATCGCAGGGGCCGATCTCGGCCGTCGTGCGGTAGGCCCTGATTTTTGGAATGTGGATGTCGCCACCTTTGCTGCGGATGCGCAGGCCGCGTTTGCGCACGACTTCGTAGTCGCTCCGCATGAGGAAATGCACATCGCGCCCATAATGCGCGAGCTTACCGCCGTAGTAGCTCCCAACCGCTCCGGCCCCGACGACGGCAATGCGAAAGTTTGGCAGGAGGTATCTGGCTCGCATATCGCCCTAGCTTAACTGCGAACCGACAATGAGGAAGACGCATCCGGCGAGCGCGCCGCGACAATCTCAACGATGGAAAGGTAAGTGGCGTCACAAGGGTACTAAGGGCCGGAAATCGGTGCGCACCATTTATAGCGAAACGCGTGAGTATAACGCGCAAAAAGACTTGCCAAGGAATCGGGGTTTGCTTACGACACAGGCGAGGCGGCTATTTTTATGTGGCGACCCAGCGCAGCAATATCCCCGAGTTCCGCGACAACCGACCCCGCGCGACCTCAATCTTTGCGCTGCCGCCCGATCCGTCCGGAGAGCGGTCGAAAGGAGTGCGCGAACACAAATACTCTCCTTCAGGAAGGATTGAGGGCATCTCCGCTGGTCGATGAATTTATCTCTGCATTCTTGGTCTCGACGGGAATCTTTCTCGATTTTTTAGAGGTTGGGAGCGGAGAAGCCGAGCTGTTGCAAACTTTGCAGCTGCATCCGTTTGGGGCCCTGCTTGTCAGAAAAGAGTCGGAGCATCTCCGTTGTCCGCGGCGTTTAAAAAATTTGATTCGCGAGGCGACGGCTAGCGACCCCGCGGAAGTATCCGCATCGATCTTGGGCGTTTGCTATCTCGCGATGCCTCTCCGTGGCCGGGGATCGCTTATCGGAATCCTGCTCCTGGGCCCGATGTTCCCGCACCCACCTCGACCCTATGATTGGATGAGAGCATCGCGGCGACTCTCGCCGCTGCGCGAGGCCTACCACGACCAAGCTGCGAGAGACACTTACTTTGCAATTCCAGTCGTTTCCCCGACCAAGTTAGACGCAATCATTCGGCTACTCTCGATGTTTGCCGATCACCTTTCAGAGTCGGCTCGGCGCCTCTCGCTTTTAGCCGGTGGCACCCAGCCACGATGCGTGGCCCGTGCGAAGGAGTTCATTCAGGAAAAATCTACGGAACCGCTCAAGGTAGCGCATGTCGCGCAACGGGTAGCAGTCCACCCGGACTACTTAGGGAAGCTGTTTAAAAACGCCACCGGGATGACGCTCACCGAATACGTTGCCCGGGTGCGGATCGAGAATGTAAAAGAACAACTCCCAGAACCTTCGTGCCGGGTGGCAGAAGCTGCTTTCGCGGCTGGCTATCAGTCGCTCGCGCAGTTTAATCGGGACTTCAAGCGATACACCGGTGTCTGCCCCCGCCGCTATCGGGCGTCCCTCCTCGCCGGACAACTCTTTGTTTTATCATTCTCCCAGCTTCTCCTCGGTTGATGCGGAAAGAATGTCGCCGGATGAGTAGACGGTTCCTGCCCTATTGTCATCGTTGCGGTTACGCAGACCCAAACAGGCCGTCTGACTAACTAACCAACAAAAAGATCGAGAAAGCACAATTATGAAAATAACAATCAAATCGATATTTACCGCGGTCGCTGCGAGTGCAGCGATTACGTGGTGCGGCCCGCTTGGCGCGCAGGCTCTTGCTCCCCAGGCGACCTTGGAGGCTGGCCCGGCGACCGAGGTCCAGGCAGAGGAAAATTATGTCATGCAGACGCCCGCGGCATCTTATCAAGTGCCGTTCCGGTCCACGATGGGTGCCAGCGCGTATGCGGCGGCCAAACAGGCGGCCGCGAATTACTCGCCACAGGCCGTAAAACCGGGTGTGAACAGCCCGGCGCCAGCCGCACCGCCCACACAGGTGTTTAAAAACTTCGACGGTGCCAGCGACACCGACGGATTGCGGCCGCCCGATACTCACGGTGCGGTTGGCCTCAAGCACTTTGTGGAGACGACGAATAGTCATTTCACCGTTTTCCTCAAGCGTACTGGATCTCAGGCAAAAAACGTCACCCTGGCAAACTTCTTCAACTATACTGCGAGAACCCTCTTCGATGCGCGGGTGGTGTATGACTCCACTTGGGACCGGTGGATCGTGACCGCAGACGCTTTTGCTGAGAGCAGCACGGTGCAAAGGTTATTTGTCGGCATATCGAAGACCAGTAACCCAACCAAGGGCTTCTACATCTACAACTTCAACATCATCTTCAACTCCGGTGACTTCTTTGACTTCCCGCAGTTAGGGATCGATCAGGATTCCGTCCTAATCACGGGAAATGTCTTTGGCAGCAGCAGCTTCCGAGGGGCTACCGCCTTCGCCATCGCCAAGGCCCGACTGTATAACGGGCTTGGCTTCAGTGTTCCCCTCTTCACCGGTTTGGTGGCAACTCTGGCTCCGCCAATCGTGCTGGATCAAAATGCCAGCACGTTTTTCCTCGCGGCTCCTTCGTCAGGGACCACGTTTACGAAGTACACAATGACCAATTCGAGCCGTCCCGGCAGCACCGCGATGGTGGCATCGAGTGTCACCGTTCCTTCGTACTCCGTGCCGCCAAGTGCGCATCAGTCTGGGACAGGTGTTCTGCTCGACACCTCGGATAGCCGGTTTGTTAATGCCAGCACGCAAAATGGCACGGACCTGTGGCAGACGCATACGGTTGCGCTTGGTAGTTTCCCAGCGCCCAAGTTCTACCGGATAAATACCTCGACCAATGCGGTGGCGCAGAGTGGAACCTACTTCCTTAATGGCAGCTCGGACGACTGGAATGCCTCGATTGCGACAAACACATCGAATAACACGTTCGTAACGTGGACTTCGACCACTGCGGGCTCAGGTGTGAATGCCGAGGTCGTCTTCTCCGGCAAAATAGATGCCGATACATCTATTCCGGCTGGCGGCGTGGTCGGATTCACCAGCCCGACGTTCTACAGGCCTAGTAGCGATAATCCAGAGCGTTGGGGCGATTACTCAGCCGTCACCATCGATCCGACCAACACCTCCAAAGCATGGCTGGTGAACGAGAAGATCAACACGAACGCCGTCTGGGGCAGCCGCATCATGCAGGTCGGCTTCTAAAAATCAAAAGCAACTCGTCACTTAGCAGAAGCTAATTAACAGGACAATCGGGAGAGGCCGCCGGAAGGCGGCCTCTTTTTTATTAAAACGAGCGGTTCCCCTGATGCCGCAACGACCGTCCGGCGACCGTCTTACCGCTAGCCAACCGGCCGCTGTTCGGCCTGGAAGTTCCGCGTGATCAGGCGCGCGCCTTTGTTGAACGTGAGATAGGCCCACGCCCATTGCAGCAGCACCGCAATGCGATTGCGGAAACCCACCAGATAGAGAACATGGATGAAGAGCCACGAGAGCCAGGCAAGAAAGCCGCTGAAGTGGACGAAATTGAGATCGGCGACGGCTTTGTTCCGCCCGATCGTGGCCATGCTCCCCTTGTCCCAATAGCAAAAGCGCTGCGGCTTCGCGCCTTGGATTTGGTGGAGAATGTTATGCGCCGCGTGGCGCCCCTGCTGGATCGCGACCGGCGAGACGCCCGGGAGCGGGTGACCGTCTTTTGAGGAACTAAAATTCGCGAGGTCGCCGATCACCTGTACCTCGGCGTGGCCGGGAATGGTGAGGTCGTCCTGCACCATGACGCGTCCTGCCTTGTCGACCGGCACCCCGAGCGTCTTCCCGACGAACGACGCGGTGTTCCCCGCGGCCCAGACTTTCACCCGGCTCGGGATGAATTCTCCGCCGGCTTCGACGCCCTCTTCGGTGACATTCTTCGCGTGCGTCCCGAGGATGACTTCGACCCGGAGATCCTGCAATTGCCGGAGCGCGCTTGCGGAAAGATCCTCCGGAAAACTCGAGAGCAACCGCTCGCCGCCATCGATCAGGATGACGCGCGATTTCGAGGGGTCGATATTCCGGAAATCTTTCGCCAAGGTCTCGCGCGCGATCTCCGCGATCGCGCCCGCCATTTCCACCCCGGTCGGTCCGCCGCCGATGACGACGAAGTTCATCGCCGCCTGGCGCGCGGCCGGGTCGGAGGTCTTCTCGGCCAACTCAAATGCCATCAGGATGCGCCGCCGGATCTCGATCGCGTCCTCAAGGCTCTTCAGGCCGGGCGCGAGCTTTTCCCATTCCTCGTGGCCGAAGTAGGAATGGCGGGAACCGGTCGCGACGATCAGGTAGTCGTAAACGAAGACGTTCTCTTTCGTGCAGACGGAGCGAGCCCCGAGATCGACCGAATGCACTTCCGCGAGGATGACCTCGATGTTTTCGAACTTCGTCAGGATCCCGCGGATCGGTGCCGCGATGTCGGCCGGGGAAAGCGCCGCCGTCGCCACCTGGTAGAGAAGGGGCTGAAAGAGGTGGTAGTTAGTGCGATCGATCACGGTCACGCGAACCGGTTTATCGCCGAGATGCTTCGCCGCTTCGAGGCCGCCGAAGCCCGCACCGATGATGACGACATGCGGCCGGGCGGGGTGGTCAGATTCCATCGGCCAAGGATCGTCGGATTCGCCGACGGGTAAACCGGAATCGCGAAAACGGGTTGCAGCCCGCGCAAGCTCACCTATCTTCCGCGCCTTATGCCAAAATCGATTGCGCGCAGCAAGACCCGGAAAGCCGTGGCCAAACGGTTCAAAATCACTGGAACCGGCAAGGTCCTCCGTTCCCATGCCTCGCGCCGCCATCTCATGGGCACGAAGAACGCGAAGAAAAAGCGGCAGCTCGCCAAGTCCGCAGTCGTCGACCCGACCGATGTCTATCGGATCAAGTCGAACCTGCCCTTCGCCTAACGAAAAATGCAGTTCGCGCGCGAAAGGCTTGACGGGCGCGGCGATCTGTTGAACAACGGGCGCTGAATGAAATTCGCGACGTTATTTAGAGCCCGGTCCGTCCTTCCCCTCCTCTTCACCGTTTCCCTCGCGGGCACGGCGGTTTCCGCCCGGGGGCAAGGCTCCGGCGCGGATCGCGCGCGACTCCAGACCAGCCAGGCGCAAATCCCGACGAGCGGGACGGACACCGCGAACGGCGTTGACCAAAATTACGCCGCGGCCAGCCCGAACGATCCCGATCTCGGAGAGCAGGCGATCCTCAAGCGGGTCGAGGCCTACCAGCCGTTCACGATTGAGACGGGCG
>JBPCLI010000015.1:0-69174 GCA_051003415.1 Chthoniobacterales bacterium | reverse complement strand
GATGAAATCGTTCAGCATGCTGGGGAGCGAAGAGCTCGCCGTGCAAGCCGTCACCGGCGGTATCGCGGAAGCGCTCATCGCGACGGCGTGCGGTCTTGGCATCGCGATTTTCGCGCTGGTTCCATTTCATTATTTCTCGTCTCGAGTGTCTAACTTGGAGTTCGAACTACAAACGGCAGCGACAAATCTTGAGGTTATGTTGGGAGCTAAAAGTGCGAGCGAAGTAACCATTGCCGGGCAAGCACAGAGCTCCGCTCATGGATCGTCCCTCTAAAGGATAAGGACGCCGCAATGCATTTAAGCTCACCAATCCCGCACCACAAAGCACGGATTGAGATCATTCCATTGATCGACATCATGTTCTTCCTCCTGGCCAGTTTCATGATGGTGAGCCTGAGTCAGGTGCACGTGAAGGGCATAAAGCTGAATCTTCCTACCGGAATCAGTGGTCAGACCCAGTCGAGGCGTGAGTACGTGGCTCTATCGGTGGATAAGAACGGCGATATTTATTATGACAAATTAAAGGTGGAGACGAACGAGGTTTATGAGAAGTTGGTGAACGTGCATCGCATCAGCCCCGGTGCCAAGATTTTCATTCGTGGCGATCGCGATGCCTACCACGGTGATATCATCCGATTAATCGAGCAGGTGCGCTCGGCCGGTTTCTACAAGATCGCTTTCGAAGTTAAGAGCCCATCGCTGCCCAGTCAATCTGCCCCATAATTCGAGAGTTATGGCCAAAGCACAATTCTACAAACCGCGGCCAAGGTGGCACTTCCTTGGCTCCCTAGGGGCCGCTCTCGCAATTGAACTTGCAGCCGTTGCCGTAGCCAGCATTCATCGAGAGGAGGCAATTCCCGAGGAACTTGGCATAACGCAAGCGCCGGTTGATGCCGTCCTCACCGAGTTACCTCCGGAGTCGACGCCGCCACCGGAAGAAGAACCGCCTCCGCCCCCCCCGCCGCCAGATGAACCGACTGAGTTCACAATTCAAGAGCCAACTCCCCCACCGCGGCCGCCGAATGCCCCTCCGCAGAAGCCGAGACCGAAGGTCGCAGCAAATAAAGGCCAGGCCTACAGCGGGACGGCTAACTATGTGTCGGCTAAGGCTAACATGGTAAGTGCGCCCCACCCTGTTTACCCTTACGAAGCGCGCCGGAGCAAGCAGACTGGCAGCGGTAAATTCCTGTTAACCTTTGATTCGGGTGGCAATGTCACGGACGTCTCAGCCGTCCAGAGCACCGGGAGCGCGATTCTCGATGCGACTACCATCAACACCTTCCATCGTTGGCGTTGCAAGCCAGGCGTTTATAACAAGGTCTATGTGCCGATTACCTATACGTTGCAAGGCGCCCAGCTTTAGACTCCACCTTCCGCTATGAGACTGACTTCGCCAGTGCCAAAAAAAAGGGCGCGCATCGAGATCATCCCGCTGATCGATATCATGTTCTTCCTCCTGGCCAGTTTCATGATGGTGAGCCTAAGCCAGGTGCACATGAAAGGCATCCGCGCAAACCTGCCATCGTCCGTTTCACCGACGCAGCCGACGCCGACCCCCGACCCGCATGACCACGTCAGTTTGTTTGTGGATGCCGATGGCGTCGTCCACTTCGATAAGGAAGTGGTGACTGACGGTGACGTGATGCCGCGACTCTTCGCGCTTTACAAGGGGAACGCCAATGTGAAGGTCTTCGTTAGCGCCGATAGGGAAGCGCTCCACGGCGAGGTGATGAAGTTACTCGATCGCGTGCGCTCGGCAGGAATCGAGAAAGTCGCCTACGAAATCAAAATAAAGCATGTCGCGGGAGGAGCAGCAGGCGCGCCCGGTGCCCCGCCAGCGTCAGGCGCGCCCGGTGCGCCAGCGCCCCCACCACCTCCACCGCCGGCCCCGTAGCGCTTCCGAAGTTAATGGCGCGCGGCTTTTAGGAAAAGCCGCAACTGATCTACCGCTGCTCCGCGGTGGCTAACCACGTTCTTTTCCATGGCGCAAAGTTCCGCGAAACTTTTCTCGAATCCATCGGGTTGGAAGAGTGGATCGTAGCCGAAACCGGCGTCACCGCGCTCGGTGTGAAGGATTCGTCCGCTGACCGCGCCGGCGAAGGCTGAAAGGACGTTTCCTCCTTCAGCCAGCACGAGGACGCAACGAAAGCACGCCACTCGCGAAGTTTCAACCGGAAGGCGATCCAATTCCGCGAGGAGCTGGCGCCGATTTGTTTCATCCGTCGCACCTTCCCCGGCGTAGCGGGCTGAATAAATTCCTGGCGCTCCTCCTAACGAATCGACTTCCAGCCCTGAGTCATCCGCCAGGACCAGGCCGGGAATCTGTCGCGAAATCGTCGCTGCCTTGAGCTGTGCATTTTCGAGGAAGGTCGAGCCGTCCTCGAGCACTTCGCTGATCCCAGGATGAGTCCGCAGATCCTCCAGCACAAAATCCGGACCGAGAAGTTGTGCCAGTTCGCGGGTCTTGTGCGCGTTGCGCGAGGCGAGGAAAAGCTTCTGCATTCGCTGGCCCGGGCTTACTCCTGCCCGCGGCGCGAGCGCTCGCCAAAAATCGCCGTCCCCACACGCACGAGAGTGGCTCCTTCTTCGATCGCGATCGCGTAATCGCCGCTCATTCCCATTGAAAGGCGCGGCAGACTGATCCCGAAATCCGCTTCCAGTTGATCGCGCAATTTGCGCAAGGCTACGAAATACCGGCGCGACGCTTCCGCTTCCGGCGCGAGCGGCGGGATCGTCATCAGGCCTTCGACGGTCAACCGGCCTAACGACAAGACGGCTTCCAGGTCGCGGTGCACACCTTCGGGCGTGAACCCGTGTTTGCTTGCTTCGCCAGCGACGTTGACCTCGAGCAAGATCCGTGGCTGCATCCCGTCCTCGTCGGCGATGCGCTGTATGTCTTGAGCGAGGGCGAGCGAGTCGATTCCGTGAAACATTTCAAAGAGCGGAAGGGCGTGCCGGATTTTGTTTTTCTGCAGGTGACCAATGAAATGCCAGCGCAGGCGCGACGGCAGCAGGGGAATCTTGGCCCGCGCTTCCTGGACCCGGTTCTCGCCGAAAAGCGATTGTCCAGCTTCGAATGCGGCCTGCACTTTCTCGGCGGGGTGCGTCTTCGAGACGGCAACAAGTTCAATTTTATCTGCGGCACGACTGCTCTTCTGTGCCGCATCTGAGATCTGTCCCAGCACTCGCCCAAGATTGGCCGCAATTTCTTCCATCACCTTGTGAGCAGCCCGATCATTTGCCCGGCCAGCTTCGGGCCGATCCCCGCTTCCTCGTGTTTGAAATAAACAAATGCGTCCTGCCAGTTCGCTTCTTTTCCCCTAACGAAGTCCGTCCAGCGCGCGACATCGTCGGCGGTGTAATCTTCGCGCCGGAGCCGGAGATAACCATAGTCTGCCGTCACGGCCGTAGGCGCGGCCAGCTTTTCCGTGTCGGCGAGGCAAAGGGCCACCTTGTGCGAGCGCAGGAGGCCGAAAATTTCTTCGTCCAGCCAGGAGGGGTGGCGAAATTCAAAAGCCGCCCGCATCGCCGGCAATTCGCGCAGAAACGCACTCAGGACTTCGGCGTCCTTTTTGAAATTCGGCGGAAGCTGGAAGAGGACCGGTCCGAGGCGATCGCCGAGCGCAGAAACCACTCGGTAAAAATAACTGATCGTGTCCTGGCAATCGCGCAGCTTCGCGAAGTGCGTGATTTTCTGCGGCGCCTTGAGCGCGAAACGAAAGTTGTCCGGCGTCTGTGCCAGCCAATTATCGATCGTCTTGGGCGACGGGATGCGGTGGAAGGTGTAATTAATTTCCGTCGTCGAAAGGCGCTCCGCGAAATAGGGCAACATCTTCGCCGCGGCCATATCCTCCGGATAGAAGCTGCCTTTCCATTCGCTGTATTGGAAACCCGAGGTTCCGATCCAAGTCTTCATCAATCCCTCGATCATCCGCTCGCGGGAGCGCTCTGACAAATTCTGGCTGGGCGTCGCGATTCGTCGTGGAATCGTTAGGCAGAAATTCTGCTTCGGCAAAACTTTTTGCGGCAGCGGTCGCGATTCAGAAAGAGAGATGGAAAACGAAAACAAACTACACGAAGCGTGGATGCTACTGAGGAACGCCGGGACCGAATGGTGGAACGACAACACCTTTCGCCTCGCCGCTGCGCTGGCTTTTTACACGATTTTCTCCGTCGCGCCCGTCCTCCTGATCGCGGTTGGCGGGGCCAGCCTTTTCTTCGCGCGCGAGACCGCCATCAATCGCGTCGTCAACGAACTGCAGCGGCTCCTCGGCGAACAGGGCGCCAGTGCTATCCGAACCGTGCTCGAGTCGTCTGCTGGGATTGGCAAGGGGGCCTGGGCGATTACGATTGGTATCGTCATGCTCATCCTCGGCGCCTCGGTCGTTTTCGCGGAACTTCAGTCGGCCCTGAATGCGATTTGGAACGTCCAGGTGCAAGTGCGGCGGGGGCTCGTCCTCGATTACATCGTCGATCGATTGCGGTCGTTTTCGATCGCGCTCGGAGTCGGATTTTTACTGCTTGTCTCTCTCGTCCTGAGCGCTGCGCTGAGCGCGTTGCAGGACTACATGACGAACTGGATGCCGAGCTTTCCATGGCTCTGGCAGGCGGGGAACATCGTCATTTCCCTCATCGTGGTCGCGATCCTTTTCGCCATGATCTACAAATATCTTCCCGACGTGGAGATCGGCTGGCGCGACGTCTGGATCGGCGCCGTGGTCACATCCCTTCTTTTCAACGGAGGGAAATATCTGATCAGCGTCTATCTCGGTCACGCCGCGATCGGGAGCGCCTTTGGGGCGGCCGGCTCCTTCGCCGTCCTTCTCGTGTGGATTTATTACTCCGCTCTAATCAGTTTTTTTGGCGCGGAGTTCACTCAGGTCTATGCCCGGCGGCACGGAAGGAAGATCATGCCGATGAAGCACGCGCGCGCAGCGCGGGAAAAAGAGTCCGATGGGATTCGTTAGGCAACTTCACCCGCCGCGTGCCCGCTCGCCCAGGCCCACTGGAAATTATAGCCGCCGAGCCAGCCGGTCACGTCCACCACTTCGCCGATGAAATAAAGGCCGGGCACCCGTCGCACCTCCATCGTTTTGGAAGACAATTCACCGGTCTCCACGCCGCCCACGGTCACCTCGGCTTTGGGATAACCTTCCGTGCCCTCCGGCCAAAGCGGCCACTGGTGAATGAGCCGAGCGACTTGCTCGAGCTCGGCGGTGCGCGTTTGCTGCAACCGTTTGGGCGGGGCGTAACGAGCACACCACTTCGAGGCGAACCGTGCCGGCCATTCCCGCGCGAGTAAATCTTCGACGGTCGTTTTCGTTTCGCGTTGTGCGAGCAGCCACTCCGCCCCGGGATGCTCCGGCAGGAGATCGAGCGTCAGACTCTTTGCCTCCCGCCAATAAGAAGAAACCTGCAGAATCGCGGGCCCGCTCACGCCGCGATGCGTGATGAGCATCGCCTCCGCAAATGATGCGCCGTTCGCGCGGGCCACGACCGGGAGAGACACTCCGCTCAGCGGCGCGAATAACTCCCGCTCATCTTCCGAAAAGGTGAGGGGAACCAGGCCCGGGCGAGTCTCCGTCAACTTAAGCCCGAATTGCTCGGCGATTCGGTAACCGAGATCGGAAGCGCCCAGGCGAGGGAGCGAAAGGCCGCCGGTCGCGATGACGAGCGAGTCGCATTCGAGTTCCCCGCGATTCGTGCCTAACGAAAAGCGCGCGCGTTTATCGACCGTCTCGACCCGGCAACTGCAGCGGATATCGACCTCGGCGATGGCGCATTCCGCGAGCAGCATCTCGACGATCTGACGCGAACTGGAGTCGCAGAACAATTGGCCGAGCTTTTTCTCGTGATACGGGATGCGGTGTTTCTCGACGAGGGCGATGAAATCCTGCGGCTGGTAACGGGCGAGAGCCGAGGCGCAGAAACGCGGGTTGCCGGAAAGGTAATTTTCCTGCGTGGCGAAAAGATTTGTGAAATTACATCGGCCGCCGCCCGAGATTGCGATCTTGAGTCCGACCCGGGCGTTGCATTCGAGGAGAGCGACGCGGCGCCCGCGCCGTCCGGCAGTGAAGGCGCACATCAGACCGGCGGCACCGGCGCCGATGACAATGACGTCGTAGCGCTGCTGGTTGTAGCCGCGGTCGTTGACTCCGGTGGTGTTGGCGCTCGAACTCACGACAGTTCCTGCCGGGGTCAACTACCCCGGCTACAAGATCAGCCTCCGCTCTCGTGGACCTGTCGCACTTCCGCGCCTCCGCCTTTGGGCTCGTCGAGTTCCCAGAGCAGCCAATCGTCGTTAGGCACGTATTTCTTCAGGCGGTTGTCCCAGCGCTGCGGCAGTTCGTGGGTCAGCCGGTCGAGAAACGGGAGAAGCGGGTTCTGCGGCGGCTGGAGGTTCTCGCGCTCGTCCATCGCGATCTCAGCCCAGCCGAATTTTTCGCGATAACCCGCGAAACCAAAGCCGTCGAAAAAATTCCCGCTTCCGACCAGCGGCATGTACCAAAGGCTGGGGAGGGCGCGAGGGTTCGGCTTGATCGGCACATCCGAGGTGAGTCGATCGAGCAGTTGCAGCGCGTGGGTATCTTTCGCCTGCTCGAGATGCGCCCGGAGAAGATCGAGCGCGGGAAAAGTGACTGGCGGACTAACGAAAAGCACGGGCTTTACCTGCAGGCGGGAGAGCACGATCTCGTGCACTGTGCCGACGCTGTAGATGTTGGTCGGCACGAAGGCGATCGTGAAATCGCTCGTGTCCACCATCCGCAAATCGATGTGGAGTGTTTCCCAAAACTTCTCGGCGCAGTGCGAACGTTTCTCGTCCCCGGCTTGGCCCTGTTCGAAGGTCCATTCCTCGCGCACGTCGATCGTGTTGATGTCCTCCAGGCCGTATTGCTGGGCGCCACGCACGCCCGGCTTGAACCACGGGTCGAAAACAATCGCGCCGTGCGCGCGCAGGAAATCACCGATCCGGTTGCGCCAGCCGAGCTTCTTTTCGTCCGCGCGCGAGGCCACGAAGTCCATCGGACCGGAAAGGTAGACGCGTGCCCCGCGCAGGAAATGGTGCTCCCTCATCGCGCGAGCATAGAGTGGGCGGCCGCGGAAATGAAGCTGCGATTCGTGTGTGATTGACGGATCGGAGCGGGCCGTCTAAACGTCCCTGCCGTGCGCAAATTAATCCTTTTGGGTGTTGTCTTCCTCGTCCTGTCCAGCCTCCTGCCAAGCGCGCGAGGTGCCGTGGCTCTGACCGCACTCGACCAGTACGTTGTTGCCCACGGATATGGCGGCGCCCAATTTATCCAATATCAGAACACCTACCGGCTTCCGATTATCGCTAACGGGCAGCCCGGCGACCTAACGATCGATACCGGGTCGCCCAGCGCCATCGTCTTCCAGGGGGTCATGAAAAAATTCGGCCTGACTCGTGAAGAGACGGACATCGCAGTGCACGGCGCCTTCGGGAAAGGAAAAGATAAAGTAGGCCGTACCGTCATTCACCAGCTTGCGATGGGAAATTGCACCCTCACGAATGTGAAAGCGGCCGTGCTTCCCGATCCCGCCAGCGGCGGGCTCTATCGCGTTTACGGCGCGACGGACGGTCTCTTCGGCCTCCGGGAGATGATGAAATACGGCGCTGTGCTCGACATCTCCAATCATCTTCTCCTGGTCAATCCGCGCGGGCAGAGCAACGGAGTCTCCCAAAGGATGCGATCCATCCTAACGAAACAAGGTTACACGCCGGTCGAGCTTTCCATCAGTAGCGGTCATCTCTATCTGTCGGCGGTGATCAATGGGACACCCTGCCGTCTCGTTGTCGATACAGGTGCTTTCCTTACCGTCATCGATGACCAATTTGCGCGGAGCGCTCACCTCGGCGGTCATAACACCGGCCAATACGCAGAAGGCTTTGGGACGAAAGCGAGGCCAATCCAGGTGAGCCAGTTCCCGGAGTTCAAGGTGGGTGATTTCGTGATCCGAAATGCGAGCGTCACCATCACCGCTCTCGATCCGGAGTTGCTCGGCGGCCAGGGCAAGAGCCCGGCGGGCGGTTTGCTCGGGGCCGAATACCTGGGCATGCATGGCGCGGTTTTCGATTTCAATAGCGGCACCCTCTATCTGCGGCAGAAGAAGAATCCCTGACCGGACGTCTTCGGTCTACCCAGCGTCGCCGTTGGTTATGCAAGAGCGGCTCGATTCCCGCCATCTCAGGACGTCTCGCGGTATTGCGCCCGTTTTACTGTCTCGATCGTGCTCTTCTTTTCGTTAGGCACAAGTGCGGTCATCAAATCGGGAGCATTCCATGGCGACGGTCGGGCAGGCGTTTTGGCGCGAAGATTTCGCGACCTTCGAGGAGCTGGCTAACGAACTGCGGGAAAGCCGCGAGAGATTCTCAAATGGGACGTGGATCCTAAGCGCTTTTTCAGCGGCTTGGAAGTGAACACGGATGAGTCCGATGAACGTTATGCCCAAGTCGCCCGGAAGATGGAACACTGGCTTTCGCATTATCCCACTTCGGCGGCCCAGTCGATCGCGCAGGCGGGATGTCACTTGAGCCTAGAGGGTGTCACGCACTTTGAGCAGCACAGCACAAGGGTGACGGAGAAATGATTTCCCAGCGCGCAGATGCAGGTGCTCCCCGGGCCCAGAGGCAGGGCGGCTACCTTCATCCGTTGCTTCCACCTGCTCAAAAATGCATGACACGCTCTAGGCAACCACGCCCGCTGGGCCGGCTCCGCTTCCGAGGTGGAAGATGGCCTCGCCGCTTACCTACGCGAAGCAAGTGTCGCCCAGCAGATTCTGGAAGGGCATCCGAACGCGAAAATCCCGCCGGAATTTTTCACAAGATGGAAGTGGTCGCCTTCGTCCAAGGCTGGCCGCCAGCGGAGTTTTTCCGACTCTTCAACGAAGCGGTCCGCGTGCGCCGGATTATTACACTCTGTATTTTTCGCCGCGCTCTATCCGCTCGACGGACCCGATCGTGAACGAGGCGGCTGGGTGCGCTTCTCGGAAGGGCGGCGCCAGGAGCGCGGACCTCGCGGGGAGGGCGACGTGCGTTATACCCGGATTGCCTGGTCGTTGCCCTCGCCGAAGAATTCGCGGCAGAGGAAGCGGCAGTCTCGCCCAAGCCCTAGGCGCACTGGTCGTCAGGTCGCTTCTGCCGCAGCTTGGCTGTAAAGTTGAATCCGTTTCCTTAATTCAAACGTACAACCGATCGATGAATTTAAATATGAGAACTGCTTCTGCGGGGCGAGTTGGAGCCACCCGCGAAGTCGTGATCGTCGGTGCCGGCCCCGGCGGACTTGCCGCTTCCATTCTACTGGCCGCTGCTGGAGTGCGGGTGCGAATCTTGGAGCGCCTTCCGATCGTCGGGGGCCGCACCTCCACGATCGAGGCCGAGGGATTCAAGTTCGATCTTGGCCCGACGTTCTTTCTTTATCCCCGCATCCTTGACGAAATCCTGCGCACGGCCGGCACCTCGCTTCAGGCCGAGGTGGAAATGGTCCGGCTCGATCCGCAATATCGCCTCACTTTCGGAGCGGGCGGCCAGATCGATTGCACCCCCGAGCGCGCGGCGATGGAACGGCAAATCGCCGGCCTCGCGCCTAACGACGTCCCTGGCTTCGGCCGTTTTCTCGAGGACAACCGGCGCAAGCTCGCCCTCATGCAACCCTGTCTCGAGAGTTCGTTCTCCAGTTGGAAAGACATCTTCGCGCCCAGTCTGCTCAAACTGCTCCCGATGCTGCGGCCGCATCAATCGATCGATACTTACCTCCGCCGCTTCTTTGCCGACGAACGAATCCGGCTCGCTTTTTCTTTCCAATCAAAATATCTCGGCATGTCGCCTTTCCGCTGCCCCAGCCTCTTTTCGATTCTCTCCTTTCTCGAGTACGAATACGGCGTGTTCCATCCGATCGGTGGTTGCGGTGCGGTCATGACCGCGCTCGCGCGCGTGGCCCGGCGGATGGGGGTGGAAATTCGTCTCGATGAACCGGTCGAGGAAGTTTTGCTGGAGGGACGACGCGCCACCGGCGTCCGCACCCGGGAAGGTGTCTACGCTGCCGACGCGGTCGTGCTCAACGCGGATTTCGCGCGCGCCATGTCGCGCCTCTTGCCTAACGGGAAGCTGCGGCGCTGGAATGCGCGCAAGATGGCGAAGAAGAAGTTTCCCTGCTCCACTTTCATGCTCTACCTCGGAATCGAGGGGCGTTACGACCTGCCGCACCACAACATCCATATCTCGGCGGATTACGCGCGGAACCTCGATGAAATTGAGAATCGGCACGTGCTCTCGGAAGATCCGTCGTTCTATATTCAGAATGCGTCGGTCACCGATCCGACCCTCGCGCCCGCGGGCATGAGCACGATCTATTTTCTCGTCCCGGTCACGCACCAGCATCCGAATGTCGATTGGTCGCGGGAGCGGGAACGCTATCGCGCGCTTGCCTTGCAGAAGGCAGCGCAAGCTGGTTTCACCGATCTCGAGCGACGTATTCGTTTCGAGCGACTCCTCACTCCGGACGATTGGGAGAAGCAGTATGAAATTCATCGCGGCGCGACCTTCAATCTCGCCCACAGCCTCGGGCAACTCCTCCATCTGCGTCCGCACAACCGCTTCGAAGATGTCGACGGCGTCTATCTCGTCGGCGGTGGGACTCATCCAGGAAGCGGATTGCCGGTAATATTCGAATCGGCTCGCATTAGCTCCCGTCTTCTTTTGCAGGATCTCGGGGTATCGGCGCCGGAAATGCCGGCCGCCTTCCCCATGGAGGAGGCAGCGGCATGAGTGAAGTGATTGCAGCAGCACGCTTGGCGCAGCGGCGCTGGGCCGCCTCCACTCTGCGCCAGCGCCTCGCCGTGATCGCACAGCTACGGCTCGTGATGGCAGAGAATGCTACGCATCTCGCGCAGTTGGCGGCCGCGCCTAACGATCGCCCGTTGGCCGAGAAGCTGACTTCCGAGGTCATCCCGCTGCTCGATGCCTGCCGCTTCCTGGAGCGAAATGCGGCGCGGATTTTGCGCCCCGAGAATTTCGGCGCGCGCGGTCGCCCGCTTTGGCTGCGCGGTCATTCCTTTACCGTGGAACGCCGGCCTTTCGGCGTTGTCCTCATTGTTGGGCCAGGGAACTACCCGCTTTTCCTCGCCGGCGTGCAACTCTTGCAGGCGCTGGTGGCGGGAAACGCCGTCCTCCTTAAGCCGGCGGAAGGATGCAGCGCCCCGCTCCAATGGCTGGTCGGTCAATTGCTCGAGCGGCGTCTGATCGATCGCGACCTGGTGCAAATCCTGCCCGAACCTCCCGCCTCTGCCCAGGAAGCGGTGCGGGCGGGCGTCGATAAGGTCATCTTCACCGGATCGTCGGAAAACGGCCGTGGTTTCCTCGCCCTGCTCGCCGAACAAAACACTCCCGGCATTTTCGAGCTCTCCGGGGCTGACCTCGTAATCGTTAGGCAGGATGCTGACCTGGAACGCGCCGCCAAAGCCATCGCCTTCGGGCGGCGCCTGAACGCGGGCGACACCTGCATGGCGCCGCGGTCCGTCCTGGTCCATGAAAACGCCCGGATCGGCCTAACGAGTCGCTTGCATGAGCTGGGCTTGGGCGAATTGGAAGTGCGCGCCTTTGCCGACGACCACGCCGTGCTCGTCCTCGCCCGGGAGAATTCATACGGCCTTGGAGCGTCCATTTTTTCCGCTGACGAAGAGGCCGCGCGCATTCTCGCCCGGCAGTTGCCGACCGGCTTTGTCACGATCAACGATCTCATCGCGCCGACGGCGGACCCGCGTTTTCCTTTTGGCGGAGTGCGCGAGAGCGGTTTCGGGACGACGCGGGGAGCGGATGGCCTGCGCGAGTTCACTTATCCGCATGTCATTGCGCTGCGGCGCGGACGCGCCTTGCCACATCTCGAGGAAACGAAAACGGGCGACGAAGAACTTTTCGGCGCCTACATCAAACTCGTTTATGGCCGGAACCGAGATCGGATCAAATCATTCCGCGACTTCCTGTGGGCCGCGCGCCGACGTGGTGTAGCGGCGGGCGTGTCGCCCGCAAACTCCCTCGCCGCCAACACGCGAGCCGAAGATAAGATCGCCGCCAGCGCCACCGGAACGAACACTGGAAAATGAAACGCATTGGAATCATCGGTGGCGGCCTGGGCGGACTGGCCTCCGCCTGCACTCTCGCGGCCCGCGGTTATTCCGTCGTGCTCTTCGAGCGCAACGAATGGCTGGGCGGGAAGGCGGCCGTCCTTGAACAGGACGGGTTCCATTTCGACATGGGCCCGACGATCGTCACCCTTCCCTCGGTCTTGCGCCGGATTTTTGCCGAAGCCGGCCGCGACCTCGATCAAGCGGTCGATCTCGTTAGGTTGGATCCGCAGTGGCGCTCCTTTTTTGAAGACGGCAGCACGCTCGATTTGCATTCCGACTCCTCTCGCATGGCGGAGGAGTTGCAGCGCTTTTCGCCCGGGACTTCTGCCGCCACCGGCTACGACCGCTTTCTCAAGCTCTCCGAGCGTCTGCATCGTATTTCGCGAAACTGGTTTTTCTATCGACCGGTCGGAGGGCTGCGCGACATGTTTAACGCCGGCAACATGGTCCAGGCCGGGACCCTCGGTGATGTCCTGGCGATGCGGATGGGCCGGAGTGTGGGCGGAACAGTGCGGAGTTTCATCCCGGACGCGCGGGTGGCGCAGATGGTCGATCACTTCACGCAATACGTTGGCTCGGCGCCGGACGCGTCACCGGCGGTCTTGTGCGGCATCGCGCACATGCAGACGAGTGAAGGTATTTCCTATCCGCGTGGTGGCACCGCTGAAATCCCGCGCGCGCTGGCCGAACTGGCAAGCGAGCTGGGAGTGGAAATTCGAATTGGTTGCGCGGTGCGGCGAATTACGCAGGAGGCCGGCGCGGTCAGCGGAGTGGAGCTGGATTCCGGTGAGTTCGTTAGGCTGGAGGCGGTCGTTTCCAATTCCGACGCCGTCCGGACACACCGCGAGCTGCTCGGTGGGGTGAAAAAATTCGAGCGCCGCCGCCGTTACGAGCCGGCCTGTTCCGGAGTCGTGCTCTATCTCGGACTGAAGCGTCAACCCGCCCAGCTGCTCCATCACAATTTCGTTTTCTCGCGCGACCCGCACGAGGAATTTGATTTCATCTATCGCAAAGGCGAGCCCGCGCCGGATCCGACCTGCTACGTCTGCGCCCCAGCCCGGAGCGATCCCAGCGTGGCGCCGGCGGGCGGTGAAGCGCTCTACGTTCTGGTCCACACTCCGTATCTGCGGGAACATCACGATTGGAAGAAAATGCTGCCGGAATATCGGCGGGTAATTCTGCGCAAGTTGCGCCGCGTCGCCGGGCTCGATCTCGAATCCGAGATTGTGACCGAGAGCGCGCTTACGCCGCAGGATATCCACGACCGTTACGGTGTGCTGAACGGCGCCATCTATGGAATCGCCAGTCACGGGCGCTGGCTCGGAGCCTTTAAACCGAGCAATCGCAGCCCCGATCTGCGTGGACTGTATCTTGCGGGCGGCGCAGCGCATCCCGGCCCGGGCATGCCGATGGTTTTGATGTCGGGTTGGATCGCGGCGGATGCGATCGACCAGGATTTCGGTGGTGCGCCATCGCGCGAGCAACGGGAACGCTCCGAACCGCAACTGGCCGCGCAATCCGTGTGAGCGCGGCCGGCCAGCTCCCGAAGATTTCGCGGCCGCTCCTTGCTCTCTTCTCCCGGTATGCCGGTTGGTATCTGGGGAAAAACTTTCATTCCATCCGTCTCCTCGCCGCGGCTCCGCCGCCTAACGATCCGCCGGGGCCACTGGTGGTTTACCTGAATCACGCCGCCTGGTGGGATCCGCTTGTCTGTCTCGTGCTGCGACGAGAATTTTTTCGCGGCCGGGCCGCTTACGCCCCGATCGAGACGGCGGCGCTGGCCCGTTATCGTTTCCTGGAGAAGCTCGGCTTTTTTGCCGTCGAGACGGGCACGAGGCGGGGTGCAGCTCAATTTCTTAAGACCTCTGGCGCGATTTTGGACGAGGAGAAGACCGCGGTCTTTCTCACGCCGCAGGGACAATTTGCCGACGTGCGTGCGCCGTTGCTTTTTGCGCCGGGGATCGATCACCTCGCGGCGCGTGCGCCGGACTCGGTCTTCCTGCCGTTGGCGATCGAGTATTCTTTTTGGGAAGAACGCAAACCAGAGGTGCTGCTCGCTTTTGGCGAAGCCTTACCGGCGTCCGACGGAGACTCGCTGGTGGCGCGCCTGGCGAACCTCCAGACCGCGCTCGCAGAGGCCGCGGCGCGGCGCCAGCCTAACGAATGGAAAGTTCTCCGCCGGAGCCGGAGCGGGGTCAATCTTCCGTATGATCTCTGGCGGGGGATGCGGGCCCGGTTGCGCGGCGAAGCGTTTCGCGCTGATCATGGTCGGCTATGATATGGCTCGCGGGCTTGTCCCTCCTTTGCGCCGGTGTGCCCGCGCTGCTTTTTCTCGTTAACCTGCTCGCCTACCGGCCGCCCCCTCGAAGCGGCCGTTCAAGAAAAGGGATTTCTGTCTTGATCCCGGCGCGCGACGAAGCCGAGAATATCGAGACAGCGGTGCGCGCTGCGCTCGGGAGCGGCGCGGATGAAGTGCTCGTGCTGGACGACGGTTCCAGCGACGCGACCCCGCAGATCGTTGGGCAGATCGCGCGCGAGAATCCCCGGCTTCGCCTCCTCCGCGGCGAAGCGCTGCCTCCCGGCTGGTGCGGAAAGAATTTCGCCTGCGCGCAACTGGCCGCGGCCGCGGGCGGGCCGATTCTCGTTTTTGTCGATGCCGACGTGCAACTTGCACCCGGGTCCGCCCCGCGGCTGGCGGCCTTTCTCGAACAAGCGGGCGCGCAGCTGGGGAGTGGGGTGCCGCGCGAAATCACCCGGACCTTTTCAGAGCAACTCCTCATTCCACTGATTCATTTTCTGCTCCTGGGATTTCTTCCCCTTCCCCGCATGCGCCGGACGCGGCATCCGGCTTATGGCGCGGGTTGCGGCCAACTTTTCGTGGCCGATGCGGCCGCTTATCGCGCGTCGGGCGGTCACGGCGCCATTCGCAATCGGATTCATGAGGGGCTTTCGTTGCCGAAAAAATTTCGGGAGTACGGTTTCGCGACGGATCTCTTCGATGCAACCGATGTGGCCACCTGCCGGATGTATCAGCGGGACGGCGAAGTCTGGCGCGGACTGGCCAAAAACACCCATGAAGGTCTGGGCGCCCCGGGCCTGATCGTCCCGATGACGCTCATCCTGCTTTGCGGGCAGGTCCTTCCATTTTTGCTCGTGCTGATGCCGGTGTCGTGGCCGGTGCGGTTGCTGGCGGCGACTGCGTGCCTGCTTGTCTTGCTTCCGCGTTTGCTGGCGGCTTTTTTCTTCCGGCAAACCTGGCTGGGAGTGATCCTGCACCCGGTCGCGATCGTGGGGCTCCTCGGGATTCAATGGCTGGGACTCGTTAGGTTCCTGCGCGGTCGGCCGGCGCTCTGGAAAGGCCGGGCTTATCCTGCGCGCGTGAGCGACATCGGTGATCATCGACCCTAACGACTAGGGCAGGCTTTTCTCCATTTCTCACGCAGAGCTTCCGGAGAAATCTGCGCCCGTTTTGCATCCGCGCTTCAAACGACGTCGTAGCTCTCCCGTAACCACAACAAAAGGAACCCATAATGATACTGCAAAAATATTCCAAACTTCCGCTAACCTTACTGGCCGCGGCAGCCACCTGTCTCGCGGTCGCGCCCGGTGCGATCGCTTCCAGTCACAGTGACGCCCCGCTGATTAAGCTCGATCCGCAGGCCAACCTGACCGACCTCTACGCCTTCATGACGCAAAAGGGTAACGGACCCAAAGTCCTCGTCGTCGAAGTCAGCGTCCATCCTTTCTCGGAACCGGGCGATGGCGTCATGTATGACGCGTTCTCGTCCGATGCCCTCTACACGATCCATCTCGCAAACCCGGTCACGGGCGAAGAAGTGGAGCGGTATGAATTCAAATTCTCTCCGGTCGACGCCGCCAATGGCTCCTACAAGAACACCAACACGATTTTGCGCTACGGTCTCGGGACCGAGGTGGGACCGATCGTGACGGTGGGGGACGCGCGACAGAATTTCACCCAGACTTACACGGTGACGAAGGTCAAGCCTAACAAGTCTGCGTTGCTCACGCGCACGCCCTTGCTCGTGCCCCCGCCTAACGTTGGCATGAACACGACTCCGGCCTACAATGGTCCGGACGGGCGCGCAATTTCCGGCGCGACCAATCGTGCCACGCTCGATTCCTATACCCGGCAGACGGTTTATGATCTGCCTTCGGGTTACACGGTATTCGCCGGGTCGCGCGAGGACGGTTTCTATGCTGATACGCCAGGGATTTTTGATCTGCTCGACGGACGCATCATCGATAACGACGGCGATCCGAACGACGGGCTTGGCCAGGACGGCAATGGTGTCGACGGTTTTAAAGGCTACAATGTCCTGCATTATGCGATCGCCATTCCGGTGAGCAAGTTCCCGAGTTTCACCTACACCGGCGCCTTGCAGCCTGAGAGCCAGGGGATCGGCGTTTACGCCTCGGTCAGCCGGCCGCAGATGACGGTGCGTTCGAGCACCGAAGCGGACACCGGCTCGGGGCCTTACATCCAGGTCAACCGCCTGGCGAACCCTCTCTTCAACGAAGTGCTGGTCGCGGCCGCCGACAAGGATAACTACAATCGGACGAAGCCGACGCAAGATGCCGCGGCCTTCGCCAAGTACGCGCTCAATCCTGAGATCGCAGTCCTGATCAACACCGTCTACGGAACCAGCTTTCAGACCGATAAACGTGTCGACCTTCAAGCGGTTTACATTCCGGATGTCATTCGGGTAAACACTACAACCGGTGCTGTGCCAGTGGCCGGCGAGAGCAGCTTCAACCGCCTCAGTTTCATCGGCGGAGACACCGTTGCCAATGGCAACGGGGACCAGATTCCTTCCGGTTGGCCTAACGGACGGCGCTTCGGCGACGACGTGGTCGACATCGCGCTGACCGCGGTCGCGAGTGGCC
This sequence comes from Chthoniobacterales bacterium, assembly GCA_051003415.1. Taxonomy (GTDB): domain Bacteria; phylum Verrucomicrobiota; class Verrucomicrobiia; order Chthoniobacterales; family UBA10450; genus Palsa-1392. The sequence continues at coordinate 52,128 of JBPCLI010000015.1, read as the reverse complement.
CGACCTTCGCGACGATCACCCTGCTGGGCGACAACGTGGCGGCTAACGATCAGCTCTATAACCGGACTTTCCCATATGCAGGGACCCCAAATGCCGGCCCCAGAAACAGCAAGGATTCCGGCCCGAACGCGGCAACCCCATAGGGGCGCCGATAAGGTTGTAATGATGGGCGCCGGCGCATTTTTCGTGAATGCGCCGGCGTTTTCTTTCTGCCGCCGGGCACTCTCTCTCTCTGACCGCAGATCGCGAGTGTTCGCGGAGGGGCGGTTTAGTTTTTCGTCGCGTCGGTTCTCTTCAGCGCGTTTTTCGCCAGCCGGCTGATCGAAGATCGTCATCCCGACGGTTACGAGAAGACCGATTCCGAGCAAGGTCCACTCCAGCGGGCTGTGGCCTTTTTCTTCGCCGGACAGACCGGCCTGGCCGATCGCTCCGAGATAGGCGCGCGATTCGCGCGTGGTAATCGGCCACGTGGGTGAACTGGAGTTGGCCGATAATGTCTCCGATCGCGTAAATCCCCGGCTGCGTCGTCTCGAGATGCTCGTCGACCGTCACCTCTTTTGCTGTAAAGGCGACGTTAGCTTTTTGCAGGTTCAGATTTTCCACGTTCGGCTGACGGCCGGCCGCGACGAGCAGCGCCGTCGCCGACATTTTCTCCCCGCCCGAACGCAGAGAAATGCCCGCGCCCGATTCCTGCACCTCCTCGATTACGGCCCCGGTGAGAACGCGCACTCCCTCGGCCTCCAGCATCTCCGCCAGAACCGTACTCACGATCGGATCCTCTTTCTCGAGGAGACGTTTTCCTTTGTGCAGGATGGTCACCTTCACTCCGAGCCGGTTAAACATCTGCCCGAGCTCGCAGCCGATCGGTCCGCCGCCCACGACGATGAGGCTTTCCGGCTTCTCCTTCAGTTCGTCAAAAATCGTCTCGTTGGTGAAATAGGGAGCATGGCTCGATCCGATCGGAGCCGGAATCGCAGCGCGAGAGCCGGTCGCGATGATGCAATTGCGGGCGCGCAGTTTCAGGTCGCCGACGGCGATCTCGTGCGGGGAAAGGAAGCTCGCTTCCCCGCGAAAGACATCCACCCCTAACGACTCGAAACGTCCCGCCGAATCGAGGGGCGCCAGTGCCGCCTGCTGTGCGCGCATGCTGGCGAAGACTTTTTGAAAATCGAATTCCGGCCCCACTTGTCGGCGTGGCGCATGCGATCGAGGAGGCGCGCCGAGAAAATCAACGCCTTGCTGGGGACGCAGCCCAAGTTCAGACAGTCGCCGCCCATCCGGTTGCGCTCGACCAAGGCGACACGCTCCCCGAGCGCGACCGATCCTGCTGCCGTGACGAGGCCGCCGGTGCCGGCGCCGATCACGACCAGATTCTAAGTGCCGTCTTCTTTTCCCACCGAGCGTAGGAGCGTCGCCGAGAGCAGCTATTCCCGCTCTGTCGCCTAACAAGCGATCGCGTGCCGGCGGCAGACCCCGGAGAGCAGTTCCCAGAGCGCGGCCAGAATCCGGTCGGCCGCTTTCGTGACCGCCGCGGAATTCTCCTCGCGCAGATGGTTCTCGAGCATTGCCCGCTCAGCCGCGGCGTGTTCACGATCGGCCTCGATGTGGACCGTGAAATAGCGATAGCTTTCCGGATGGTCGAATTGGTAGTGCTTCACCAGTCCGTCGATTTTCGATTCCGAGACGGCCGGGATCTGGCTTTCGTAGGCGTAAAGTGCGGCCAGCCCCTCGGCGATATCGCCCTCGCGGCAGACCGCGCGGAAGGTCGCGATCAGTTCCGCCGTCTCCGGCCAGGTTGCGGTGTTGTCGAGGTCGTTAGGCGAAAGACCGAGAGCGGCGGCGAAGTTTTTCCAGAGTTGCGGATGATTCGGATCGCCCGCTTCTTCGTCGATCAGGTTGGCCAGAATCTGGCGGCGGGTCGGCTGATCGTCGCAGCGCGCGTGCACGGCGGAGAGATAAGTCGGGAAGGCGGCAACGTGCTTATAATACTGGCCGGCATAATCGGCCAGCGTCTCCCGACTCAGCTCGCCGCGAGTCCAGGCAAGGTAAAACGGATGCGTTAAAAGATGGCGGGCAGCGATTTGGGCGTCGAGGCGATCAAGATAGGCGTTCATAGGCTTGCACAGTTTTTAGGCGATCCCGCCCCTCTTGGCAAAGACGATTCGGATTTTCACCGGACAAATATCGGCGGGTCAGAAGCAGATCGTGCCATGTCGTGCGAAGCGGCCCTTTTTCCGCAAAGCGGCGCGCGGAGGAAGAGATCGGCGGGGTTAGGGTGACCGTCCGGCCCAGCCGGCGCAAGCGGCGCGAGAAATCGAGGTCTTCGAAGATGGGAAAGTCGCGGTAACCGCCGAGCTGCTGAAAGATATCTCGCCTAACGAAAAGGGCTTGGTCACCGAGATGCCAGCCGAAGAGGCGGTTGCGCAGCCCGGCGAGGTGGCAGGTGAGCGCGAGAGTGAGCGAGCGCGCGCGGTAGCGGCGGGCGAAGCCACCCCCGAGGGCACCCCGCTCGTCGATCGCACGCCGGGCCTGCTCGAGCGCGCTCGGCGGGAGCCAGGTGTCGGCATGCAGGAAAAGCAAAATTCGGCCACGGGCCTGCGCGGCGCCGAGGTTCATCTGCCGCGCACGATGCCGTTCCGGGACTGAGATGACCCGGCAACCTGCCGCCTCGGCGATGGGGCGGGTGTCGTCCTCGCTCCCGCCGTCGACGACCAGGATTTCGGTGCAATCGCACTCGATGCGCTGCAGGCAATGCGGCAGCGCGACGGCCTCGTTCGTGACCGGAATGACGATCGAAATCTCAGGATGTTGTTTTGTCGCCATGGCTTTGCGGCCGGCGAAATCTCCTCGGCCTAACGACCGAGCGGTGTGGTCACGTCTGTCCCGGTCGGCGCGCTGAAGGTGAAAGTGGAGGGATCGATCGGGGCACGTGATTCGTTAGAATATTTGGTCACGATGTGGTCGCCATTCGGCTGCACCATCTCGGTTCGCTCCACCTGGAGATCAGCGTTCATCTGGATGTTGAATGTCTTGAGTAGCCGTTTGAGGGAAGGATTGCGCGGCGCCAGTTGCAGTTCGTAACCGTCATCGAGTTTGCTGCCCGCAATATGGTAGCTGTTCTCGACGTTCTCGAGATTGAGCGCGGCAGTGAGGGCGGCGATCCCGGCGTCCAGCGGCGAGTGTTTGCCTAACGAGTAGTGCTCGGCCGACTTGAATTTCGGGTAATAAATCCAGAGCTGCTTGCCATCGCTGACCATGACGCTGGGCGAGTTGCCCGTCACCTCGCGGCGGAATTTATCTGGCTTTTGAAACCAGACTTTGCCCGTGCTGCTGATCGGCTTGTTCATCAGGTGGACGGTTTTTTCTTCATGGAAATCAGCCTGCAACTGCGGTGCGCCGGCGCGCTTGGCGCGAATGCGGTCGAGCAGAGCCTTGACGTCCGGCGGCGCGAGCGGCTCGGCCTGAAGGCCGGTCAATGCGACTGAGGCGCAGAAAGCGAGAAGTGCGAATCTGGAAATCATGTGCCGGCGAGTAATTTGCGCGCTTCAATAGACATCGGTTCTGCGATGGCTGCTGCGGGCAGGGTAAAAAAGATGGTGGCAAACAGGCTCCAGGCCAGTCCGATCGCGCACGCGATGCCGAGCCCGCTCAAGATCGGATTATTGGCCAAGCCTAACGAACCGAAGCCGGCGATCGCAGTCAAACCGGCGAGCAGCACGGGCTTAAGCACACCGGCCACGTCATGCTCGATCTCGCGGGCGCGCTGCCAGACGAGCAGGACGTAGATGCCGTAATCCACGCCGATCGCGAGGACGAGGCGAAAGGCGAGGACGTTAAGCAGATTGAGCGGAATGTGCGCCAGTTTCATCGTCGCGATCATGGCGCCGATGGCGAGGGCAAGAGTGGCGATCTGGATCAACCAAAGCCGCCAATCGCGATAGAGCAGGGCGAGGAGGAAGCCGTCGAAGAAAGCCATCAGCGTACTGATCAGAATCAGCTGGCGATGCGACCACGGGATGAGATCGGTGAGGGTGAAGCTCCAGCCGGAGAGGATCATCGGCACACCCTCCACCGGCAATTCGCGCATCAGCATTTCCTTTTGGTCGTGAGTTTGGACCGGTTTATTCGTGGTCACGAAACCGACCGTGAGCAGCGGGTCGGCCGCGAAATAGCGGTCGACGAGAAACCACCAGCTCGAGGAAGGTGGCAACGCCTTGCGCCAATCAGGGATCGGCATCGTCCCGCGGGCGACTGCTTCGAGCTGATCGAGCAGGGTAAAACCGGCGGCAAAACTTTCGCGGCTGAAGCCTTCGCGCGCGATCGCTTCCACGAGCGCGCGGCGGGCGGCGGCGAAATCGATCGAGCTCAGCCGTTGCCGGTTCGCTGCCATCAGGCGCGGAGAGAGGGCGAGCGCGGCCGGCGTGGAGAAACTCTTGATCGCGCCGGTCTTTTCGAGCGAGCGCCAGCGGGCTTCGATATTCTGCCAATCCTCGTGCAGCCGCTCCTCGTTAGGCGCGCGGAGAAGGGCGAGAACCGGCTCCCAGCGGGTCGGCATTTTCCCCATGATGTGGGCGAGAGCATAACCGGCCTCGCTCGACTTCGGTTCCATCGAGCGCGTGCTGGCGTCGAAGATGAGCGGCAGTTGCGGGAGAAGCGCGAGCGCGAACAAAATCACCAGAATCGGGAGCGCGATCCAAAGGATGAGCCCGGGCGTGCGCAAGGTTCGCCGGACGTAAAGCCTAACGACCGCGAGAATCCAATCGTTGCGCGGCGGGCGCGAGCGCTCGCGGATGAACAAAAAGAAAACGCTCGTCATGAAAAGCGCGGCGACCAGGATGCCGACCGCGATCAGCACTCCGAGCTGGGTGAAACCGCCCGAGTTGGCGAGAAGCAGCGCCATGAACCCGACCGCGGTGGTGAGCGCGCCGAAGAAAATGGCGCGGCCCAGTCTCGCCACCGCCGCCTCGATGGCGGGCGCGTGCTCGGCTCCTTCGTTGCGCGCCTGCTGGTAGCGCCCAAAAATCAGAATGGCGAAATCGACCCCGAGCCCGATGAGGATCGCGCACATCCCGATCGTCACCATGTTGAGCTCGTGAAAAATGAGGAGCCCGGCGGCGAGCGCGACGAGGCAGCAGAGGAGGAGCGAGAAACCCATACCGATGAGCGGCAGCCAGCGGCGAAAACCGACGAAGAACACGCCACCCACGAGAAAGATCGAGCCGAGCAGCGTGACGGTAATGTCGTGCCGCATGCCCAAGGAAATTTCCGCGACGTAAGCCGACCGCCCGGTCACGAGCACCTCGAGCGGCCCGGCGCCTTCCCAGCCCGCGCTCGCGCCGGCGCGAAAGGCGTTCACCTTTTTCATCAGGACCTGGCAATCGAAAGCGCTGATCGACGGCTGGTTCGTGACTGCAAGGAAAACGCGCATTGTGCGATCGGGCGAAGTGAGCGGCTGATCCTGCTCAAGGGCGGCATTGCCGGAAAAAGGCTTGAGCGCGGGCGCGATCACGCCTAACGGATCGAGCTGCAGCTCAAGCTCCGGCCGCGGCGAGCCCGCTTCGATTTCGTGATGCAACCGCGCCAGACGCGCCTGCAGTTTTTCAGGCTGCAGGATGGCGAGAGTGTCGGTAAAAGCCTGCGGTTCGAGATTAAGAAGCAGCGGAACGGCGAGTCCCTGCAAATCCTTGATCGCTTCCGGCGATTCCATCGGTGAGCCGGCGAGGACGCGCGTGCTCCAGGACTGTTCGCGAAGGCGTTGCCCGAAGACCAGGGCGAATTCCTCCAGCTTGTCGACGTCGTTAGGCTGACAGGAGAGGGCGAAAGTCAGCTCGCGAGTCTGGGCGAAATCGTTGTTATAAACCTTGAGGCCCTGGACCGATTCGAACTTGGCCGGGAGCAGATTCAGCACCTCGGTGTCGAGGGTCAGGCGCGTGACGAGGATATAAAGGCTGACCCCGGCGATGAAGAAAACGCCCATCCAGACCGGCGCGCGATGCTGCGTGACGAGGCGGGCGATGAACTTCGAGTACGACATCAGCGACCGCCGCGGTCAAAAAGCGAAGGTGAAGCGGTCGGACCCGAGGGTTTCGCGGATGAGCGGCTGGTCCTTGCTCCGGAGCAGCAGTTCCCGGAGCGAAACCCAGCCGCGCAACCGCGCGGGCGTCTCGTTAGGCGGTCCCGACCACGAGCCGCGGGCGAGGGGGCCGCTGACGCGCACGAACTTCTCATCCTGGCGGACGGTGAGCAAAATGACGCCCGGCCCTTTGCTGAAAGTGAGCTCGAAATCGCCCTGCCCGGAATAACGGACGAGGACTTCTCCAATAAGCGAGGTTTTTGGTCCTCGGTACTGGAGTTGGCCGACCTTCGATTGCCAATCAGGCTCCGGGGAGGCAAGCTGGTGACGCAGTGCTTGGCAACTCGTTAGGCAAAGAACGAGGAAGACCAGCAAATGTGAGAGGGGCCTTTGCGCCCCGATCAGCGAAAGCGCCGCAGCCATCGGGGCACAGAGGCCCCTTCCACGTTGGTTTTCCCGGGCGCGTGGGTCCATTCGTTAGGCAGCGGAACGCAGGGCGGGTTGAGCCGGGGCCCTTGGCGCGACCAGCGTGCGGCGCGGGCAGAGCGGCAGATAGCGTTGCAGCCAGACTATGAAATAGAAGGCCGACATGCGCCAGCGAATCGCGAAGCTCCCGCTGATGTTGCCGCCAAGGACGGCGTTCACGGCCGGCGGAATCTGCAGGACATCCTGCGGATAAAGGAAAACCTCGATGAATTCCTTCGAATACCAGGCATCGACGAAACGCAGATAGCCTTTCATCGTGCGTCGTAGGAGGCGCTCGTATCGGGCAAAGAGCCGGGGCGCCTTGTGCGGGTGATCGAGCACGACATCCAGAATGTCGGCCGCTTGTTCGCCCGCGAGCAGCGCGAGAAAAACCCCGCTGCTGAAAACCGGGTCGATGAACCCGGCGGCATCGCCCGCCAGCATCCAGCGCTCGCCGGTAAGTTTCGTTTGGCGATAGGAAAAGTCGGCGCTCGCATAAGCGGGCGTGACCCGCCGGGCGTGCGTCATGCGCCGGGCGAGAAATGGTTGCTCGGCCAGGGCCTCTTCGAGGAACTGCTCGGGAGATTTTTTCATCTGCCGATAGAGCGCGGTATCGAGCACCACGCCGAGGCTGGCCCGGTCGTTAGGCAAGGGCACATACCAGAACCAGCGATCGGCCGCGCGCAGTTGGCGCGTCAGCGTGCCGTCGCGGCCTTCATCCGCCTCCACCCCTTCGTAGTGGGCGAAGATCGAGATTTTCTGGAGATGCGGATAGGTCTCCTTCAGCTTGAAATGATTCCCCAGAATCGAGTGCCGCCCGCTGGCGTCGATCACATAGCGCGCGTCGATCTTTTCTGCGTGGCCGCTCTTCGACTCGAGCTGCAGCTCCACGCGATCGTCGAAAAATTCCACTCCCTTGACTGCTGTTTCCTCGCGCACCTCGGCGCCATTCTCCGCCGCGTGATCGAGCAGCAGCTTGTCGAACTCCGCCCGCGGCACCTGGTAGGACGTTTCCGTCTGCGAGTTGAAGCCGTCCTTGAAATAAAACTTCACCCCTTGCTGGGAACAGGCGCCCGCCATTTCGCCGCCGTACTTCCGGATAAATCCGGCCTGGGCGAACTTCTCATGCACCCCGAGCCGGGTGAACGTCTTCATGCTCACCGGCAAAAGTGATTCGCCGATGTGGAAGCGCGGGAATCTCTCGCGTTCGCAGACGATCACTTTCCGACCGGCCCGGGCGAGCAGCGTCGCGGCGGTGCTCCCTGCGGGTCCGCCGCCGATGATGGCCACGTCGTAGGTTACTTCCGGCATGCGGCGATGAAGTTAACCAGCTTGCGCCGGAAGGAAACCACGGAGCATCACGTGGGAGCGAGGGGCGAAAGCCGCTCTCTCGTGTGTTAAGTCCGAAACGACTTCATGCGGTCGAGAATCTTGCGCACCTTCTGCTCGATCATGTCGTACACCTGATCGGACGGACGTAGAGAGCGACGAGAAGAAATCCAAAGGCGTCGCGAAGGAGTCGGGTAAGCGGCGGACAGCAAAGGCTCGCGGTCTTGGGGAAGCGTCTTCAAAGATTATGGCGAGCTGATCTATCCGCTTGATCCGCGCAGTTGCTTGAAACTTACGCTGGCGCGGAAATTATCGGGCAGATGGAACGAACAGATGCTGCGGACGGAAGGAAAGACGCGTCCCACTTGCTGCGGGATTTCCGCACTGATTCGCGCATGCTCGTGCTCGTGGGACTCGCCATACCGGTCGGTGTGGTCAGCGCCTTCGTCGCCAAAGCGCTGCTTTGGTTAATCGCCGAGATTACTAACCTTGTATTCTTCCAACGCTTCGGAGCGGCCCTTCCGCCGTTGGAAGATCATCACCTGGGCTGGTGGATCATCGCTGCGCCGGTGGCGGGCGCGCTGATCATTGGATTGATGGCGCATTACGGTTCCGAGAAGATTCGCGGACACGGGATTCCGGAGGCCTTGGAAGCGATCCTTCTCGGCCAGAGTGTAATCGAGCCCAAGGTGGCGATCTTGAAGCCAATCTCATCGGCCATCTCCATCGGCACGGGCGGTCCTTTTGGAGCCGAGGGTCCCATTATTATGACAGGTGGAGCGCTCGGCTCGCTCATCGCCCAGCTCTTTCATCTCACCGCCGCGGAGCGGAAAACTCTCCTTGTTGCGGGCGCCGCCGGCGGAATGGCCGCGGTCTTTTCCACGCCGATTGCGGCCACCCTGCTGGCAGTGGAACTCTTGCTCTTTGAATGGCGTCCGCGCAGCTTTATCCCGGTCGCGGTGGCATCCATCGTGGCAACGCTGCTCCGCGTGCCCTTGCTGGGTGCGGGACCTATCTTCCCTGTTCATCCGCATGCCGCCCTCGGGGCGACGACCATCTTATGCGCAGTGCTGATTGGCCTCCTAACCGGTTTCGGGTCTGGGTTATTGACCGTGCTGGTTTATTTTTGCGAAGATATCTTCCTCAAGCTGCCCATCCACTGGATGTGGTGGCCCGCTTTGGGCGCCATTTTTGTCGGTTTAGGCGGCTGGTTTGATCCACGTGTGCTGGGAGTGGGATACTACTTAATCGATGGTCTGCTTCAGGGTCACATCGTAGGCGCGGCCGTGGTCTCGCTCCTCCTCCTGAAAGCGATCGTCTAGTCAATCTCGTTAGGTTCCGGCACCTCGGGCGGCGTCCTCGCTCCGTTGCTCATCATCGGCGGTGCGCTCGGAGCCTTCGTCGGTCAATGGCTGCCTGTGGGCGATCCCAGCCTGTGGGCGATGGTGGCGATGGCCGGGATGATGGGCGGAACGATGCGTTTTCCACTTACCGGTGTGTTCTTCATTCTTGAGCTAACCGCGGATTACAACGCGCTCCCGGCCTTACTTTGCGAATCGGTCGCGGCCTTGGCGGTGACGGTGCTAATGATGCGGCGCTTTATTCTCACGGAGAAACTGGCCCGCCGCGGGCAACACATCGCGCGTGAATATAGCGTCGACCTCTTCGAACTGATGCGCGTGGGAGAGGTGATGGATCGAGAATTTACCCTCCTGCCCGCGACGACGCCGTTGCCGCGCTATTCCGCGCGCATCGCCAGCGGCGACCCGCTCCTTTGCTCGCATCAGGGGACCCTGCTCGGCAACGAAGCGGGCGAGCTTGTGGGAATCATCACCCGCGGCGACGTCGTGCGCGCTTTCGAACGCTCGCGTGATGAGACATTCACCGTGCTGGAGGCCGGCCAGACCGAGCTGGTCGTCGCTTACCCGGACGAGACCCTTTACGATGTCATCGCCAAGCTTCTCCGCAACGATGTCGGCCGCTTGCCGGTGGTTGATCGTGCCGCGCCGAAGAAAGTCATCGGCTACCTCGGCCGCGCGGGTATCCTCAGCGCCCGGCAGCGTTACCACCGCGAAGAAGACGTCCGCGAAAGCGGTGCGACGATGCGTAGCGCCGCACGGTAGATACCGTTTGCCGATCCTGACAAGGGTCGCGATGAGGGCAAAACAATCCGGGCTGCGGTCAGCTTCGCCCCGAGCATCGCGACGGTGAGGATGATTCTTTCCGGGCTGAGAATTGGCGAAATCATGATGAACGCCGTCAGCCTTCCGAGTCGCGCTCCACGTCGTTGCAACGCTGCGGCCAACGGGATAGGTGGTCATTGAGCAGCCGGGAAGGATCGCGCCGGCGACGGTGGCATGGACGACGGACGCGCGCGGAGAACTCAACCAGCGCAATAGCCCATGATGCCGGCAGCCAGGCTTCGAAGGCAGCTTCCAAGATGGCGCCGCCGAGAAACCAGGGGACGCTATCGGCCAGTAATCCAATGAAGTAATCAAACACCACGGAGGAGTTTATGGGAAATCAAGAACGGCTGTGCTCACGAGTCTGCAATTTCGAGGCGACCGTCCGATCACGTAGGAGAACGGGGAAAGCGGAGATCGCGCTTTTCATCTCGCTGGACAAGCCAACATCCGCGATGGTGAAAAGATGCAGCGTCAGTCGGATTCTGCGAAAGCCGCGCCGGCAAGTTCGCCCGCGTGCAATTGACCACAATCGAAGGTCTGCTCGACAGTACGCAACGTGCCGAGCATCCCGACTACGAGCTCGACCTGAATTTCAAGAAGGCGAAAGCCGCGAGCGACTCCGAACGGCAGATGCTGATTTGAGCTAACGCAGGCATCCGGAGCAACTCCAGCTGCATGGTGGTCCAAATTACTCGTTCGAAATCGTCGCGATCGTGCCGTCGATCTTCGTTAGGCTGATCGTGAACTTCTCCGGGTAAGTCGCTGCCCGATCCTGCAACATGCTGATCGCGACCGCTTCACCGAGTTGCACGGACGAGCTGGTATCGGTCCGCCAATGAATACCGGCGTGAATGCCGTGCCCGAAGGAGACATTGTTGGCGAGCTTGTTCAGTTCGCCATTGACCGTGATCTGTCCTGCATCCCCGCCGGTATAGGGAACGAGCGAGAGCCCGTTGTCCGTCGGCCACATGGGATTGGGAATGACGTAGCTTCCGTCGAAGAAGAACTTCAGCACGGTGATGCAGGCGCCGGCGACCGTGCCGTGGCCGGTCGGGTAGGCTGGATGCGCCGGCGAGCCTTCGGGGAAGGTCTGCGAGAGGAAGTAGTCGCCGTATTTGCTAAAGCTGGTAGCGACGGCCTGTGAATTGAGGACGTTGTCATTCGCGTGACCGTCGAGGGTGTTGCCAAAGCCCTGCAGAATCTGCCTAACGATACCGCCGCCGGACTCTGGGCGATGGCGGAGGTGGATCCACCATTTCTGGTACCAGACGTTATTGATAGCGAGGCGCGCGGCGGCGGCGAGTGTGGCCGCCATGTCGGGACCGCCGAAGGTGCCAAAGCCGTTTTGCTTGGTGGAGCCGATGTAGGGGCTGCCCGGGTTAGGCGGCGCTTTGAGGGTGCTCAGAACGAGCGAGGCGACCAAATATGCCTGAAAGAGCACATCCTGCCGGGTGAAGGTGGCCAGATCGCGGCCCGAGGTGATATAACGCGCGACCGTATCCGTCACGACGACTTCACCGCTGTCGATGCCGTTCTGCACAGCCTCGAAAGTGGTGGCGTTGGTCATAAAATCCTGCCCGGCGAGGTAGGAATTGAGCTGTTGGTTCAAGGCCTGCGCCCCGAGGAAGGTCGGCAAGAGTTGGAATTGGGAACCGTAGGGCCCAACCGCGTCTCCGGGATAAGTGCCGCGGAAAAGTAGGTCTGGTGTGACCGTTCCGGTCCCATCGCGAGGTCCGAGATATTCCGGCATGGAGTTGAGCTCGGCGGCCGCCTGGATGGCTGTCGAGTTAGTGGAGTAATCGCTAAAGGCGACATCGCGCAGCAGTGAAGCCCAGTAGAGTTCGACCAATTCCGTTCCGTAGGTGGTGCTGGCGAGCGCAGGCGCGGGCGGCACTACTATCTGATTGACCTGGTTAGCCGGCGACGAAGCGTTCCCAAACTGCACATCGTCGCTTCCTTCCAAGGCGAAGGCGCGCCCGCCGAGCGGTCCGTTGAGCGTGCGAGTCCCGCCCGTGATCACATTCTCGAAAGCCTCAAAAGTGCCGTTATTAATCGCCTCGCGAAGACTGCGGAAAGCGTCTGGATTCACCAGGCAGATCCCATCTTGTAGAACCCCCTTCGAGTAAGTGCCCGACTTGTCGGGATACAGCTGCTCGTCGCCGTTCGTCGTGTGCGGCGGGACGGGAATGTGGCCCTCCGCCAGCGCCGCTGCCTTGCGGATTTGGTAAGACCGCTTTACCCGCGGATCGAGCGCGGTCGACTGCGCCACCCCATCCCCGAGAAGACCGCGAGCGGTTTGCCCCGAGGCCGAGGCTGCTTTTGCCAGGACTACGCTTCCGGCAAGTGCCGCGCTGACTTGGCCAAGGAATTTCCGACGGCTGGTCCCATTATTGCCAGAAAGAAGAGGCGAACCAGGGGTAGCAGACGCAATCTCATTTTTATTGTTTTTCATGTCCTCCCAGTTGATGCCGATGAATAGGCAATGGTTTTCGAGCGTTTAGGCAGCGGCAAAGAAAAAGCAATTCTTTTCGCGAGACGTTCGGGAATAACGCTCCGATTCGCGTCTCTAGCTAAGCGCCCTTTTCAGCGCCTCGACCCGCCCTTAAGCGCCCGGTCTGATTTTTCGGCGCATTGCCCGGTCTTTGGAGCGTCCAGGGCACAATGCTCGCTGAGCGTGTCTCTCGTCACCGGCCCGACTTTTCGGTGTGCCGTCGCCAGTGCCACGTAGTACCGCCAATCAGTCGATCTGACTTCTGCGGTGACACTCAGGAGTTACCTCCGCGCGGTAGCGCCGGCGGGATGGCATTTGTTGTCGGTCATTCGTCATTCTGCCGGAAGGGATGCCGCATCACCTTCGCGATCGAGAGTTACAAACGAAACAACCCCTGCGAAAGGAAATCAGTATTATGAAAGTAAGACATCTGTATGGCGCGGTGGGCTTGGCGGCCTTGCCGCTGGCCGGAAACATCGCCTCGGGGGCAACAATCGAAGTGATTGAAACGTTCGACTTTCCCGGCTCGAAGGTCTGGCGGCGGGCCTCACGCTCGCGATCATCGCGCAGGCAGGGGATGGCAATTCGCAGGGTGTGGCCTGCCATCCGATCCAGTGACGATGCCACCAACTGAAAGCAAACCGGAGGCCTCGGCCTCTTCGGCGCCGGAGCTGGCTCCGTTGGCAGCGATCTCGCCTAACGGGAATGGCAGTCGCCTTTCCGTACGGGTGAGTTAGCCCGATTAAAGATTATTCTGGGGGAACGCCTACGTCGCCGCAGGGTGGCGTGGGTTTTTCTTTTTATTGGTCGTGGCAAGCCGGCCTCCGTCTACGCAGGCAGGGCCGGGCGGAGAGCCGGTCTCACAGGTGACTTAGTAACCTGTCGCGCTAGAACTATGGACGGTGGTCGAGTGGGTGGTGGTGGTCGTGGTCGGTGTCGGTTCGCTGACGGTGGTCGTGCAGCCGACGACGGCAATGAGCAGGCAGCCTGTGCAGAGCATAACGGTGAGGATTGATTTCATGATGTTCTCCCGATATCCGGCCCGGCCGGAAAAGCAAGCGTCTCGGTAGGCGCGGTTGCGCGAGAGGTATCCATTCCCGCAGCTGCAACCGGCGTTTCGAGGCGGGATGTTGCGGCTGGGACTAGACAAGCCGTCGGAGTCGAAGCAATGAAGACCTACCTACCAATATGAAATTGATCGATCGCTTCGTCGGCCGTGAGCTGCTCGTGAACGTGTTGTTCGCGATCGTGGTCCTGAGCCTCGTCCTGGTGGTGGGGAATATCTTTCGCAAGCTCCTCCCGCTGCTCGTGAATCACGATGTGCCGCTGGAGTTTCTCATCACGTTTATCGCCTACGTTCTGCCGTTCTCGCTCATCTTCACGATCCCATGGGGACTTTTGACGGCCGTCCTGCTGGTCTTCGGCCGGCTCTCGGCGGATAACGAATTGATCGCGCTCCGCGCCAATGGGGTAAGTGTGACGCGGGTCTGCGTGCCGCTGGCTTTTCTGGCGGTGGTGAGCACGGCGATCTGTCTCTGGCTGAATGTATCGGTGGCGCCGGCCGCGCAGGAGAAATTGCGGAGCAGCATTTTCGATCTTGCGACCCAGAATCCGATCGCGCTCTTTGGCGGCGACCAAGTGATCGACCAATTCCCGGGCCGGAAGATTTACGTCGGCAAGAAAGAGGGCAACAAGCTGGAGAACATCCTCGTCTTCCAGATGGACGAGCACGATCTTCCCGTCCGCGTCACCCATGCCCGGACCGGGATGCTGGAAACGGATTTGCCTAACAAACGGCTCCTCCTCCATCTCTACGAGGCCCGTTACCAGGAACGCGACGCCAAGGATCCCTACGATCTGACGAGGATCAGGGACGGAATCAGCCTGGCCGAAGGAACCCTTCCGATCAGCCTCGAGGAGCTTTATGAGCGGGAAAAAAAGCGCCCGAGCCGTTCCCAGCTGTCTCTCTCGCAACTGATGGAGCAGCTCAAAACCGGCGCGCGGCGCGATCAGAGTGCGACGAAGACGGAGATCAACAAGCGCTTCTCTTTTCCCTTCTCCTGCATTGCATTTGCCCTCATTGGAGTGCCGTTAGGCATCACCACGCATCGGCGCGAGACCTCGGTCGGCTTCGCCACCGGGCTGGTCGTGGCGATCTTCTATTTTCTCTTCATCATCATCGCCGACACGATGCGGGCCAATGCCAGGATCCATCCTGAGCTGCTCGTCTGGTTCCCCAACCTCCTCTTCATCGTCATCGGCACCTGGCTTTTCCGCCGGCTGAGCAAGCAGTAAATCTCGTTTGGCCGCGATGACGGACCGCAAGCTTCATCATTTCTATCACATCTACGCGGATGGGGAGTGGCGGCAGCCGGTCCAAGAACATCTTCAAGCCTTGAAGACATCCGGTCTCGGGGAGGAAAAAGATTTTTCACTAGGTGTCGGCCTTGTCGGCAACGATCGGAACACTGCGGCGGTCCGCAAATTTTTGAACGATCACTCCGGCCGTTGGAGTGAGATCGCATCGAGCGAGCAAGGCTGGGAACAGGTCACCCTGAATGTGCTCGCGCAGGAAAGCCAACGCTTGGAGGGATTCGTTCTTTACGCTCATACCAAGGGAGCGTCTACGCCCAGCTCCTTCAACACCGCCTGGCGCCAGCGGATGACTTATTACACCGTGGAGCGCTGGCGGAAAGCATTGTCCAGTCTGGAGACGCATCATGCTTACGGCTGCCATTGGATGCAGTTGGAAGAGTTCTGGCTTTTTGCGGGCAATTTCTGGTGGACCCGGATGTGTCATCTGCGCCTGCTTCCGGCCCCGCAAATGCATTCGCGCTGGGCCGCCGAGGGCTGGGTCGGTCTGCTCACGCGCCACATCGATGGCTTCGCCGCCTGCGATCCAGCGGGTCCGCTTCCCGGAAAAACCGGACCGTAGAAAGCGCGCAGGGAAGGGCTTTGAGCATCACAGCTTTCCGGGGAACGGTGTCGTTAGGCCGGGACTTCGACGATTTCGTCGCTAATGATGAAGAATTTCTTCAGCGTCGCGCTCCCGAAGTTTGTCGTTAGGGCAACATCCGCGGCGTCGCGCCCGACCGCCATGACGACGCGACCGATGCGCGGGATGTTGTGGCGGGCGTCAAAGGTGTGCCACCGATCGCCCAGGTAAACCTCGAACCAGCCGCTGAAATCCATCGGCAGGACGACCGGCACGCCGATGTCTCCCATGTAGCCGGTAGCGTAACGCGCCGGAATATTCATGCAGCGGCAGAAAGTGAGCGCGAGATGACTAAAATCGCGACAGACGCCCTCTTTCTCGTTGTAAACATCGAAGGCGGATTTCGTGTGATTGGCCTTTTGGTAATCAAATTTGATATGGTTGTGCACCCAGCTGCAGATGGCCTGCACCCGCGGCCAGCCCGGTGCCGTCTCGCCGAAAAGCTTCCAGGCGATATCGGAAAGCTTATCCACTTCGCAATACCGGCTCGGCATGAGGAAGGCGAGCGTCTCGTCGGGCAGGTTCTCGATTGTGTGCTGGATCGCATCCGGTGATTGCGGATCGGGTTCCCCGCTGTCCTCGATCAAGGTCTCAAGCGCGAGGCGAATGTTTCCGGGCGGGGCGAGCAGCCGCGCGCAGCGGTTGCCGAAGAGATCGGTGTAATAGGAGACCGCTACCTCCGGTTCGACCTGCAATTCTTCCGGTTGGCGCAGATCGCCCTGGCGTGAGGGATGCACGAAGAGCATCAGGACCATCGGGGTCGGTCCACGCAGCTCAAACTCAATATCGAATCCAATCTTAATCAGCATAGTCGCTAGGCGATGGGATCAGGAACCGGTCGCCATTATTTATCAGTCTCATTTTCTGGCCCGGTCGCATTATTTTTTGTCAGCTAAAGCGCTGGAAATTTTTCCAGAATTCCGGCCACGATTTCTTGAAACCGCGGCAGACGAAAATCTCGGGATGATCTTTCGTCTCCTCATTCCTCACGCCATAAGGGTTGGTGATGTGACCGGCCAGCTCCACCTGGTTGGCGAAACGCTCCGCGGACGCGCGCGAAAAACCGACCAGGATCACGACCTCAGGCGGCTCCGCGCCGTAACCCCGCCACCAGTAGGTGTTGGTGCCGGAGATCGCCTCCGGCAAAGCGTGCGCGCGGCGGTAGAGATTGATCCCACCCGCTTCGCCGTAATTCCCGGTCAGGATGGCGGTGTGCGCTTTCTCCATTTCGGGCAGTCCCTGATAGATTCCGGCGACACTCGCGGCCAGCTCCGGCCACCCGATTTGCTCGGTGAAATTATCGTGAATCTTGCTCGTTAGGCGCCAGCCGGCAGAATTGATCGGCGCAATCGGCAGCATGATGAGGGCGCTAATAGCTGCGCTCGCCCCGAGCGCGCTCCAGGTCGCAATGCGTCCGGCGCGCGCGGCTCGCTCGCTGCGCCGGGCGAGCCAGCCTTCCCAGAGCACCGCCCCCGCGGCGAAGAGCATCGGGTAAGCCGGGGCCATGTAATAAAAGCGACCTTTCGCCAGAAAAAACAAAATGAGCGGCACGAGAAACATCCACCCGAGCGCGCGATAACGTCGGTCGCTTCCGCTGGTAGGGCGAGACTCCGTCGAGCCTGGGCTTTGGTGCGGCGTCGGTTGGCGGCGTTCTTCCCCCCGCTCGACAGAGTCTCGCTCCACCGGCATTGCCGGCAGAACGAAGTAAAACCAGAGTCCCGCCAGCCAGAGCGGGAGAGTAAACAGATTCGCGCTCACGAAAAGTTGCTGCACAAAGAAGCCGCTGGTGCGCCCGATCTCGACGTCGCGTTCATGGATGTGGTTCAGGAAAGTGAGGGAGATAAAATCGTGTTGGATTTGCCAGATGACGTTAGGCAAAAAGATGACGATGGAGAGCGCGGCACCGGCCCAGAGCCACGGGCTTTTCAGATAACGTCGTGCTGGGGTGAGCACGACACCGGCGACGATGCCCACGATAAAAAAGATCATCGTGTATTTCGTCATCATCCCGAGACCGAGCGCGACGCCGATCAGCAGCCACCAGCGCGGATTGTCCGAGCGCAGGAGCCGGATCACGCCGTAGGCGGCGAGCACCCACCAGAGATAATCCAACGCGATGTATTGCAGCATCGTGCCCATGCAGACCGCCATCGGGGAAACCGCCGCCGCCAACGCCGCGACTATCTGCGCCCAGCGCCGCCCGCCCAACTCGCGCGCCATCAAGCCGGTGAAAACCATCGCGACGCTTTGCGCCAGCGCGGCGAAGAAACGCACGCCCACCAGCGACGGCCCGAAGAGGATGAGCGCGATCCGTGCAAGGAAAGGGGTGAAGGGCGGATAGGAAACATAGCCCCAGTCGAGGTAACGCGCGTCGTCGAGCAGCCCGAGCTCGTCCCGATGAAATCCGTACTGCCAGTTCGTCGCGCAGTGCAGGAGCAGGCGGGCGAGAGCCAGGATCACCAGCCAACCCAGGGCGGGGGAAGGCAGCGCAGAAGGAGATGCAGTCTGAGCGTTCGTCATGAGCGGTCCAGATTAGCTGGGAGAATGAGGCCAATCGACTGGAAAAAATGGGTTCCTGTGGTATATTGTTGCACAGCGACGGAATTCTCCGTGCGCCACAAAAGAAACTCGAAACCTAAGGGAGCGGTTCGAGCTGATCATTCTCTTCGCCTTCGAAGACTTCCCTCTTTTGATCAGTTTGGCTTAGCATTTTTGCAACCAGTTTGCGGGAGTGCGATCGCGTCGGATCGCCTCTAATACGAAAGGAACCAAACTATGAAAAAACTATTATCTGCCGTAACAATTTGCGGCCTCGCACTGGGGCTGACTGCACTCCCCGCCCTCGGGCAACAGCACGATGAGAAAGGCTTCCACGGCCAGCTCATCCGCAGCTCGCAACTGATCGGCGCGGATCTTTACAACACCACTGGTGACGACATCGGCCAGGTCAATGACGTGGTTTTTGACGAAAACTCCGGCGGCATGATGCACGCCATCCTCGCGGCCGGCGGCTTTATCGGGATCGGCGACAAGCTTACCCCGGTGACCTGGGACGCGATCACGGTCAAGACGACGACTGACGGCAAGATCAAAGTCACCACCACGCTCGATAAGGCGAAGCTCAGCGCAGAAAAGAGCTACGAGAAGAGCACCTGGACAAAAAACGACGAAGCCTGGAAGAAGGATTTCGCCGGCAGCACCGACAAGAAGCTGGTGCGCATGAGCACGGTGGACGACGCCAAGCTCTTCGATAAGAGCGGTAACCACATCGGTGAGATCGACGACGTGATCGTCGACGCCAAATCCGGCAAGGCCGCCTATGCGGTGGTCTCGTTCAAGGATGAGTTCATCAAAAAAGGCGACGACATGATGACGATGGTGCCTTGGACGCTGGTGCGTCAGAGCGAAAAGGATACCCCTGGCTTTGTCCTTCACGCCGATAAAGCCAAAATCGAGGCCGGCACCTTCTTTGACGAAAAGAACTGGCCCGACATGAACAGCCTGTCCTGGAACAAGGAGATCTACGACCACTTCGCCGTGACTCCGTATTACTGGACCGGCGTCTAATCCAGAGCACGAATAATTTCCTGTCCGCCGAAGGGCGGCAGGACGGCAGAAGGACGGGTTCGCTTTCCCGAGCGAGCCCGTCCTTTCTTGCGTTCAGGGGTAGGAAGACCCGGGCACGATTTTCGATTCGTTAGGCGGGACGGCCAAACTGCGCCGTCACCCGAAGTTCGCGACCGGCCGCGATCCGCACATCGCGCAACTTCACTTCGCCCAAGGGCAGGGCGAGGAGCGAAAATTCGCGTCCGTCAAAGCGTGCGAGATGAGGAGCGACGAAGCCGCAGGCCAGCGTACCGAGAGCTCCTTCACCGGCGCATTTCAATCCGGCGAGACGGGCGTTCAATTGCCCGTCAATCGCCACGCTTCCGCTGATCCGGAGGGCGGCGTTGAGAAAGAGCTTCTTCGCGCTCACGTATACGATCACCTCGAGCGCGCGCTCGGAACTGGCCTGCAGCTCGATCCGGACGCTTTCCACTTTCACGCCCTGCTTCGCCGCTTCCGTTCGCGCGCCTCCGAGCACGAGGTCTTCGAGATCACTCAGCGCGATTGCAACTTCCACCCGGCCGTTGGTGGCCTCCTGGAGAAGCAGGAGCACGTTCCCATCCCGGTCTCGTCCCTGGTTGAATTGAACGTCGCGCGCGGAACAGGTGAGTTCTACCTTTGCCCGCTGCACGATGATTGGTCGCCCGCTGACCTGGAAATCTTCAACCCGCAATCCGGGCTCGACCGGGCCGACCGGGGGGAGCGGTCGCGGCGGCTGTCGTTCTCCCGCACTCGCGCCATCGAGCGAAAGGCGGATCGCCGCCAGTTTCGGATAACCGGCATCTTCTACCGTTACGATTAGACCGATTGGCCTAACGAAGCGGAGGATGCTTTCTTCGAGGGCGGCGCGCAATGCCTCGGCATCCACCGGAAAAGTTTTAGTGGGTAAAGGAAACATTCGGTCATGCTACGAAGTTCGACGTCTGATCGGATGCCCGCTGGCGGCCGGAGCATCCTTGACCCTGTCGCGCGGCTCCTGCTTCATCGCGACATGAGGATGACCCTCCAGCCGCGCGAATTCCCATTCAAAATTTCGAACTCATTCAAGGTTCTCTGTCTCATCCTGCCGCTCGCCTGTTTCGTGAGGGCCGGCGAGCGCGGCCAGGTTGAAGGAAGCGCGCGTCAAGCATGTGATCAAAGACGTTAGGCTTCTTCCCAAAACCGCTGCGCCGCGGCCCGCGACGGTGAGCGATGGGGTGCAAGACGGCATGACCGTTCGCACCGGAGGGTTGTCGTGCTTGGTCACGCAGCTTCGCACCGGGGTCTGACCGCTACCGTATTCGCCCGGTCAGGGAGATGGCGGGTTCCGTTGCCCTAACGAGCAGTCTCGCCCGGTTAATCGCTCAACCGGTCTTCCATGTAGCCGGAACCGAGCGCGACCCCCGCGATGAGTAACGCTCCGGCGGTGGCGAGCGGCACCGGATCGAATGGCGCCGGGGGAAGTGACTCCACACCCGATTCGCTCACCACGGCCGGCGCGTCGGCATAACGCCCGTGGCGCGGCCGCTCGAAGCGTTCCGCAAAGCGCTGCAACCGATCAGGCAAAGTTGCGTTCCCCATCGGAATTCCGTGACCGCATCCGACAACGTTAGGCCGAAGGTCCGCCAATTTTTGAACCGACTCGCGGGTCGCCCGCCAATCCATGTTGAATGGCGCGCCGGCGCGAGCCAGCCCTTTTTTTCCACTCGCCAGCCCGATCCAGGAATCCATGTTCATGGTCGCGAAAGCATCGCCCGCCAGCAGGACACGGTCGGATTTGCGGAAAAATGAAACGTGCCCGGGAGAATGCCCGGGCGTGGCGATCCACTCCCAGCCCGCCAGTCCCGGAAGGTCCTCGTTAGGCAGTTCCCGGACTCGCTTGCCGAGGTCTCGCGTCCGGTGGGGCATGAAGCGGGAGAGAAACGCCATGGCGCCGCCGATGGTCGGATCCGGCGGCGGATAATCGGAGCGTCCAGTGACAAACGGGAGTTCCATCCGGTGCGCGAAAATTGGGACCTCCCATTTCTTCGCCAACTGCCGGGCCGATCCCGCGTGATCGAAATGGCCGTGCGTCAGGTAAATCGCCGCCGGTCGCGAGCCCGCGCCAAAACGCGCCTCGGCCGCGGCGAAAATCTGTTCGGCGCGTCCCGGTAAGCCGGAGTCGACCAAGGCCCACGGCTCGCCCGGATGGCCAACCAGATACGCGTTGACGAAACTAATCGGCTGCCAGCCGACGTCGGGAGCAATTCGTTCGATGGCTTTCATGCGCACAGAATTACTAAGGTAATCGAAAACCAACCGCCGTCACGCAATGTGGGAGGGGCCTTCGCGCCCCGATCGTCCGCAGCCAAAGCGTAGCCTTCAGAGATCGGGGCACAAGGGCCCCTTCCACATTAGGAATCAGCGGCTAGGGGATAACCAGCATCTGTCCCGGTTTCAAATCGCCCGGCTTGGTCAGGATATCGGAATTGGCGTCGAGAATTCGCTGCCAGCGGGCCGAGCTCTTGTAAAACTTGCGCGAGATCGATGCGAGGGTGTCGCCCCGTTGCACCGTGTAGCTGTGCTCTTTTCCGGTGCGCTTTATCTTCTCGTTAGGCGGGCGTTTCGCGTGAGCGGCTTTATCGGCCGCGTTCATCGCCTTTTCCTTGGCCCATCCTTCCCCGATTTGTTTGCGCAGGCTCAGGTTTTCATTGTTCAGCCGGACCAGCTCGGAGCGTGGCACCATCGAATCGCCGGTCAGACTCGTGAGCAAGGTCAGCTCGTCACGTTTCATGAAGCCCTTCACTTCCTGGGCGCGTTTCCCGGTCGGCTCGAGCGCGAGGAAGCGCTTGAAATGATGCAGCGCATTGAGCGGGTCGTTCATCTTGTCGTCGTAGATGAGCGCGAGCTTGTAGTGCACGTCGGCCGAGCCCGGGGTTCCATCGAGGGCCGCTTCGTAGAGGTTAATCGCCTCCGCGTAGCTGCCCTCGGCCGTTTTTGCATCCGCATCCTTTCCCAGTTGGACCTGGCGCGGAATGATCATCCGATTGCAGGAAGCCAGCATGCCTAACGAGAGGAGGCATCCAAGGAGGACGCGCCGGGCGGAACTAGTAACGCGGAACATCAGGATCAATTTCCTCCGACCACGCATCGATCCCGCCCGCGACATTCACGACTTTGGGAAATCCATTCGAGCGCAGAAACTCGGCGGCCCGTTCGCTTCGCACTCCGCTGTGACAGATAACAAAAATCTCTTTCTCGCGGTCCAGTTCGCGCGAGCGGTTCGGCAATTCGCCTAACGGAATCAGACTCGCGCCCTCGATCCGCGCCATTTCGAATTCGAACGGCTCCCGCACATCGAGCAGGATGAAGGGCCGGCCCGAGCGCATCCGCTCGTCCAGTTCGCACACCTGGATCTGCGCGACGGCCTGCGTTGGATCGGGCGCGCCGTGGCAGAACATTTCGTAATCGATCGGCTCGGTGATCGTCGGGTGATCGCCGCAAACCGGACATTCCGGATCGCGCTTCAGGTTAAACTCGCGAAATTTCATCTTCAGGGCATCGAAGTGGACCAGACGGCCGACGAGCGGTTCGCCGATCCCGAGAATCAGCTTGAGCGCCTCAGTCGCCTGCATCGTCCCGACAATTCCCGGGAGCACGCCGAGGACGCCGGCCCCCGCGCAACTAGGGACCGCGCCGGGCGGGGGCGGTTCAGGAAAAAGGCAGCGATAACATGGTCCGCCGAGGTGAGGCGCGAAGACGGTCGTCTGTCCATCGAAACGGAAGATCGAGCCGTAAACGTTAGGCTTGCGCGCGAAGACAGCGACGTCGTTGGAAAGGTAGCGGGTGGCGAAATTATCCGTCCCGTCCACGATCAAATCGTAATCGCGCAAGATCTCTTCCGCGTTCCCGCTCTCGAAACGGCACGAGTGAAGGCGCACGTCGATCTCCGGATTCACATCGCGCAGGCGCTGGCGCGCCGACTCGGTTTTCGGACGGCCGACGTCCTTCGCCCCATGGAGCAATTGGCGATGCAGATTTGAGAGCGCGACCCGGTCGTCATCGACCAATCCGATCGTGCCAACGCCCGCGGCCGCGAGATAAAGGGCGGCGGGCGACCCGAGCCCGCCCGCGCCCAGGCAAAGGACGCGCGCCGCTTTCAGACGTTCCTGGCCGGCGACGCCGATCTCCGGCAACATAATGTGCCGGGAATAGCGCCGGCGTTCATCCTCGCTCAATCCGGTCGCCGACGTCTCGTTAGGCAAGGGCGTCGCTATTTTTTGACCAGCTCCCATTTGATGCCCACGATCCGCTGATCCGCGAAACGCTTCAAGGATTTCGGGAAGACGAGATGAATCGCGCCTTTCCGTTTCGCGAGACCGACGGTGCCGAAATCCGAGCCGCTTTCCGAGCGCTGGATCGACAGGACGCGGTTCTGCCGGACCTGGGACTGGAGGTGCCGATCCTTTTCCGGCGCCTGCCAGAGGGTATAAACCTGCGGCGGGCCAGCGGCCTCGACGACTGCGCTAAAGCGGCTCGACTTCACCTTGAGCAATTTCATGGGAGACGATCGGGTTGCGTAAAAGAAAGACCGCCAGAGGACTACGGCAAAGAGAATCAGACTACCGTTGCTGCATTCCTGCCCTGGCGGGGTTCGTTAGTCCTCAGTCCATAGCCCCTGACGGAGAGCGAACTTCCCGCGAAGGCGGGCCGGGCGCAATCGGTTTCTCAGGCGCGTTGACACCCCCGAGCCTGTCTGATTCGATGCCGGCGTGAAATTACTTCTCCTGTTGTGCCTGTTCGCGATCGGCGCGACTTCCTGTACGACGCTGTCGAACCGGCGCGACCTTTATAACCCGAGCGATGACGCCGGGCCCTACAACGCGATCCAGCAGAAAAAGACGGCGCCGGGGACGACGGCCGCGGCGGAAGGTCTGCCCACGCCCCAGCAGTAACGCCTAACGAATTAAAGTCCGAGCAGATCGCGCTGCCATTGCACGAGCAGCGCCTGGCTCCGCGTCGGGTCGGCGGCGATGCCCTCGAGCGCGCTGCGCGGGGCGATGAAGGCAGGGTCGAGCGCGAGTTCCTTCGCGCGGTGATCGCGCCGCCGCCGCAGCTCTTCTACTTTTTTGTCGAATCCCGGCGTCCGCGTCCGGCTCATCCGCGGCAGCCTTTGCGGCCAGGCGGATTCCGGCAAAGCCAGGGCTTCGCGCGCCGCCTCGAGAAAACCTTGCCGGCGTCGCTCCGACAAATGCCGGAAATCCGGCGTCTCTCCCGCGACGAATTCTTTCGCGGCTTCGATCATGGCACTGTTTTGCAGAATGTGAAACGAAGGCCGGTCGGCGTGCCGCGCCTCGCGATCGCGCCACTGCCAAATGGCGCGCAGGACAGCGCCGGTCTGCGGCGGAAGGGTTCCGCTGCCGGTGATGCGCCAGGCTTCGTCCGGGTCGCGTTCCCGCGAGACGAGTGTCTGCTCGAGAGCCCGCTGGCAGGATTGGCGGAACCAGTCCATGCGTCCGAGGGTCGTCATTTGCTCTTCCATTTTCGCTGCCAGCGGGATGAGAAAGTGGGTGTCGTTTTTCGCGTATTCGGCCATCGCCTGCGGGAGTGGGCGGCGTGCCCAGTTCGCCTTCTGCGAGCCCTTTGCCAGAGTCACATCGAAATATTGCTGCACGAGTGCGGCGAGACTGAATTCCTTCAGACCGAGCATGCGGGCCGCGATCACGGTGTCGAAAACCTGGTTGACCGGGAATTTAAACGTGCGCCGGAGCAGACGCAGATCGAAATCCATCCCTTGCAGAATGATCTCGCGCTCGGCGAGCGCGGTGCAGAGCGGCTGGAGATCGAGCTGGGCGAGGGGATCAACGAGAATATCCTGGCCGTCGAAAGTGAGCTGGATCAGGCACAACTTTTCGAAATAGCAGTGCAGACTGTCGGCCTCGGTATCGACCGCGACGCGTTCGAAGCGGCGGAGGCTGGGAAGGATTTCCGTGAGTTGTGAATCGGACGCAATCACCGGAGACCTGCGAGCAAGAGTTCAGCGTTCGATTTCGTCGCGTGCAGATTTTTGATCAACTGCTCCATCGCTTCGAGTGGCGGAAGGGCGGCCATCGCCTTCCGCAACAACTGCACGCGGGCCCACTCCTCGGGATGATAAAGCAGGTCTTCGCGCCGGGTGCCAGACTGCAAAATGTGGATCGCAGGGTAGAGGCGTTTCTCGACCAGCGAGCGGTCGAGATGCAGTTCCATGTTCCCGGTTCCCTTGAACTCTTCGAAAATCACTTCGTCCATCCGGCTGCCGGTCTCGATCAGGCAGGTCGCGAGAATCGTTAGGCTGCCGCCTTCTTCGACGTTGCGGGCTGCGGCGAAAAATCGTTTCGGTTTGAGCAAGGCTTTCGCTTCCACGCCGCCCGACATGGTGCGGCCCTTGCCTTTGACGAGCGAATTATATCCGCGCGCCAGCCGCGTAATGCTGTCGAGCAGGAGGACGACATCCTTCTTTTGCTCGACGAGGCGCTTCGCCCGCTCGCTTACCAGCTCCGCGACCTGGACGTGGCGGGTCGGCGGTTCGTCAAAGGTCGAGCTGTAGATCTGGCAATCCACCTCGCGTTGCAGATCGGTCACTTCTTCCGGTCGCTCGTCCACGAGCAGGATGATGAGCACGATGTCGGGATGATTCTTGCGGATCGCCTTGGCGATCTGCTTGAGGAGGATCGTTTTGCCGACCCGCGGCGGAGCGACGATCAAGCCGCGCTGGCCGCGCCCGAGCGGCGTGAGCAGATCGACCGCGCGCACGCAGGCGGAATCAGCGGAATTGTTCTCCAGCATGATCCGGCCCTCTGGGTAGAGCGGCGTCAGATTGTCGAACGCGGTCGGCGCTTTCCATTGGTCGGTCGGTTGATCTTCGATCGAGATCACATGATCGAGCATGAGCGTTTTCTCGCGATCGCGCGGGAGGCGAATCGTCCCATTCAAAGACTGCCCAGGCCGGAGGCCGAAGTGGCGGATAAGATGATGCGGCACGCCGATGTCTTCCGGGAGGGGAAGAAAATTGAGGCGGGGAGAGCGCAGCATCGCCGGACTCTCATGAGGTAACTCCAGGAAGCCGCTCGTGCGGACGAGATGGCCGCGCGAGATGAGGTGGCGCATAAGATCGACCAGCGACTGGTGCCGCGTCCGGCCGGGATTGGGATGGAGTTGGAAGCGGGAAAATAATTCCTGCAGGGCCGTCGGACTGAGATCCTGGAGGAGCGGCAAATCGAACACTTGCGGCGTCGGCTCGTTAGGGGCTGGCACCGGTTCGGCGGAATCAGAAATGTCGTCGGGGGCGGTAAGAGCCTGGTCGTCCATGGTATCTAGTTCCAGAACCGCGCCAGCATTTCGGCCTGCGCTTCTAGGACGGAGAGCGCCCCGTTATTCCAGATCAGGTGATCGGCGCGGGCGATTTTTTGTGGGAGCGGCATTTGCGATTGAATCATGGCGAGAGAGGCGGCGGAATCGAGGTGAGCGCGAGCCATCAGGCGTCGCTGCTGGATGGCATGGGAACAGGCGACGACCACAACGCGATCGCATAAAGATTCACCTTCGGTTTCATAAAGGAGTGGGATATCGGCCAGGAAAAGGTGGCCGGACTGGCGGCTTTCCTCCGCCGCAGTGGACCACTGCCGGCGGATGCGCGGATGGAGGATTTGCTCGAGCGCGCGCTTCTTTTCCGATTCGGCAAATACTATCGCTCGAAGTGCGGCGCGATTCAACACGCCGTCCGCAGAAAAAATCGTGTCCCCGAATTCCTCGCGCAGAAGGCGGCGAACCTCCGGGTCGTTATCCGTTAGGCTATGCGCCGCGCGGTCGGCATCGAAAAGAGGCGCCGCCGTCAGATCGCGCAAGAGCCGAGAGAAAGTCGATTTGCCAGTGGAGATGCCACCGGTAATGCCGATGACGATGCAAGGTTTGGGCATGAAGAAGTGAGCCGCTTGTATCGGAAAGCGGCTGGCGGCGCAATCCCGGCGCAAAGAGAACAGAAAGAGAAAATCGGGGGCCCCGGGAAGAATATTTCGAAGACGCCCCTTTTCGAGCGACGGCCCGGCGCCCCCCGGGGCGGGAACTCGACCTGGAAATCGTTGCCTAACGACTGCCGGCCGCGGCCCGATTTCCTTCTTCGGTCGCTTCGGCTTCGCTCATGTATTTGCCCTTCTTCGTGCGACCGTAATAGCGCGAGCCTTCTTTGTGATAGATATGGGTTGCCTCGTTGACCCAGACGAGGCCACCGCCGCCGCCTGGGATCGGCGAAGCCAGCGCGGGCGGCATTGGCTCACTCGCCTCGGCCGGCGTCGCCGCGACGCGCGGCATTGGCGTGGGAGTCGGTTTGTTGAAAAAGCGCCCGAGCATATCTCGCTTTGGCGTAGCGGTCGCGACCGGAACGGGAGCGGTCGGCGGCGTGACGACGGGGGAAGGCTGGGTCGGAACGGTGGCCGGCCCGCCGGATTTCTTCCGGCTTGTCTTGGCAGGAGAACTGGCCGGACTCTCCATGGGACTGGCGGCGGTCTTCTCTGTCCCAGTAGTGGCCTCCTTTTCCTTCCGACTGCGGCTGCGCTTGACGGGCGATGCGGCCGGGCTCTCCGCTGGGCTGGCCGCCGTCGCCTCGGTCTTTGTCAACTTCTCCTTTTGCTTCCGAGTCCGGATTGGTGTCGGAGATTCCTTCGCTACCTCGGTTACAGGCGTTGGGGAAGCTTCCTTCCGATGGCTGCGATGTTTTGCCGGAGAAGCCGATGCGCCCGGAGTCTCGCCAGGCGCGGGAGTTTGGGCGAGAACGAACGAAGCGCTGGCGACGATCGCCAGAGCGATCGCAGGAAAGAGTTTACGATGCATGATATCGAAGGGTAGGAGCCGGCCCAACAAAGTCAAACCGCTCGCAAACCGCCGCCGGCGCGGCTCTGCAAACCACGCTACTTTTTGTAATAAGGAACCTGCGGCAGAACGGGCTGCTCGATTTGGCTGACCGTTTCAGTCTCCTCTTCCTCTTCCGTCGAATTGATCGGCTGACCAGCCGGGTTCACCAAGCGCGCGGTCACGAAGATGACCAGGTTGCGCTTGATGTGTTGGTCGACATTGGTTCGGAAGAGCCGCCCGACAATAGGAATATCGCCGATGATCGGAGTGCGATCCTCCGTCTTCTGCACGTCCTCGCGCATGAGGCCGCCGAGCACGACCGTCTGGCCGTCCCACACGCTTACGCTCGTAGTGACTTTCCGGGTGTTAAAGATTGGTTGGTTAATGACGTTTGGCGTAAGCAAGGAGGGCGGCGTTATTGGGTTGCTCGATGGAGCGAAAATTGGACTTCCGTAATTGATAAAGCCTTCAAATTCGACCACCTGCGGGACAAGATTCAAATCGATGGTCACGCCGTCAGGGCCCACCACGGGCTCGACTTCAAGTGTTACTCCAGTGTTGCGCGTTTCGAATCCTGTCGGCGTGGTCGGCGTAACGACATTGGCAGTTGCGCCCCCATTCGCACTGCCCTGGGGAACCTTCGGCGGATCAAATTGGGTCGGATAACGAAACTCTCGAACGATTTCGATGACGGCGCGCTGGCCGCTTTTCGTCGTAATTCGCGGCGACGACAAAAGATCCACGCCCTTCTTTTGATTGAGCGCCCTAACGACGGCCTGAAATTGCGGGCTGGTCATAACACCGCTTAGTCCGAAGATTCCCGGAGCGAGCGAACTAGCTCCCGGCATCCCGAAGAGGAGCGCATCGAGTGCGTTGGCGCTAATCGCGAGATTGCCGCTGCGATTGCCCGATGTGACCGGATTCAAGCCTGTTATTGAACCGGGAAAATCAAGGGGATTTACCCCGGGAGCAGTGCCAGAGGTGCCGCCGTTGGCGACCACTCTGCCATTTGCGCCGGCGTCGAATGGGCCTAACAACCAGTCAAAACCTAGTTCCTTGAGATTATTTTGCGTGATCTCAACAAATTTGGCTTCGATCTCGACTTGCTTCGGTCCGCCGACATTAGCCTGCTCAACAAGCGCGTCGACCAATTCGAGATTTTCCTCCGTGTTCCTCACGATCAGGCGGCTGCTTTGCGGAAGGAAGTTAGCGCTCGTTCCAGCGGGAAAGGGTACGCCCTGGTCCTTCAGAAAGTCGAGCGCGGTCTGGCGATTAACTAGTAGCTGACCACCGGTTGTTTCCTGTGTGTCTTTGGCAGTGCCGACCGACCCGACGCGAGTTGGTCCCTGATCCAGTTTCGTCGCGTTAATGGTGACCGTGCTGCTGATGAAGCCCGGCGGGACCCGATATTCCTTCGTGAAGAGGTCGCTGCTTTGTTCGTTGATCGGGATGACGGAGACGGCGTAGGGCTCGACTTTCACTTTCAAGCCCGCCTGGCTGGCGATATAGCGGAGCGCTTCGCCTAACGGAATTTGGTTGAGCGTAATCGTGATCCGCGAGTCACTCGGCGCAATCGAGGGAGTGGCCGGCAACGGCACAGGGGTGGGTTCGATCCCGGCGGGAGCGGCTTCCGGCGAGGCACCCGGTAGGGGCGGCGCGGTTTCCCGGAACGGCGGGGGAGTGGGCGCCTCGGCCCGGCCTAATGCCGTCGTCCGCAAAACAATGTCGACTCCGCGTTTTCCCTCGCTTGAAGGATCGTTGGCCGCGGCCTGCTGACGGAGAAAATCGATCGCCTCCCGGATGCTGGCGTCGCGGAATTCAATCTTCGGAATGATAATGCTGTTGAGCTTGTTTGTGATCCGCGCCGTCCCGCCGGCGTCCCGCGCGAACGCATCGCTGATCGGGCCGACCGACTCCCCGTATTGGCGGACCGGTTCTTCCCAGCCTTTCTGCACCTGCCAGAGGGAACGGGAACGGGTCTCGTTGTAAGCCTGCTCGCCGTAGTGGGTTTTCGTATTGTCGATCCGCTCTTCACCGCGGCGCGCGGCCACGTTATAGGGATCGAGGTTGAGCACCTGCTCGTATTTCTTGAAGGCGAGATCGTAGCGGCCGGAGCTGTAATACTCGTCGGCGTCGCTCAAGAGTTTCTTCACGTCCTCGACCTTGGCGATGAACTTGGGACCCATCGTCTTGTTGAAATAACCGGGCTCGGAAAGATGAGCGAGGAGATCGAGAGCCTCACGGCAATTCGGCCCATAACGATCACTGACGGCCTCCCGCACGATGACCTCGGCTTCGCCGTATTTGCCCTCGGCGATGCGCTGCTCGGCCAGTTTCACGCCGCTCTCGCAAAAACCGGCAACCGCTGCGTCGTGATCGGCGGCGGTGGTGAGAGCGTCAGGAAGGAAGGTGACGGCGGCGCGGTATTCATCGTGCGCCTTGGCGAAATCCTTCGTCTCGAGTGCGATCCGACCGCGGGCGAGCGCGGCCTGTCCCTGGAGGACAGCATTCTGGCGCCGCGAGACTTCGTGCTCGGCGATGCTCCGCACGCTCTGCGCGCTGGCCAGCCAGCCAGGGACGGCCAGCAGAGAAATAATGAGGAGAATTCGAGCGCGGTGAGATAAGGGATTCATGAGCAGTGGTCGCGTTGTAACTGGGTGCGGTGAGCCCGGCAAGGAAATAACGCAGCCAAAAATCGTCTCGAATATGTGGCGTGTCCGCCACGCCCGGCAGCCCGATCCGTGTCGACCCGCCGGAGCACGCTGGCCGCTCAGGGCTTGGTCGGACCAATCTCGATCTTGTCGTTAGGCTTCTGCGTGTCGATGACAATCGCCTTATCCGGTTGGACGTCGAGCAGCTTGTAGGTGATATCCGCCAGGGGCTTGAGCGAGAACTCCTGATCTTTCTTCACCGAGAAGGTCTCCTCCGCGCCGTTCCAGGAATAGAGGAAGTTCGCGACCGACTCCGGTGAGGTGGCTCGTTTTTCCTTCACGAGCGTGACCTGATCATGGGTGTCGACCTGCTCGAGGGTCAGTTCCGAGACGTCGATGGTCGTGCCGTATTTATCAGTATCGAATTTTTCGGTGTAGCCGGTCAGCTTGTATTTCGTCCCGGCCACAATCTCGCCGATGTGCAGGAATTGCGTCGGCTTTGTCGGATTGACGTTGTTGATCGCGTAGGTCTCCGCGACCGACGAGGAGAAAATGAGCGGGAATGCCTCCTGAGCGAAGGAGCGAAGCTTGAGCTTAAAGGTGTAAGGCGGGTGCGATTTCTTTTCGATCGGGTTGGTGTGGCCTTCCCATTCGTCGAGGTTGGTGAAGCCGTCGCCATCCGCATCCTGGGTCAGGACGTCGACCTCGGTAATGGGAAGACCGAATTCCTCCAGCCATTCGTTAGGCACGGGCGGATGAAGGAGCGTGTTTTGCAAAGTGGCGGGCTGGCCATCGGCCCCGATGAAATGTTTTTCCGGCACGAAAAGCCCGGAGCGTCCGCTCGAGGTCCACTGCGACGGCGCCCTCAATTTCTCCATCGCCTCGACGATCTCGGGTGCCTTCCCGGCCGGGATCTTGTTATTCGGCGTCGGGACGTTCTGCAGGGCGCTGAATTTTTCGCTGAACCCAGAGGCGTTGAGAAAGATAAAGATCGCGCAGAGGACGAGAAAGAGAGAGGCGGCGAGCACGGCCGCGCGGTCGTAATTCGCCCGAAGCCAGTCCATCGCCTAACGAGCCTCCTTTTCCGGAATGTCGAAGCGCAGAATCTCGATCCGGGCCGCGACGTTCACGTGTTCGGTCCCGACGATAAAGCTGATGCCGGCTTCTCCCGATTTGGCCGCGCCGCCGGGCCGGGGCGCCGGAGTGGGAGCCGACGGCGCGTCTCCTGCACCGCTGCGTTTCGGTCCTTTGTCGGCCTGGTTGTGCACGTGTAAGGTACGGATGATGTAAGTTTGCTCCTTGGCCGCGGCGATCTGGTTGAAGACCCGCCGCGCCGCGGCCGGGCTGCCGGCGAAGCTGACATCGACCGAGGTTGAGTCGACGATCGTGGCATTAGGTTCCACCGTTTTCGGCTTTCGCGTAGTGCGGCCAGCTGCCGGGGTGGGGCTCGGAGCCGCTTTCTCTTCCGGAAGCGCGCTGCGGCTCAGGCTGAGGAGGGCATCGACATGCGAGTCGATGACGGTGTCGGCAATCCACTCGATCGCGTGCAGCTGCCGGGCAAGACGCGGGGCGGCGAGGCTGTTCGGGAGCGAGGTCGCGTACTCATCGAAGCCAAGATTGAAATTTTCCGGCAACTGCACCTTGCTCGCACGCGCCCGATCGGCCACGGCGGTGGTGGACTGCCGGAGGAGCGCCTGGAATTCGTTAGGCTGGAGCGGCGGCTTCGGAAACATCCGGTTTTTTAACTCCATCTCGAGGGCGAGGAGCGAGTTGCGATAGTTGTCGGTCTGCGTCTTTGTCTTGCGCAGGTTTTCGGCGTTCGGAAACGGCGCGCTCCCGCGCAGCCGATTGAGCTCGGTCACAGTCGTGTCGAGCCGGGCTCCGGTTTCCTCGGCCGCGTCTTTCTCGTAGAGTAAAAAATAAACGCTCAGGCCGGTCGCAAGGACGAGCGTAACGAGGAAGATACCGAGGAAGCGGTTCTGACGAAACCAGTTCATGGCAGGGCAAAAGGCTGACGCAGTTTCAAGCGCAACTCGTAGGGATACGCCCATTCCGTGCTTGTCGGCGTGCTCGGCCTGATCACTTCCGATTGCCCATTCGGATCGACCTCGAAAATGGAGGAGTCGAGCAGATTGCGGAAATAGTCGACCACGATTTCCTGCTCCTTCGGATTGGAGAGATAAAGCCCCCTAACGAAAACGCCATCGATCATCGGGACTGTTTTCCCGCCGCCGGCGGCTCCGCGCGCGGGCATCGGGGCGGGTGGCGACGTCCCCGGCGCCGTTTCGCCGATGATTCGTCCACCGGAAGTAGGCGCCAGCTCGGTGATCCAGATATTCTCCTTCGGGAGCCGGGCGTTCAGGTCGTCGAGAATTCGGAGCCAGACGCCTCGGTCGCTGATCGCGCTTAGCAAAGGCGTCGCGATCGCGTCGAGATTGGCCGTTTCCTTGCGCAGACTGGCGATCGGGTTTTCCGCGCCGCGCATCCGGTCGACCTCGACCTGGAGGTTATCCGCGACCCGGGCTTGGACCTGTGCCACCCGGAGAAAATAAAAGCCCCAGCCGAGCAGGCCGAGGATGAAACAGGCACCGGCCAAAACGAAAAACGGACGGCGTCGGGCGAGGCGCTGCCGGCGCACCACGTTGGCCGGGCGCAGGTTCAACTCCATCGGGCACGTCATGGTACTGCGGAGTGCCAGCCCGACGAGTTCACCTAACAAGTGGGCGTTGTGCGCGACCTGCTCGATCGGGACCGATTCGCCGACGGTGACGTTGCGGAGCGGATTGAAAAACTCGATCGGCCACCGGAGTTTCTCATGGAAAAACTCGCGCATATAGGGTGTGCTGACCGCCCCGCCGCATAGAAAGACGCGCTGCGGCTGTTGGCCCTGCTGCTGCGTGCGATAAAAACTGATCGAGCGTGTCACTTCCGCGTGCAGGCGCGTCATGGTGTTGCGGACGAGCTTTGAGACGCGCGCTATTTCCGGGTCGGAAGGCTCCTCGTAGGCGCCGCCCAGACTAACGAACCCGTCCTGCTTCTTGCGCAGCTCGGCCGCCGTGAACGGCTCGTTGAATTCCTTCGCGATTGCGGAGGTGATCGAGCCTCCGCCGATCGGGATGCTGCGGCTGAAAACTCTGCCAGGCTCGATGAAAAGAAGGTTGGTCGTGCGGGCGCCGATGTCGATCAGGAGCGAAGACCCGGTCAGCTCGCTGTAGTTAAAACGAAACGCGTTGTAGAGCGCCATCGTCGCGACGTCGACGCGCGTGGTTTGCAAACCGGTCGACTCGACGGCGGCGTTGAGCCCTTCAAGGAGATCAGCCTTGATCGCGACCAGCACGACTTCGATTTTCTCCGCATCGCCGCTCCCGACGAGTTGGTAATCCCAGACTACTTCCTCGATCGGGCAAGGGACATTTTGCTGGGCCTCGAAGGTGATGATGCGGTCGATTTTATCCGGATCGACCGACGGCAATTTCACGAAGCGCGCGAAAACGGACTGCCCGGAGACCGCGTAATCTACCGGGCCACGCTTGATCCCGAGTTCGCGCATCATGGCGGGCAGAGCCTCGCTGACCTGCCGGTTGCGATCCGTTTCCGCGGAAGGATCGGCCGGAATCTCGCGCAGGCGGTAGCTGGTCAGGACAAGGCCGCCGTTAGGCAGGTTCTGAAACTCCGCCAGGCCTAACGATTGGGAGCCGAGGTTGAGGCTTACGATGCGAGGAGCGGCCGGCATGGATCGCGGACTAACGGCCGGCCGGCTTAATCTGCTCGTAGCGGTCCCAATAGAGCGGCGCGAACGGCGTTTCGTTCTTGTTCAGAGTAAGGCCGGGGACGGCGGTGAGGCCGGTGTACCATTGTGCCCGGGCTCGCGTCAGGTTTTGCTCATCCTTGATCGTGCCCTGCTGAAGCAACTGGACCGCGACGTTTTCGATTGCGTTGACGGTCACGGGGCGATTCCCCATGATGTGGGCGAGGGCGCGCGGGGGGACGTAAATGACGGAGTGCAGCTCCTTTCCGCCCAGAATGTTCACGTGCGTCACTTCACCCGTGAGCAGCTTGCCATTCACGAGGATGAAATA
Source organism: Chthoniobacterales bacterium (assembly GCA_051003415.1). Classification (GTDB taxonomy): domain Bacteria; phylum Verrucomicrobiota; class Verrucomicrobiia; order Chthoniobacterales; family UBA10450; genus Palsa-1392. The sequence continues at coordinate 17,406 of JBPCLI010000015.1, read as the reverse complement.
TTTGAAGGTCAGTTCGTCGGTGAATTCCAGCGCGGAGGTGAATTCCACCTCTACTTCGAGCCAGCGATCGCGTGTGTTGGTGCGGAAAGTTTCCGCGCCGCTGTAGTTGAATTCCGGCGAGGCGATGAGGTTGCGGGTGATTTTCGTCATCTGAAAATCCGTCGCACGGGTCTGCGCGGAAGCCGCGCCGGCGAAGGCCGCGAGCATAATCGTCAGGGCTATTTTTCGATGCATGGAGTTGGCATTTGAAATGATCGGCCGCGGGAAAGCGAGCAATTTGCAAATAGGAACGGATTGCCGCGATCGAGAACGGGCTTCGTTCGGCCAGGGTTCCCGCCTCTTTCCCCTTTGTCCTGGAAGCCGGTAGATCCTGTCGAAGAAATGATTCAGCGCTGAGCGGCTCGTTCTAGCCACTGCCGGAAATAATCGATCGTCCGCACAATTCCCTCTTCAAATTCCACCTTCGGTTCCCAATCGAGAATCTTTTTCGCCCGTCCAATATCGGGCTGGCGCACCTTCGGATCGTCCACCGGCAGCGGCTTGTATTCGATCCCCGATTCCGTCCCGGTGATGCGAATGATTTCCTCGGCAAATTGTTTGATCGTCATCTCCCGCGGGTTGCCGATGTTGACTGGCTCATGGAAATCCGATTGCGAGAGGCGGAAAATTCCCTCGATCAAATCGGAGACGTAACAAAACGAGCGCGTCTGAGAACCGTCGCCGAAGATCGTTAGGGGCGTGCCTGCCAAGGCCTGACCGATAAAGGCCGGCACGACCCGCCCGTCGCGCAAACGCATCCGCGGGCCGTAGGTGTTGAAGATGCGGACGATCTTGGTGTCGATGCCGTGATAGCGGTGGTAGGCCATCGTGATCGCCTCGGCGAAACGCTTTGCTTCGTCGTAAACCCCGCGCGGCCCGATTGGGTTGACGTTGCCCCAGTAATCTTCCTTTTGCGGATGGACGAGCGGATCGCCGTAACATTCCGAGGTGGAGGCAAGAAGGAAGGTGGCCTTCTTGGCCTTCGCCAGGCCGAGGGTGTTGTGCGTCCCGAGCGCGCCGACCTTCAAGGTCGGAATGGGAAGCTCGAGGTAATCGATCGGGCTGGCCGGTGAGGCGAAATGGAAAACGTAATCGATTTCATCCGGGAGGAAGATGTACTGAGTCACATCCTGTTTGATGAAGCGGTAATTCTCGTTCCCCGCGAGGTGCTCGATGTTCGTCAGGTGGCCCGTGATCAGGTTATCGATCCCGATCACGCGATGTCCTTCCGCCAGCAGCCGATCGGTCAAATGAGATCCGAGGAAGCCGGCGCCGCCGGTGACCACTGTGACGGGCTGCTTGTTGGAACGCGCGGGCATGGCGCTTATCTAAATCCACCTTTCCCGCTTGGCGAGCAGAAACGAATTCTGATCGCAGGTCGATGCCGTCCGGAACCCGATGGGTTTGCCTGGCGTTCGCCTAGATTCCGACCAACTTTTCCTGCCCCCGGCCCCGCTGGATCCATTCCTCGGTGCCAGGGACGGGTGAATCTGGTTCCCAGAGCGGCGCCCGCTCCGCGTGGTAGCGCGAGCCGATCGGAATGGAATAATCATCCGCGTCATATTCGCGCGTCCGCTTGAGCAGCTTCCGGAACGACAGGATCGAGGTCGAAGGCTGATGCTCGTGCTCGTAGATCCGGCCGGCGAAGGCGTCGGTCATTTGTTCGGTGTAGCGGAAATGGACGAAGGTGGAGAAGGCAAACGGTTGCTCCCAGAAGAGGTCGATCATGTCTTCCAGGTTATCGATGCCCTTCTCGCACGCCATCTGGTGTTCGGCGAAGGGGTTCTCCTTGTCGTCCAATTTGCCTTCCAGATATTGCCTAACGATCGGCGCGGCGAATTCCCCCTCGCGCATGGTGACGGTGAGGCCGAAGGAAAAAATAGGATCGATGAAGCGATGCGAATCGCCGATGCAGATGAAGCCTTTCCCGCAGAAGCCGCGCACCTGGTAGGAGTAGTTCGGAATGACGTGGACTTTCTCGGCCAGATCGAGTTTTGAGATTCGGCGCGGCAGCTCGGGGTTGATCTCGAAAAGCTCGCGCCGGTAATACTCCTCCGGCGTTTGTTTCTTTTCCATGAAGTTGGCCCGCGGCGTCACCATCCCCACGCTCACCACGTCCTTGTCGATCGGGATGAACCACGCCCAGTGAAATTTCCGGGCGTAAAGAATGAGGGTGTTGTCGCGCGCCGTTTCGCCCACGGTGCCGCTATCGCGCAGGGCGCCGCGGACATGAGAAAAGAAGGCGACCTGCTTGTCGTAGCTGCCCATGTATTTTGGGCCGGTGACTTTTTGGTTGGCGAGGAAAGTGGCCTGGCCCGAGCAATCGAGCACCACTTTGGTCTCGATCTCTTCCTCCATCCCATCCGGCCGGCGCATCAGGATTCCGCGCAACGATCCGTCGACCTTTAGGAGCGCCTTGATCGCGGTGCCGCGGATGATTTTTGCGCCGCGCTCTTCGGCTTCCTTCAACATCATGGCGTCGAATTCGCTCCGGCGTACTTGCCAGGTGGTGGAATCGGAAAGTTTCCAGTTCTGGTCGCGGGACGAAACTTTGACGTACCAACTGTTGGTCGCATTCGTGCCATAAACACGCACGCCGTGCTTCACCGGGTTATCCATCGCGTCCATCTTTTCCGCCAGCCCGAGCCGTCGCAGCACCTGCGCCGCTTCACCGGTCAACGATTCGCCAATGTGGAATCGCGGAAATTCTTCCTGTTCAAGGATGACGGGGATAATGCCTTCGCGGAGCAGGAACATGGCTGCGGCTGAACCACCAGGGCCGCCGCCAATGATAAGGACGTCAATTTTCATAAAGTTAAGCTGAGTCTTGGGCGCCGATCCTCACTTCCTCGTTAGGCAGAGATAAAACCTGTGACGCAGCGCAGCGCTCGTTTTGTTTAGGGAGATACTGCTAACTATGAGCAGGCACTACTGGCAAGGAGGGACCAGCCTCGGGGAGGAAACGTAACTTCTTGGTCATATTTCCGAAAGAGAACGAGGCAGAGTTTGACCGGCGTTTTCGCATTCACCAAGGACTCGACTTTTCGAGCAAATCGCGTTTCGTGAAACAACACGAAGAGGAATTAATTATGTGTCGAAATATCAAAAGGCTGCACAATTTTCAGCCACCTGCGACGGAGGAAGAAATTCGCGCCTCCGCCACGCAATACGTCCGGAAGCTGAGCGGCTTCACCCGTCCCTCAATGGTAAACGAAGAACCGTTCGCGCGAGCCGTGGAGGCCGTGACACGGGCATCCCGCGAACTGCTCGCTTCCCTCGTGACGACAGCCCCACCGCTCGATCGCGATGCGGAAGCGGCGAAAGCAGCCGCCAAATTTCGCTCCAGATACGAGAGCGCAACGGGCGCATTGTCCGCGTAGAGCGTGATGAAAAAGATCAACGCCAATCAGTTGGAGGAATACTCCTGGACGTCGCCGAAGGGAAAGTTTGGCGGAACGGGCAAAGACCTTTCGGAAGCGCTCGGCTGGGATCCGCAAAGTCCAGAGGCAAGAGCTCGGCATCCTTTCGCCGTCGAGATCCTGCGCCTCGCTCCGGGACAGGCACCTTATCCATATCATTCGCACTCCGCGCAATGGGAGTTCTACCATGTCATCTCCGGGCGCGGCCTGGCCCGCGACGAGAGTGGCCGGACGCCGATCGAGGCGGGCGACGCATTTATCTACGGACCGGGCGAGGCGCATCAATTAATCAACGATGGCGCGGAGGACCTTGTCATCTACGTCGTGGCCGATAATCCACTCGGTGAGTCCTCCTATTATCCCGATAGCCAGAAATGGCTTGTCCGTTCTCCGGCGCGAACGCTGGTGCGAGGCGGCAGCGCGACGATCGACTACTATGACTCGGAAGAGTAGGCCGTCAGTCGGCTGACTTAATCCCGATTCCCAAGATGAAAAGAACTTCGCGTCCTATCTCGATACGTGTCGGGCAGCTTGAGTTTCTCAAAGTCAATGCCCAGAAGCAGGAGTGGCGCGACATTTATCACTGGATACTTGCCCTGAGCTGGTCGCGGTTTGCTTTCCTGATCCTCGGGGTCTATCTCACGATCAACCTGCTCTTCGCCGCGCTCTACGCGCTCGGCGGCCCGTGCATCGCGGAGATGGTCCCGGGCTCTTTTCTTGGGGCATTGTTTTTCAGCGCGGAGACGCTCGCGACTGTTGGTTATGGTCACATGTATCCGCAGACCGTTTACGGGCACGCGGTTGCGACGGTTGAGATCATGGTGGGAATGTTTTGGCTGGCCGTGATCACGGGTTTGATCTTTGTCCGGTTCTCCCGACCGACTGCCCGGATCCTCTTCAGCGACTCTATCGTCATCGCGCCGTTTGACGGTCAGCCAACACTGATGTTGCGGGTCGCTAACTTGCGGCATCACAGCATGGTGGAAGCGGAATTTCGCCTAATGATGCACCGCGATGAGAGGGTCCAGGAAGGCGAGGTGGTGCGGCGTTTCTATTCCCTCAAGTTGCACTTTGACCGGCTCATCATGTTTCCCGCCGCGCTTACCTTGCGCCATACGATTGATGAGCAAAGCCCTTTGCACGGGATAACTCCTGGGCTATTGGAGGCCGCTGACACGCGGCTGATGGCGTCGGTCGTCTGCGTCGAGACGGTCATCCCGGCAGCCGTGCAAAGTCAGCAAGGTTATTCGTGGCGCGATGTGCGTTACGGCGAACGTTTTGTCGAGATCTATACCGAGCTTGGCACCAATCGGCTCAGTGTCGATTACGGCCGCATCCACGAGACTGAGCCGGTGCCCGAGGCGCATTTCAGCGAGGCGTGATTAAACAGAGAGGCTCACTTCGACCGCGAGACGCGATCCTTTTCTGGAGATGAGCGAAGCCGCCGCCCCAAATATTCTTGCTGAGCAGTTCGACGACATCGAACAGCAGCATGAAGCGGCCAAGCTCGGGATGTGGATTTTCCTGGCGACCGAGGTGCTTTTTTTCGGCGGCCTTTTCCTTTCTTACACCGTCTATCGGTATCTCTACCCGGAGGTGTTCGCCGCCGCCAGCCGGCACACGGAAGTGATGCTGGGCGGCGCCAACACCGCCATCCTTCTCTTCAGCAGCACTCTCATGGCGCTCGCTGTCCGCGCGTCCCAACTCGGCCGGCGTCGCCACCTCATCTGGCTCCTCCTCGGGACCGCGCTTTTGGGAATTGTCTTCATGGGAATCAAGGGGTTTGAGTATCACAAGGACTTCGTCGATCACCTCGTGCCGGGTGCTGGTTTCCAATGGCACGACGCCAACCCAGGCGCGGCTGAGATTTTCTTCTGGCTCTACTTCGCCATGACCGGATTGCATGCGATTCACGTCACCGTAGGCATCGTCGTTATGCTGGTGATGGCACTGCTCGCCTGGCGGCGTCGATTTGAGGGCGGGAATTACATGCCGGTCGAGGTCGCCGGTCTCTACTGGCACTTCGTCGACATCGTCTGGGTCTTTCTCTTCCCGCTCCTCTATCTGGCGGGACACCGCTGATGGAAAAGATTCACCCGCCAAAGATTTACTGGACGAATTGCCTTTGTTTGATGGGGCTTCTCGCGCTCACATGGGGGCTCGCTTACGTCAATTTCGGCGTCTTTAATCTTCCGATTGCGCTCTTTATCTCCTTCACAAAGACGATTTTGATCGTGCTATTTTTCATGCACATCAAAGGAAGCAGCCGGCTTCTGCATCTCGCCGCCTTTACCGGTTTGATCTGGCTCTTTCTCATGCTGCTCTTGACCCTGGGCGATTACACCAGCCGAGGGTTGGTTAGCATGCCGAAGTAGCGACGGCGCGAAAAACGGGGTAAAGAAGCGTTAGGCGCACGACCATGGCTTACGCTTCTTTTTCCCAATTTCTCACGGCCCTCGAGAAGACCGGCGAATTGCAGCGAATCAGCGCGCCGGTGGAGACGGATCTCGTGATTGCGGAGTGGGCCGATCGCGAAATGAAATCGCCTGACGGAGGCAAGGCGCTCCTCTTCGAGCAGCCGCTGATCGACGGCAAGGTTTCGAAGTTTCCGGTCGCCATCAATACGATGGGTTCGGAGAAGCGGATGGCGCTCGCGCTGCAGGTCGAGAGCGTAGGCGATTTGGCGCAGGAGATTTCGCTTATTCTGAAGGCCAAGCCGCCGACGGATCTGCGCGAAGGATGGACTCTTTTGAAGCAGGGCTTGAACCTGCTTCACGCGCGCCCGAAGCACGTAAAATCCGCCGCCTGTCAGGAAATCGCGCACCGGCTTGAGGGCGGTGTCGGCGATTTTTCGTTAGGCGATCTCCCCATCCTGAAATGCTGGCCGAAGGACGGCGGGCGTTTTATCACTTTGCCGAATGTTCACACCCGCGATCCGGAAACCGGCGCGCGCAACCTCGGGATGTACCGGATGCAGGTCTACGACGGCCTCACGGCCGGCATGCATTGGCAGGTGCACAAGGTCGGCGCGCGCCACGGCAAACTTTATTACGAGCGTAACGAGCGCATGCCGGTCGCCGTCACCATTGGGGGCGATCCCGCTTATACTTTCGCCGCCACCGCGCCGTTGCCCGACGGGCTCGATGAGATTCTTTTCGCCGGTTTTATCCGTAAAAAATCCGTCGAGCTGGTCAAGTGCCTAACGAATGACCTGGAAGTGCCGGCGGACGTTGATTTTGTCCTTGAGGGTTATGTGCAGCCGGGCGAATTGCGGGCGGAAGGGCCGTTCGGCGATCACACCGGTTTCTACACCGCGGTCGAGGATTATCCGGTCTTTCATCTCACCGCCATCACGCACCGGCGCGAAGCGGTTTATCCGACCACGATCGTCGGCATTCCGCCGATGGAAGATTTCTATCTCGGCTCGGCCAGCGTGCGGATCTTCCTGCCCGTTTTCAAAATGAACTTCCCGGAAATTGTCGACATGGCGCTGCCGGCCGAAGGCGTTTTTCACAACCTCGTCTTCGTCAGCATCCGGAAGCAATATGCCTACCAGGCCTTCAAGGTGATGCACGGGCTCTGGGGCATGGGACAGATGATGTTCAGCAAATACATCGTGGTAGTGGATGAGGACTGCGACGTCCACAACACGAGCGAAGTGCTCTTCCGGATGTGCGCCAATACCGATCCGAAACGCGACACCACGATCATCACGAACCCGAGCGACTCGCTCGACCACGCGCCGAGCGTGCAGAATGTGGGTTCTCACATGGGCCTTGACGCGACCCGAAAATTATCCGGTGAAGGCTACACCCGTGGCTGGCCCGAGCTGGTGCGGATGGATGACGCGACGAGAAAAATGGTCGACGAGCTGCAAAAGAGAACGACCTGATTCGACACCTCAAAACCTTCTCTGTCTGCTCCCGCTGCGCGTCGCAGAGGAAAACCGTCGCTCAAACACGGACGTCGAATCATGCTATTCTGTGGTCGCCCTGTGCAAGCTAGGAAATTTCTATGCCAAGACTCCCATGGTTTAGGTCTGTGAAAAGTCTTTGTCGTTCAAGGCGAGATCTCCCGGTCGACGCCGCCGAACCTATCGTTCCTAGGGCCAAGATTGGCATGATCTCGTCCGAAGAAGCAGCGTTCTATTGCGAAAGCGCTGCTCATTACGCTGGAATAGAAGGTGCCATTGTTGATCTTGGCTGTTGGTTGGGTTCAACGTCGATCGCGCTGGCGCAAGGCCTCCTGAGTCACGGCTCAAAAGCCTACTCTCAGAATGAGAAAGTCTTCGGCTTCGATCTGTTCGAATGGAATGAGTGGATGCCGGCTCGCATTCCGTATTGTCTTTATCAGCCCGGCGAGAGTTTTCTTCCCGAGGCGCGCCGTGTCGTCCGCGAGTATGGCGGCGGTCGAGTCGAATTAATCCAGGCAGACTTGAACCATTACCAGTGGAATGGCGGTCCTATCAAAATCTTACTGGTAGATGCCATGAAAAACGACGGCCTCACGGAACGGATCGCGCGAGATTTCTTCCCCAACCTACAGTTAGGAAGCCTGTTGATTCATCAAGACTTTAAGCACTACTTTACGAGCTGGATTCATCTGCTCCACTACCGACTGCGCGATCATTTTCAATTTTATCGAAGCGTCCCGGCGGGAACGGTGGCATTTACAGTTGTCGCCCGAATCCCGCAAGAGACAGTGAACCAGGCGACGATTTTTGCGACTGCCGGTGACGACGAGATCGACTCCGCCTTCCGTCACTCCCTAGCTCTCGTCGAACCGGAGGAAGGGCCAAATATTGCGGCCGCACATGTAATGTACTACGCTCACTCGAAGCGAAAAAACAAGGCGTCCCGCGTAGTCGAAAGCTACCGACCTCTCGGAATGTTGGACAAAGGAGAATTTCCAAAGGCGCTGGATTTTATCAGTCAAGTCGTTGAAGCCGTTCTCTCCAAGCCCCCTCATCGAGTGGCGGAACTGGAGCCCCCGATATTCCTGCTAATAGCTATGCATCTCGGAGGGCGACTAGTAAAGATAGATACCTCCATCATTTACAGGTAACATAAAGCTAGTCGCCCTCTGCCCTGTCGCCAAGTTTGTCCGCATTTCTGGAAAGTTAACTGTGATTGTTGCGTCTACCGAGGCGTTCCAAATCGCGCTCCCATTTTTAAAATCCCGCCTGTCTGCAGGACCCGTTGTGGCACTCGGGTATTTGTAAAAATACGGCGCGTTAGTTTAATTGGCACCCATAGGTTATGATTCGCAGTCGGATTGTGGTCGGGCCGATTTGGGTGCGGAGGATCCGTGGCAGGGATCTCTTTCTCGGGCAAACCGTCGGCGTTAGTGAGCGGGCAGGACGGTGATTTCCTGGCGGAAAAAAGAGACGAATTTACCATAGCACGGGTCAACGCTCGGCGTGACATAGGCGCGAAGGCGCGATCACGGGCGATGTTGCGGCGGTTGCGCCCGGCGGTAAACAATTACTGCTTTGCAGTCCGGCTCTGGGCATTGCAGGGAACGAATCGACGAGCTGAACGGGTTGATCTTGCTAGAGCGCGACCAATCCGTTGTCGAAGATTTAGAGAAGGCCTTAGGGCCGGCGAAAGATTCCACCAGTTGACGGATCGCGCACCAGCGCACCGGGCGGCACGCCGCGCACATCGATGATGTTGTGCGGACCGTAAGGACTGTAAACATAGCCTGGGGTGCTCGTCCGGCGTCCAAACGGATAACCGCCGGAAGGCTCATGGTAGTAGCGCGCTTGATCTTCTTCGACCGCCGCGCCGATAAGCGCTCCGGCCAACGCACCCGCGCCCGCGCCGATCGCGGCCCCGCGTACCCGGCCGGTCGCCGCGCCGCCGATAATCGCGCCCGTGGCCGCGCCGAATCCGGCCCCCTGACCGACCGGCGTGTCACAAGACGTGAGCGCCATCGGCAACAAAATCGCGGCTGAGACCACTGGGATAAAATACTTTTTCATAATGCTTTAGAATCGAACTGTGCAGTTAAGACGGATGTTGTTGAAAGCTATTCAATGAAGCTTCAACAGCTCCCGGCCAACGTGCAGGAATTTTGCCGGTTTGCTCAAACGGTAGTGCCGGTTGAAGACGCGGAAACCATCGCGCTCCATCTGGCGCAGAAGCGCGTGATAGATCGACGACATGATTCGGGCGCCGATCATCGAGCGCCGGTCTTCGCGCGGGAGGAGCGCGCTGGCTTTTCGGAAAAACTCGTGGGCGCGCTGCGCCTCGAACTCCATTAGCCTGACGAATCGGTCATCGGATTTGTGCGCGGCCAGGTCGTCCTCGCCGTAGTCGAAGCGCGCCATGTCTTCCTGGGGCAGATAAATTCGGCCGTTGGCGTGATCCTTCGCTACGTCCCGCAGGATATTTGTGACCTGCAACGCAAGGCCGAGCTCGATCGCGTATTCGCGGCAGGCCGGGTTTTGATAACCAAAAATCTCGATGCTGACGAGGCCGACCGCGCTCGCCACGCGGTAACAATATTCGCGCAGGTCGGGGAAAGTTGCGTAACGGGAAATTGTTAAATCCATCTCCACGCCGTCTTGGATTTCTTCCAGCATCGCCGGGGTGATCGCGTAGCGCTCAGTCAAGCCGCGCACCTTGGGGGCGAGCGGCGACTCGTGCGCGAACGGCCTGTGGAGGGCGTCACGCCAGAGCTTTAACTGGCGCGCTTTTTCCTCCGGCGGCAGCTCGCTCGAGTCGGCGATGTCGTCGATCAGCCGGCAGTAAGCGTAGAAGATCGTGATGTCGCGCCGACGCTCTTTGCCTAACGAAATGAAAGCGAAAGCCAGGTTCGACTGGCTGGCGCGAGTGATTTCCTCGGCGCTGGAAGGCTCGGTCGGCATGGCGCTAGTACCGGATCCAGGTTTCGCGATTTGCCCGCCCGATTTCACACTGCCGAAAAAGGGCCACCCAACTGGCAAGCAGCCAGCCGGTGACGAAGGCTCGGGCCAGGACGTAGAAAATCTTCCAGAGCAACAAGGCGAGCAATCGCTCGGTCGCAGCCGCGCGGATGACGCTGTCGGCGAGGGAGAGAAACCAGTAATGGAGCGCGCCGATGACGAGGAACCAGGCGAGACGATAAGCGTGTCGCCTAACAAATTGCCAGTGCGCCCGGAGGGCTTCGGCGAGGCTTTCGTTATGCAGAACGAGCGAAATCTGCATCGAGGAAAAACAAATGATCAGCGCGGCCATGGCGCAACGGCCGATCGGCAAATAATCGAGCACGCCAGGCACGTCGCGAAAATAAGCAACCAAAAGCGGCAGGCGCAGAAGGAGCGTGCTCGCGAGCACCACGAGGCCGAGCCATTTCAATACAAAACTGAAGCGCCGCATGGCAAAACGCATCAGCTCGCCCTCACGAAAGTTCAGCCCCTTGATCCACGCGAGACAGACCGCAATCAGGTAAACCTGAAGGTAAACCGCGCAAAGGTATTCGAAAATAAACGCTACGGTGTCGACCGCGGCTGAGGTCTGGAGGAGATGCGCCGGCGAAAGAAAAAGCAAGCGGTCCGAGCGCTGCCAATAGATGAAAGGCTTAAGCAACGAAGCGAGCGCGCTGAGCAGGATGCCGACGTAAATCAGCCAGCCCGCGGGGCCGAATTGTTTGCGCAAGGCGCGCACCAGACTGCCGTGCAGTCCGCGCCAATTCACAATGAGCAGGAGGGCGGCGAGAACGGAAAGCGGGCAAGTGGTCGCGGCGGCGTCGAAAAGACCGGCCACCGATTCCGCGGTATGAAGGAGACTCTCGCGCCAGACCTGGGAGAAGATCGGCCAGTGCCACGATTCCCAAAACGCGAATTGTTCGACGCGAAGATCCGCGGACGATTGCAGCGGACTGAAGACGACAAACTGAAAGGCGGAATAAGCCAGCGCGAAGAGCGCGAAGAGAAGCCAGACGCGCTTAAAGCGCAGACTGCAGCGAAAACCGTCGCGGAGCGCAACCCGCACAGGATTTGCCAGCATGACCAAGGAGTAGCCGGCGAGCATCCCGAGCAGCGGATAGACACGCGGCACGGCGGAGAACATCGGGAAAACTTCGCCTAACGAATCAGGCCCCAATGCCGGGTGAAGGGCCAGTAAACGAATAATCCGCGCCCGACGACGTTCTCTTCCGGGACCGGACCCCAGTAGCGACTGTCGTAACTGTTGTAGCTGTTGTCGCCCATCGCGAAATAGGAGTGCGGCGGGATGACGAAAGCGCGGTTCGGCGTGCCGAGAAACGCCTGCCCCGGCGAGTAGCCCTTGTATGGTTCCTCTGCCGACATGACGCGGCGAATGCCGAAGTTCTTGGCGAGGCCGCCGTTGACGTAAAGCTTGGGCGAATCAATCCGCAGCTCGTCACCCGGCGTTCCGGTCAGGCGTTTGATGTAAAACGGCGCGCCTGCCTCCGGGTCCTCGCGAATCCCGAGAATGTGATTCGTCCGGAAAACAAAGACATCGCCGCGATGCGGATGAATGAAGTTGTAGCTGAATTTATCGACGAAAACCTGGTCGCCGGTATCGACTGCACCGCGCGCGATGACCTGCCCGCGATGATAGCTATTGCCGGGAAGAACCTGAAAATCCTGTCGCAAGATCTCCGGCGGCGCGTAAACGCTGAACGACTGATGATCGCAGGTGATCCGCGACATCGTGAAGAAGAAGAACATCTTCCGGGGCGTGACGTCCATGATGGTGTTTTCCTCGTCAGAGACAACGTCGATGTAGTTGCGGCCGAAGGCGACGAATTCGAAGACCTGCTGGAAAATGTTTGGCGCGGGCGTGGTCATGGGGTGCCCGATGATGCCGTTGAGCGTCGGCTGCATCGAGCCGGTCGGAATCTTGAAGGGCTGGATGAAATAGGACCGGATGCCGATCGCAACCACGATCGCGACGAGGATGACTTCGACATTTTCGCGCCAGACTGCGTCCTTCTGCGGCGGTGTGTGCTGGCTGAGAAGCACGTCGAGGCGCTCTGATTCTTCATGCGTCGTGCGCTGATCGCGCGCTTTCATCGCCGCCCGCACTTTTTCAATCTGGGCGCGGAGCTCGGCGAGAGTCGACTCGCTCAGCCGGTCGTGCCGGTAACGAATCAACTTCTCCGCGTGGCGGATGAGAAAGTGGCTGTGCTTGATATAGCGCGGCTCGAACATTGGGCGAACGCTAGCTGAGGAAAGAAGTTTGCAAAATCAGTTGTTGGAGAATCGCGCTTCTATTGCGACGACCGCAAAACCTGAATGAAGGCTTCCTGCGGAATATTGATCTTGCCGATGCTCTTCATCCGCTTCTTCCCCTCTTTTTGTTTCTCGAGCAGTTTGCGTTTGCGGCTGATGTCACCGCCGTAGCATTTCGCGGTAACGTTTTTGCGCAGGGCGGAGATGGTTTCGCGGGCCACGATCTTGCCACCGATCGCGGCCTGGATCGCGACCTGGTAAAGCTGGCTTGGGATCACCTCTTTCAGTTTCGAGGCCAACTGGCGGCCGCGCGATTCGGCGCGATCGCGATGGACGATGGTGGAAAAGGCATCGACCGGTTCGCCATTCACGAGGAGGTCGAGTTTGACCAAATTTGAGACGCGATAGCCGGCGTGCTCGTAATCCATCGAGGCATAGCCGCGGCTGATGCTCTTAATTTTGTCGTTGAAATCGACCAGGATTTCGTTCAGCGGCAACTCGCAATGGAGCATGACGCGGCGGGTGTCGAGCGACTCGGTGTGATCCATCACCCCGCGCTTCTCGAGGATGAGCTGGAGAATATCGCCGATCGATTCGTTAGGGCAAAGAATGTAGGCGCGCACGATCGGTTCGCGGATTTCCTCGATCACGCTCGGATCGGGGAGGTGGGCGGGGTTGTCGACCGGCACGACTTCGTTGCGGGTGGTCAGAACTTCGTAGATCACGCTCGGGGAGGTGGCGATAATGTCCATGTCGTACTCGCGCCGGAGCCGTTCCTGGATGATCTCCATGTGGAGCAGCCCGAGGAAACCGCAACGATAACCGAAGCCCAGCGCGACCGAGCTTTCCGGCTGGTAAACGAACGCCGAGTCGTTCATCCGCAGCTTGCCGATGGCAGTTTTCAGGTGCTCGAAGTCGGCGGTGTTGATCGGATAAATGCCGCTGAAGACCATCGGGTGAATTTCCTGGAAACCGGGGAGCGGTTCCTTCGCCGGATGACGCACGTCGGTGATCGTGTCGCCGATCTTCAGCTCCGAAGTGGTTTTGATGTTGGCGATGATGTAGCCGACGTCGCCCGCGTTGAGAGTCGGTTGCGCGTTCATCTTTGGGGTGAAGACGCCAACCTCTTTCACCTCATAACGCGTGTCGGTGCTCATCACTTTGATCTGTTGATCGGCTACTGCCTTTCCCGAAAAGACGCGCACGTAGGCGACCACGCCCCGGTAAATGTCGAAAACAGAATCGAAGACGAGGGCGCGCAGAATATCGTCCTTTGGCTTGGGCGGCGGCGGGATGCGATGCACGACCGCTTCCAGAATCTCCTCAATCCCGATGCCCATCTTCGCGCTGCAATCGATCGCTTCCTCCGCTGGAATCGCGAGGATTTCCTCGAGCTGCCGATGGACGCTCGGGAGATCCGCATTCGGCAGGTCGATCTTGTTGATCACCGGCACGATCGTTAGGCCTTGCTTGTGTGCGAGGTGCACGTTCGCGACAGTCTGCGCCTCTACCCCCTGGGCCGCGTCGATGATCAGGAGTGCGCCTTCGCAAGCGGCCAGCGAGCGCGAAACTTCATAGGCGAAATCGACGTGGCCCGGCGTGTCGAAAAGATTGAGTGCGTATTCCTTTCCGTCTTTCGCGGTGTAACGCATCGCGACCGGGTGGGCCTTGATCGTGATCCCGCGCTCGCGTTCGAGGTCCATCGAATCGAGGAGCTGGTCTTGCTTTTCGCGGCCGTGGATCGTGCCCGTGCGCTCGAGCAGGCGATCTGACAAGGTGGTTTTGCCATGATCGATGTGCGCGATGATGCAGAAATTGCGGGTCAGCTCGATCGACATGAAGGGGCACACTATGCGGGCGTGCCGTGGGGTGGTCAACGGGAGCACCACCCCCGGGCGGACATCCCCTTCGCTCGCCGGGGGCTTTCGGTTACGGTCTCACCGAAACATTAAAGAAATTCCATTCCCAAGTCTTGACCCGATCGGCGGAGAAAGCCTGACCTAAACGGACGTTTCCCATGTGCCTCGGACCCCCGGATCTCCTCGCCTACCACCACCCGGTCATGGCGCGCAGGAAAAAGAAGAGCGCGATAATCGCGACTAGAGCGAATGGGCCGCGGGCCAGAAACTTCGTCGTCCCGTTATGAGTATGGCCACGCTGCGACTGCATGAACGCGACCAGCGCCAGAATGAGACCGATGCAATAACAGACCACTGAACCGATCGCCGCCGTCTGCGGGGTCCACCCGATCTTGGAAGGATGCAGCGCCCCACACAAAACGCCCAGGCCCAGGAAAAAAAACGATGCCAAGCCAATTTTGCGCAGGTGATTCATGCCCCCATGCCTAGGCGACGAGCTAGATATCGGCAAGTTTAGTCTTTGCACATGTGCACCGAGTAAGGTGCGGAATCCGCCCAGTGGTCGGAACTCTGTCAAGATTTGCACACTTCTCTGAAAGAGCCTGTCCAGTGGATTATTTTGAGAACGCTTTTGATTGTTAGGCTAGGACGGAAGATGCGGGATCACACTTCTCTCGGCGACGCTGACTGCAGTTCGCATGGTAAAACATCAGATCCCCGGCTCTCCATCCTGACCCAAGACGCGCGGATTAACTCTTCCCGTGGAAAGAGACCGCCGTCACTGTGCAACCGGAGCAGCCGGGGACAGCTCTAAAGTGCGCCTTCTCCAGACGCTTTTCAAAATTTCGTTTTTCCTTGAGCAAGGCAAAGAGGATGCGGCACATTTGCCGCGCTACGATAGTGATGGGGGTATTGGCCTTTTTCCCGCGGGCGCGCTGCTGGCGATAAAGGGCGCCGAAGTAGGGCGAGCAGCCGATCGCCACCCAACTGGCTTCGACCAGGGCCCAGCGCAGCCATTTGTTACAGGCTGGCAGGAGCCGGCCGTGATACACTTTGCCGCCCGAGCTATGAGTCGTGGGCACCACTCCGGCATAAGCGCAGAGCTTCTCCGCGCTTGGGAAGCGATCAATCTGGTCGATCTCGGCCGCCAGCACCGCGGCCAGGGTCGGACCGACTCCCGGTAGGCTCATGAGTCGCTCATAGCTGGGCTCGACTTTGAACTCAGCCGCCATCCGCTTCTCTTGCGCCCGCATCTGCTGCGCGATGAGATCGTGCAGCGCCAAGGCTTCCTGCAAGAGCTTCCCATCGGGCTCGGGCAATTCCAGCCGGCGCAGAAAGCCCAGCCCGCGCACCCCAAAGATGTCGGAACATTGCGGCAGCTCCAAATCATGTTGCCGATCCAACAAGGCATGGATGCGATTGCGCAGCATGGTGCGGAGCCGCGACCAATAGAGCCGCTGGCGAAGCAGGTTCTTGCGCGCCCGCGCCACCAGGTTCCCGCGCAAGAGGGTCCCCAAGGCAAAGACATCCAACCGGTCGGTCTTGATCTGTGCATCAGCAATCAACCGGGTCTTGAGCGGATGGGCCAGGACCACTTTTTCGACCTCGGCGATCTCCTCCACCAAGTCATGGGTCAGCCCCCAGTTCCAACACGCTTCCAGCACCGCCTGGCTCGGCCCCTCCAACTCCTCAAAAAACCGGGCTTAGTCTCGGGCGTCATGCCCCTCAATCCGCGCTTCTCTCACCTTCCGCCCCGCTTCATCCTGCGCGCAGAGCACGCTGTACTTCTTGTGAATATCGATCCCAACATAGTTCTTAAAAACAGTTCCTTTCTCTTCCTCAGAGCCTACGCTCCGTGGAACTGTTTTCATGTTACCTGACCCCCATTTTCCCATTTTCCCCCTCGAGCGAAAGCGACCTTTCTTAATGTGATACCTTAAGCCGGCTGGCCACGCATGGTGATTGTGCTTAGGCGAAGATCGCAAGGCGAGTACGGCAGCTACGCCCCTTCTTTCTAAGCTCGCGAGGCAAAGCGAGGCCGATTTTTCTCATTCGACCGCATCAACTTCGTGCGCGCTTCTGAGGCTGTGCGCAGGAAGGGCCAGCACGCACGCGAATGTCCCGGCGCTGACCGCGATCATCAACAACAGGCCCAGGCGAAATCCGCCTACGGTCGCGGCCAAAACGAACGCGCTGACGCCGAGTGCAGCACCGACCTGGCGGATGAATTGTTGGCTGGTCGTGGCGCTGCCCATCCGCGCGACGGGGACGCTGTTTTGCACGACGACGGTCAGGGCGGGCGAGATCAGTCCCATGCCGGCGCCTGCGACTAACGAGGCGGCGATGACCCAGCCGAGTCCGTGTTCAAAGGCCACCATGAAAAGGAGAAGCCCGAGAATGTGGACTACGATCCCAATCACACTCGGAAGCCGTTCTCCAATGCGATGGACCAATCGTCCGGCGAAAAACGACAACCCGCTCCATGCGATGGTGAACGAGCCCACCACCAGACCGACGACGGCGCGGTTTCCATGAAACGCGGCACTGGTGACGAGCGGCAGGTAAGAGCTCAGGCCGAAGCCGCTGAAGAAGGCGAGGAATGACGAAGAGATCGACGCCGCGTAGCCAGCATGGCGAAAGAAACTCAACGGCAGAATCGGATGCGGCGTCCGCCCTTCATGCCAAACGAAGACGGCGAGCAGAATAATTCCGGCGGCGATGAGCGCGGCCTGCATCAGACCGATCTTTCCCTGACTGAGATCCACAAATGCCCACATCAGGCAACTGCCGCCGGCGCCGGCGAGAAGGGCGCCGGAATAATCGAATCGGCCCACGCTCTGCCCGACGCTCTCGCGCATTCCGACGATGACGAGACCTGCAGCAACGATTGCAATCGGCACGTTGATCA
>JBPCLI010000014.1:0-10127 GCA_051003415.1 Chthoniobacterales bacterium | reverse complement strand
GCGGCGATGGGAGAGCGTGGAGGAGGCGCGCAACGGCAGCGGGTTCGAGTCGGAGAGCGGGTTCCGGGAAGCTTTCACAAAAGTCTTTGGCGATCCGCCGTCGACCGCGAAACGGCGCGATTGTCTTGATTCCTGGATGGCGGAACGTCTCGGCGACCCCGGCGCACGCCGCGCGGTCGGACGCGCCAACGGCATGAATATGATGTCGATCATTATCCCCTGTCACCGTGTGATCCGGGCCGACGGCACACTTTGCGGCTACGGCGGCAGACTCTAGCGCAAAAAGTGGCTCCTCGAGCACGAGCGGAAATATACTGGCCAAGTCGCTGACTGAGCGCGTTACCGGTTGGAATTTGATGGCAACCCGCCGCCTTCCGGCGACGTAGTGAAAAGAGTGGACTCGGTTTCATTTGTCGTCCCACGACCGCCGCCGCCCCGGGCTGCGGGGAAGAGATTGTCCGGAAATTATTTGGGCATCGCGCTTGGGGCGGCGGCGGGGGCAGCCCTGTGCTACTTCGGAGCGCGCTACGCGCTGCAGTTCTTTGTTTGGGTCTCAGGGGCCAAATGGCTGAATCTGCTACCGGTCCTGGCGCTGCCGGTGCTCTGGGTCATCGCGGTCGGCCTGGGTGGCGGGACGTTTATGCTCTGGCTGGTCGGGCCCCTGATGTTGCGCCGGACACCGGCAGGGGTGCGGGCCGGTTGGAATCGAAGTGTTAATCTGAGCGGCGGGATGGCCGTCTGTGTGCCGCTGGATCCGGCCCGGGTTACCCCGACGCGCCTCGCAGTCATGATTGGCGGTGGACCGCTTGCCGTCTGCTGATCGGTCTTGGCGCACTGGCCTTCGCCCACTGGCTCGGCGGCGAGCTGACACTCTCAACCAGCCGTGCGATCGGACAAAATATCGCCGCGGGAACGGGCCTGCTCTCGCTGTTTCTATTTCTCGCGACCTCTCTGCCCTTCAGCGTCGGCGGAATGAAAGCGGATGGGAAACGGCTTTTCGAACTTCTCCGGCGCGACGATCGCTCGGAGCAGGAAGCGGCGCTGGTGGTTCTGACCGCGACGGGCCTTGCCGGAATACGTCCCGCTGATTCCGACCCGTCCCTGCTCGCGGCGGCGGTTTCTTTAGGCGACAGATCGCTCTTCGATCTCTATGGGCATCTCCTGGGGTTTTACTACGCGGCCGATTGCGGGGAGTGGACCGATGCCCAGACGCATCTGGATTATGTGCTGGCGGGAGAAGAAAAAATCCTTCCCTACCTGCGCGATGTCGTGCGCTGCGAATATGCCTGGTTGCTCGCCGGCCAGACGAACGACGCGGCCAGTGCTCGTTCCTGGCTCGAATCGGCCGGGAAGCTGGACTTTGATGTTGCCACTCGCTTGCGAGCGGAAGCAGCGGTCCTGTTGGCAGAGGGGAGGAACGAAGACGCGATCACGAAGGTAAGCGAAGGTCTTTTTGCCCTCGAACACAAGACCCTGAGCCCGATAAAAAGTCCGTTCGCGGTTACCGCCTTTGAGGACTTGCTCCTGCGGGTGGGTGAAAAAGCGCGCGCCCAGCAGGACTCGAACCTGCGACCGTCGGATTAGAAATCCGATGCTCTATCCGGCTGAGCTATGGGCGCCGTGCGAGGCAAAGTAATCCTGCACCGCCCCCCTGCAACGCCGCAGTCAGTGAAGTGGCGGGCGTGTCGCCCGCAGGGAGCTACCGATGGCATCAGGATGAGACGCCCGAGTCGAAGTCAGCCTGTGTGCGGCCGACACGGCCGCCGCTACATCACTCGCGGATACCTTCTCAGCCGCGAGAAGCAGGGCTTCGGTGCGCGAAAGCAAACCGCGGCCGGGCGCACGATTTCGCCTCGACCGTGGACAGGCCTTTGGGGCGACGCTTGGCACCCTTGGCCCGCCTTTTCGGCGAGGACCGGACGATCGCTTCGCTTTGGCTGAGGTGTCCGCTTGGATTCAACGGTGTCATAGTGCCATCCCCAAAGAGCGGCTTCCCTGCCAGCGCCTTGGCGCTCGTGTCTTCCCTTGGAAAAGGGCTTGTGCCTCCGCCGTTCTTCGGCGATTTCATCCGGGCATGGCGACAAATCGAACACTTGGGTGCCTTAGCATTTTTTTGTTCGTGGCGCTCCTCGTCAGCGTGGCGGTGAATTTCTTCCTCGCCGCGACCGCCTTTCACAAGTTCGAGGGTAGCGGTGGGGGCGAGGTGGAATATCGGCCGCGCTTTCGGGAAATGATCGTCGAGCACGGGGCGCGCGGCAGTGGGAGCAAGATCGCGGTCGTTAGTCTGCGCGGCCTGATCAGTACCGGCGTCGCCGGAAACGTCGGCGAATCGATGGTCGATGATTTGCGCTGGGAACTGGAGCAGGCGCGGAACGATGAAAACGTGCGCGCCGTTGTCCTGGAGGTCGATTCACCCGGCGGAGAAGTGACGGCTTCCGACATGATCTACAATGCGGTCGTCAAAACGCGGGCGAAAAAGCCGGTTGTCGTTTACATGGAATCACTCGCTGCGTCCGGCGGTTACTACGTTTCCTGTGGCGGAGAATATTTGATGGCGAATGAGACGAGTATCACGGGGAGCATCGGCGTCATCATCCAGACGCTGAATTACGAGCAGCTCTTCAACAAGATCGGGCTCGCCTCGGTCGTGTTCAAAAGCGGCAAGTTCAAGGACATGCTGAATGGCGCGCGCCCGATCACGCCGGAAGAGCGCGATTACATTCAGAGCTTCGTCATGAAGACCTATGAAAAATTTCTCGGAATCGTGGCGAAGGAGCGCAATCTGCCGGCCGATGGCTTGCGCAACGGGATCGCGGACGGACGCATCTTGTCGGGACGCGACGCGCTCGATTTCAAATTGATCGATGGCCTCGGCCAGATCGAAGACGCCTACGCGAAGGCTAAGGAACTCGGCCACGCGGCGGATGCGAAAGTCGTGAAGTACGGACCGCCCTTCAGTCTTGGCCGGGTTTTTCGCATGCTCACGAAAAGCGGCGACACGAAGATCGAGTTGACGCTGCCTGGCCAGCTCACGCCTCGCCTGGAGAGTGGGCGCGCCTATTTTCTGCCTGGTTTCTACGCTCCGTAGCGGCGCGCCCGCGAGATGGTCGACAGCCTGATCAATGCGCTGCTCGTACTCGCGGGCCTTTACGTCTATCTCTCGCTTTATCGTCAGGTCGCGGTGCGGCAGAACGGCGCGTCGGAACTGGGCGAACGGGAACTCGGAGTGCCAGAGGCGATCGCCGCGATTCTCCTCATCTCCTGGTTTGTCCTCAATCTCATGGCTGCGGCGAAGGTCGAGCACGCCACTTTTCAAACGCGTGACCTGCTCCTCACGGGTGCTTTTTCCCTCGCTGTCATCACCAGTTTGACGGTCCTCCTCCAGCTGCGTGGCTTCAATGTCTTGTCGTTAGGCGGTTTTTCCCGGCTTAGTTTCGGACGAGTTGTGAGCATGGCCGCGGTCCTGCTTTTCGCGGCTTACCCGCTCCTCTTTGCAGCTGACGCCATCTCCCGCTGGCTGATCGGGGAAGGCTCCAGCCGGCAGCAGATTGTCGAGATGTTTACCGGCTCGGAAACTCTCCAGCAACGCATCCTGATCATCGTCCTTGCGGTTACGATCGCCCCCCTGGCGGAGGAATTTATTTTTCGGTTCTTCCTCTATGGCGTGTTCAAGCGCTACCTCGGGCGCGGCCCAGGGTTGTTTTTAAACTCGATTCTCTTCGCCGCTGTGCATGTTCATTTGCCGAGCCTCGGCCCGCTTTTCATCCTCGGCGGCTGTTTTACCCTGGCCTACGAATGGAGCGGCTCCATCCTCGTCTCGATGACGATGCACGCGCTCTTCAATTTTATTTCCCTGAGCGCCCTCGCTTTTCCTAATCTCGTTCCGCAATGAAATTGCGGGAGCTGGGCGAAGACCGGCTGGTCGCGCAACTGGTCGCGCGGTTTAAGACGCGTCCAGATGTGCTGGCCGGCCCGGGCGATGACTGCGCGGTGGTCGCAGCGCCGGAGAAAGGCCAGCTGCTTCTTCTGAAAACGGATTGCGTGGTTGAAGGCGTTCATTTTGTGCCTAACGAAAAGCCGCGGAAGGTGGGCTGGAAGGCGATGATGCGGACTCTGAGCGATTTTGCCGCGATGGCGGGCGAACCGCATTACGCTCTTATCACCCTGGTCGCATCGGCCGGGCGCGAGGCGCGCTGGGTGACGCAACTTTACCAGGGGCTGCAACGAGCCGCGGATCGATTCAAAGTCGTGCTGGTCGGCGGGGAGACGAGCGGGACCCGCGGCCCGACCGTAATTTCAGTCAGCGCGGTGGGGTCGGTCGAGAATGCGCGCTGCGTGCGGCGGAGCGGCGGCCGGTCTGGAGATGTCTTGTTTGTCACCGGAAAGCTCGGTGGCTCGGGAAAAGGAGGGCACCTGAATTTCGTCCCGCGGATCGAGGAAGCCCGCTGGTTGACCGCTAATTTTCGGGTCCACGCGATGATGGATTTGAGCGATGGTCTGGGCGCTGATCTTCCCCGACTGGCAATGGCGAGTGGTCTCGAATTCGAGATCGATCCCGACGCCGTTCCTCGTCGGCGCGGATCCTCAATCGACCAGGCGATGAATGACGGAGAAGATTATGAGCTGCTTTTCGCGCTCTCTCCTAACGATGCCGCCGGCCTGGAAAGGAAATGGCGCCGAAAGTTTCCGCGCCTTGCGCTCACCCGCATCGGCCGTTTCCAGCGGGGGACGCGCCGTCAAAACCATTCGTCCTTGCATGGCTACAGTCACTTCCAATAGCGTGGCGGAAACGATCGCGTTTGCTCGGAGCTGGGCGGAAGAGCTTGCGCCTAACGATGTCGTCGGCCTTGTCGGCGACCTCGGCGCGGGGAAAACGCATTTCGTGAAGGGATTGCTTGAGGGCCTAGAGAGCGAAGCGGATGCGACCAGCCCGACCTTTACCCTGCTGCATGAATATCGGGACGGCCGTCTGCCGGTTTTTCATTTCGATTTTTATCGGCTCGACCAGACGGTGGAACTCGCCGAGATCGGGTTCGACGACTACCTGGATGAAGGCGGGGTCACTGTGATCGAATGGGCGGATCGCTTTACGCAAGTCCTTCCTGAACGGACCCGCTGGATTCGGCTTCAGATCGGTGACGCATCCAGTCGCCTGATCATCGACGACGCGAAATGAAGGTGCTGGCGCTCGAGCTTTCATCGTCGGTCGGGAGCGTGGCGCTGCGCGATCAAGGTGGCGAGCAACTGAAAGTCTTCCCCGCCGACCGGAAGGATTCTGGTTTGTTCTACGAAAACCTGAGCGCAATTCAGGAGAGTTCCGGAGCTCCGGAAGCGATCGTGGTCGGGCTCGGGCCCGGCTCGTACGCCGGCGTCCGGATTGCGATCGCCACCGCCATCGGCCTCCGCGCCGCGAGCGGGGCGCGCCTCTTTGGCCTGCCCTCGATATGTGCGTTTGAGCCGGAGGAATATCTGGTCGTCGGCGATGCCCGGAGAAATTCCTTCTTCTTTGCCCGGGTTGCTGATGGCGTGTGCGCCGAGGGCCCGACCCTCGCGACCGATCCGGAGCTGCGCACGTTCCTCGTCGCTCGCCCGGATCTTCCGGTCTTCGCCACGCAGGCTTTGCCGCAATTCGAACGCCTCACGCTAGCGCACCCCTGCGCTTTGCGGCTGGCGGAGCTCGCGCTCCGCGTGGAAGGTAAAGACGAGGAAATGCTCGAACCGATTTATTTGCGCGAGCCGCACATCACGCCGGCCAGTAGATGAAATCGTTAGGCGCGGAACGCTGCTGGGCAGAAGTCGATTCCGGCGCACTCCGCCACAACGCGGAGGTGGCACGGGAACGAGTTGGCTCCGGGACCGAGATTCTTGCGATCGTAAAAGCAAACGGCTACGGCCACGGCATGATCGAGATGGCGGGAGCGCTGCGCGAGTCGGCGGACCTCTTCGGCGTGGCCAACCTGCATGAAGCGCAGGAGCTGCGCGCGAGCGGGATCACACAACCGATTCTGATTCTTGGCTCCGCCCTTCCGAGCGAACAAGCGGAGATCAACGCCCACGGTTTCATCGCGACCGTTTCGAGCCTGGAGGAGGCGTGCGCCTTTGCCGGTAATCCAGCGGGAATTAATTTCGCAGTCGATACCGGAATGGGACGGATCGGTTGCTGGCAGGACGACGCCCTCGCGGAGCTGGAACAGATCGCGCGGATTCCCGACTTGAGGTTGCACAGTGTTTCAACTCACCTCCCGGTCGCGGAGGAGGATCCGGTCTTCACCGAAGAGGAACTGGTGCGATTCGCGGAACTCGTTAGGCAAATGCGGGCCCGTGTTCCCGGCTCCTACAAGGCGCATGTCCTGCTCAGCGCGGGGATTCTGGCCTTTCCCCGGCACCACTTCGACATCGTGCGCGCCGGGCTCATGCTTTACGGTTGCTCGCCGCTGCCGGCGGCGCAGAAATTTTTGCGGCCGGTGATGGCGCTAAAGTCGCGCGTCACTTTGCTGCGCCATCTGCCGGCAGGACGAAGCGTCAGTTATGGACGCACATTCGTAACTCCGCAGTCGATGCGCGTGGCGACGATCAGCGCCGGGTATGCCGATGGCTTTCCGCGCTCGATCTCGAACCGCAACGGTGCGGTTTTGATTGGCGGCCAGCGCTGTCCGCTCCTGGGGCGCGTCACGATGGATCTCATGATGGCCGACGTGAGCGCGGTGCCCGAAGTGAAACTGGGCGGCGAAGTGGTCCTGATCGGGAAGCAAGGCGCCGAAGAAATTCTCGCGGCGGAAGTGGCGAAGCGCGCGGATACGATCCCGTGGGAGATTTTTACCGGCATTGGCAGACGGGTGCGCCGTGTGTATCTGTGAGGACCGGATGTTCCAGATCATCTTCAACGAATTGAGCGCGGCGGAGATGACGGCCTTGCCGAAAACGCTTCAACTCGATCTGCTTGCCGAATTCCAGATTCTGCCGGAAGACCTCGACAACCTAGACTCGAGCCGTTTCGGGGTGATCGAACGCGAGGGTAAAAAGCTTCATCGTTACCGGGCGAAAGATTATCGGATTTACTTCGAGCGCAGCCCGGAAGGTATCACCGTGCACCGCGTCCTGCACAAGAACACGCTGCGCGACTTCCTTTTCCGCAGCAAATTGCCGATGGCGGAAGACGATCAACTCGGAAAGACGCGCGAGTTCTGGAAGTTGATCGAACAGGGCGAGCGGACTCGCAAGGCCTAGGCCGAGAATGTGTTGACATCGTTGGGGCTGAGCCTCACAACGGGAGGAACCGGCCGAGTCGTTCGTTTGCCAACACCTTCCCGCTGGAAGTTGCGGCCTCGAACGAGGATTGGCCGGCAACAAGAAAGGTCAACTATGCAGTCATTGATTCGAATCCTCGCACTCACTCTCCTCGGGCTGGCGCCAGTGGCGTCAATCTGCGCTCAGAGTCCTACACCGGCGGAAGGTTCGGCCCAGTCCGCCGCCATGAGCAACAAGCGGACGGACGTCTACCACGTCTTTTTCGTCAAAGCGGCCCTCGGCAAAGCCGCCGAGCTGGCGGACTTCCTGAAACAACCCGATCCCAACTCCAAAGATTCGCAGCACCGCATCCTCCTCCGCCACCAGGATGGAGACGAATGGGATTACGTAGAGATCCAACATATCGGAACCAAGGCGACGGTGGAGAATCCCGCTACCCCGATGCCGGACTCGGCGCGCGGATTGATGGAGAAACATAACGACACCTTCGTGAACGGCCCATCCTGGGCGGAGTTTGCGAAAGAGATGGGTGTCGACGGCGACGCCTCGAAAACGGCGGGGTCCGTTTATTCCGTCTCGGTCTACCGCGCAGCTCCAGGCCATCGAGACGCCTTGGAGAAAATGCTGAGTGAGCCGCCCAATCGCGCGAACGATACCTCCTCGGGTAACGTGCTCATGGCTCATCTCGAAGGCGCAGCGTGGAATTTCCTGAGCGTGGCCCGCTATGATTCGTGGGAGAAGTTCGCCAGCAACGAGACCAAGAGCGTTGCGCAAACGAATAAAAAAGAAGGCGGCTGGTTCGAGCTGCGCAATCACGTCTCCTACCACACGGATACGCTGACCGATCGCATTCTCCCGTAATCGGGACGCCAGTTAAAGCCGGGGGCGAGCCAGTTGCAGCCCCCGGCAGAGCGTTACCAGAGATGGCTTGCCGACCGAGCGGTTTTTGATCGCGAAGGACCGCCGTTTGTCGTCCGGACGCAACCGGGGACAGCGTCCCCGGCTACAACGACGTCTCCCGGGTAAGGCACGCCTGCACAACCTCGCGGAGCGCGGGCGACGATTCCTAGAGTGATGAAAGATACCAGCGTCACCAAGGTTACTTCCGAATTTTCGCCGCACGGCCCGCAGGGCGAAAAGTTCCTCGCTTCCGGGGTGCATATCGCGATGCGCCTCTGGGAGAATGAAAAGCCTAACGACAAAAAACCGCTTTCAAAACATCCCTACGAGACCGTCGGCTACGTGTTGAAGGGAAAAGCGGAACTCCATCTCGAAGGTCAGACGTTGATCCTGAACGAGGGCGATTCGTGGTCGGTGCCGTCGGGAGCGAACCACACTTATAAGATCCTCGAGACCTTCAGCGCGATCGAAGCAACCAGCCCGCCGGCGCACGCACAGGGCAGCTAGGACTAAAGAAGGCTGCGAAAGGCAGCCTACTTCATCAAGAGAACCGAGCGGCTGCGCTTAATCTCGCGCGTGATCTTGCGGTGCATGTGGGCCGGCATTCCGGTCACACGGCGGGGAAGAATCTTGCCACTTTCGGTGACGAACTTGCGGAGCAAATCGGGATTCTTGTAATCGATCGCCTCGGTCGCGATATCGATGCGACGACGCGGCATGGTGCGGTTGGCACGGCGGAAAGCGGAACGGCGTTTGGCGGTTTTCGGTTGCATGATTACTTGGTCTCCCGGTGGAGCGTATGCCGCTTCATGAAGGGATTATATTTTTTCTTTTCGAGCCGATTCGGGGTGCGCGGGCTTTTCTTGTTGCGCGTCGACATGTAACGCGACGCGGGCATGCCGGCCGCGTTCGCTTCCGTGCATTCGATGGGGATGATTTCCTGGGCCATGTTCGTTATTCTTTCGTTTCGGCGGCCACTTCTTCCTCTTCGCCTTCGCGCGCTTCTTCATCCGTTAGGCCGAAGAGCGACGTGACCGACTGCCGGACACGCGAAGCCTTGCTCTGTTTCTCGAGCTGCGATTGACATTCCACGGTGTAGCGGGCGAAGGGGATCGCCTCGAGCCGGGCATGCATGATGGGCTTGCCCGACATTTCGCATTTGCCGTAGCTTCCGAGCTCAATCCGCTTCAGTGCCTCGTCGATTTCGTAAAGGGCGTCCTGTTCCTGGGACAAAAGACTGAGCGCGAAATCGCGATCGTAAGCGTCGCTCCCGGCATCGGCCTGATGCATTCCAAAGGCGGACGCCTCACTTCCCTCGGCGCGTGCGCGGAGCGTATCCTGTGCGACCCCCGCCATGGAATCGACCATCGCGTCGCGAAGCTGGAGAAGCTTCTCTTTTTGGGAGCGGGTAAATGGATCGAGCCGGCGTTCCTTCGATTTCTGGTGATTGCCGATGATGGTGAACGTCTGATTCGCGCTGTTCGTCTTGGTGCGACCGTTGGCCAAACGAACGGCCGATACGTTCGCTTTTTTGGCAAGAGCGGCAGCGGCCTTTTTCGCCGTTTTTTGTGCCGCGGGCTTTTTCATTGGCTTCGCCTTCTGCTTTGCCAACGGTTTCTTCGCGGCAGGCGCCTTTCGGGCAGCAACCTTTTTGGGAGCCGCCTTCTTCGCCTGCTTTTTAGGAGTTGGTTTGGTGGTTGAACGAGCCATAAAAGTGAAAGTCGGAGCCAGTCTCCCGGCACTCCGGAGTAAGGGGAGGCTTAATTAAGGGCAATTGGTTTTCCGCGCAAGCGGTTTTGGGGTGAATTTGGCCTAGAGGGTGTCAACACTTTGAGCAGCACAGAACAATGTTGACTGATTGATGGTTTCCCTGCGCGCGAGTGCAGGTGCGGCGAGGGCACGCGCCTCGCGTGCTGTTTTCTGCGCCTCGCCAAAACAGGCTTTGCCGGGCACGACGCGTCAGTGTCGCGAACCAGGAA
>JBPCLI010000013.1:0-6124 GCA_051003415.1 Chthoniobacterales bacterium | reverse complement strand
CTGCCAGCCCTTTGGCGATGGGAGCCTCCCATCGCGCACTTCTTTTTGGGGTGGCCTTGCAAGCTGGCTCTCTCAAGTGACGTGCCGGGGGAACGAAGTTCGTCGCCGGAGACTCCGCCGACCCACGGGCTGGCAGCCCGTGCTCCCCGGAAGATTGCTGCGCGCCCTTCACTCGAACGAGAGGGATTGCGCCGGTGAGCAGGGGTAATTTCAGGTCGAGCGCATCGCCGTAATCATCCGCGTGGAGGTCCGCAACGTCGCCGTTCGTGACGAAAACGGGCTGAGCTTTGCGACGCGGGAAATTCATTCCCGGCGTCACCTCTTGGCCGCTGCGGTTTAAGGTTAACCGTCGTGCCAATGGCGGCCGACGTGGAAACTCTCGGAAATGGAAAACATTTGACCGGGGCGGCAGACGGCGCTTACCAATCTCCATCGCTCTCATGACACCATCCGATCCCACACCGCGCCAATCACGTCGCGAGTCCGCGCTTGCCTTCAGCGTTATCTTTTTTGCCCTGGCGCTGCTCTGCTTCCTCCTCGGCTGGGCCGACGGCGTGCGCCACGACCGGACGTATCTCCATATTCCCGAGACCGGCAGTTGGCTCGTCGCGACGGCGATTCTGGGCGGGTTAGGCGTCGCCTGCTTCGTCCTCGCTCGCGGGATGAAGCGGAGCTGAGCTCGAGTTGTAGCCGGAGTCGGTGATCCCGGCCAGGGCCGTCGATGCAAATCTGCGGGATCAACGATCCCGGCTACAACTCGATCTGATTTCAGTTGAGCCAGGTTGTTACCGTGGTAACAATATAGCTATGAAACAAAGTCCGCGGGAGAAAAAAGTGCAGCGCGTGCAGATCGGCGCTCGGATGGAAAAGACCCTCGTCAAAACGCTCAAGGCCCTGGCCGAGTACCTCGACCTCTCGTTAGGCGATTTGATCGAGGGCGTGACCCTTCACGCGCTGGAAGGCAAATCCGCCTTCAGCCCGAAAACGCTCGGCCACATCAAAAAACTGCGGACGGTTTACGGCCTCGACCTGACCGCGCACGACAGCCACCGGCTGGTGGAGGAGGATCATGAAGACAAGTGAACCGAGCGCGCTGCTGGCCGATTTCGAAGCCGGGCGGGTCGATCCGGCACAGTTCCCACATCGCGAGCACCTACGCGTGAGTTACGAATTGCTCGAGCGGCATCCCTTTCCCGAGGCGTTGTTGCATCTGGCGCGCGGTTTGCGCCGGCTGGCGGCGAAAGCTGGCCAACCGGAGGTTTACCACGAGACGATCACGGCCGCTTTTCTGGCTCTGATCGCCGAGCGGAGATTGCGCGGTCAGTATGCCGATTGGGAGGATTTCGCGGCGCGCAACCCGGATCTCTTTCGGAAAGAATTGCTCGCGGAATTCTATGAGCCGGTGGTCCTGAAATCCTCGGTCGCGCGCCAAACTTTTGTTTTGCCGCAGTGTGCATCGATGACAGCTCCAACAAGGGCACGATTACCGGAGAGCGAAACCGAATTGCCGAAATAGCTGGCGGGCCCAACATCAGCGCCGACGAGCCTGGCTTCCTGTTTCCAGCTCACGCCATCGAAGACGAAGGTGTAAGCGGCGCCGGTATTAAGCTCGCCCTGTGAACCTCCGACGAGCGCGCGGTTGCCTGAGATCGAAACGGACTCCCCGATGAAATCGCCCTCTGCTCCGTCGGTCGTCGTGAGCTTCGCATCTTCCATGATGTTCTGCGGCAAAGCCTGCATTTTCCCGGGCGTCTCTGCTCGGGCGATTTCCGCGGACAGGAACGACGATGCCAGCGCGACGACATAGACCAGGGAAGAGCTGGCGAACCTCCTCGCGAGACTAACGAATTTGGTTTTCATATTCTGAAGCGTACCCGGGTCTGCAATAAAAATTCGAGATGAATCCTGGTGAGAAGCAAGATCGCATTGTTCCGTCGGCGGCGGCGCGGTGCCGCAATGCCGCAATGATAGGCACGCTCAGCGGCTGAAAATGTAGGCGGCTCCGGCATCAACTTGATCGACGTCGGCCGCATAGGCTCCGACTACGGCACGAGTGCCGGAGAGAGAGACGGAATAGCCAAACATGTCGGAGGACATGCCATCGGTTGCGGTCAGCTTCTGCTGCTGATTCCAACTCGTGCCATCGAAGCCAAAGAGATAGGCTGAACCTGTAGATGATTCCGGAGCTCCGATGAGAGCGCTCAGGCCTGAGAGCGAAACCGAGTAGCCGAAGTAAACGGAACCGAGATCTGAGGCCATCACTTCGGCTTCCTGGGTCCAGCTTGTGCCGTCGAAGACGAAAAAGTAGGCGGCGCCGGCGCTTGAGTCGATACCGTTGTCGGCAAAGGGCGCGCCAACGACTGCTCGATCTCCGGAGAGCGAAACCGACCAGCCGAAATCATCGAACCGAAGACCGTCTGACGCATTCAGCGTCGCCTCCAGAGTCCAGCTATTTCCATTGAGGATGTAGACGTAGGCCGAACCTATGCAGTTAGCGACGCCATACGCTCCGATGAGAGCTCGTTGACCGGAAAGCGAAACCGAGGTTCCGAACTGGTCGCCACCGATTCCGCCGGGTACGGTCAGTTTGGCCGTCTGGCGCCAACCGCCGTTGCGAAGTGTGAAGACGTAGGCCGAACCGGTGCTACCGCTATCAGCGACCGCGCCGATAAGGGCGCGCCCTCCCGCCAGCGAAACTGAGTTGCCGAAGTGTTGGGGGTTGATGCCGCCAACCGGAATGAGCTTGGCTTCCTGTGCCCAAGTGGTTCCGTCAAAAACGAAAGTGTAAGCCGCGCCTGAATGCCCTGTGCCTATATTGGTTTCCGCGCCCACCAGAGCGCGATTGCCCGAAAGCGAAACCGCACTACCAAAGCCGTCAAAGGCGGCCCCGTCCGAAGATTTAAGCTCGGCCTCGAGACTCCACGTTCCTCCCGTACTCACGAAGACAAAGGCCGAGCCCGTCGAGCCGTCGGTGCCGAGCTGCGCACCCACAAGTGCTCGATTTCCAGAGAGCGAGACAGCTTGCCCCAAAAACAGCGTGTTCGCAGATCCAGTCAATTTTGCGCGTTGGCGGAGCGTCGTTGAGACGGCCTCCTCTAGCGATGAATACCGCACCGCCGTCGCGGCATGCGCGCCCACCGCTGACGAAATCAGCAATATAGAAGTGATCAGGCGAGGCTTGAGGAAGGTGGCGGCGATACGAACGAAATGTTTTTTCATTATCCCTCAGGTTGTCAGGAAGTCGCCGAACAAGTCAAGAATTTTGCGGAGAATCTCTAAAAGCCCGGGCAGATAGGGCGTTCCTTAGTGAAAGAGGCGCGCAGTCTGCAATTCCTTCTAATAAGTCGCCGGCTGGCGCGTTAGAA
This sequence comes from Chthoniobacterales bacterium, assembly GCA_051003415.1. Classification (GTDB taxonomy): domain Bacteria; phylum Verrucomicrobiota; class Verrucomicrobiia; order Chthoniobacterales; family UBA10450; genus Palsa-1392. The sequence goes on along the minus strand of JBPCLI010000013.1, from coordinate 2,759 downwards.
CGGTAGAGTTTATGCGCGTGGCCGAACCAGTCCCAGCGGAAGATGACGTGAGCGCGCTCCTCCGGCGCTTCGAATTGCCGCTCCTGCAGTACGCCACGCGTATTCTCGGCGACCGCGACCGGGCTCGCGACGTCGTGCAGGAGACCTTTGTCGAGCTGCAGCGCAGGCGCCGACAGACCGATTCCGCGCCCGCCAAATGGCTCTTCACCGTTTGTCGTAATCGAGCCTTGAACATTTGCCGGAAGGAAAAGCGCATGACTTATCTCGACGATCAGATTCTTGAAAAGGAGGAAGGCCACGACCCCGCGCCTAACGAACGAATCGAGCGGGAGGAGGCAAAAGGATTTCTCCTCCGGATCGTCGCCACTCTCCCCCCGCGGCAGCAGGAAGTGCTCCAGCTGAAATTTCAAAACGACCTCAGCTACCAGGAGATCGCCGAGATCACCAAACTGTCGGTCAGTCACGTCGGTGTGCTCATTCACACCGCGCTGAAAACGCTCCGCACCCGCCATACGGAGGCGGCGCGCGATTTCCTTTCCTTTAACCCACGCCTTGCCTCATGAATATCAATCTTGATGATCCAAAACTGACCGCCTACGCGCTTGACGAACTTTCCGGCGCGGAGAAAACGGAAATCGAACGGGCGCTCGCCGCTTCGCCCGCGGCGCAGGAGTTCGTTAGGGAACTTCGTTTGTTGTCCGGCAACCTGCGCGCTGAATACGACGCCGAGCGCGAATCACCTCCGGCGGCGCAGACCAACATCGTGCCCCTCCTGCAGGAAGACGCGCCCTGGAGCATGTCGCGCCGGCTGGCGTTGGCCGCGACAATTGCGCTCTGCGCGCTCCTCGGCGCGGTCGCTATCGGCACGGTGAAACGCGGCGGATTTAGCTCTCGTGAAGAAGTCGCGAGCTATGCCGCTGCGCCTGGGCCGAATCTTCCTTCGGGAGTCGCGGAGAGTCCGGTCGAGGGAGTTGAGCAGGCACCGACTGATCAGGTGCAATCTTTAATGAAAGACGAACCGGCCCCACCACCGCCGGTGGCCATGGCGCCCAGCAAGACCGCAGGCGCTGCCGCCGTCAACACCTCCGCGGCCCGGCAACGTCCCGCTACGCTGCACTACGCGTCTGCTCCCGTTGAAATGAACCTCGGGGACTTCGAGCGCGACGCCAAGAGGGCTGACTTTAATACTGCGCGCTACGGCAAGATTGAGGAAAACCCGTTCCTTGCCGCGCTGGGAAATCCGCTTTCGACCTTCTCGATCGACGTCGACACCGCCTCCTATTCCAACATCCGGCGTTTTCTCGAGAACGGCTCGCTCCCGCCGAAGGATGCGGTGCGGATCGAGGAAATGATAAACTACTTTGCCTACGATTACCCTCGGCCTAACGATGGGACGCCATTCTCGGTCAACCTCGACGCTGCCTCCTGTCCCTGGTCGCCGGCCCATCGCCTCGTCCGGATTGGATTGCAGGGCCGGGACATGCCTAACGAGAAACGCTCGTCGAGCAACCTCGTCTTTCTCCTCGACGTCTCCGGTTCGATGGAACCAGCCAACCGGCTCCCGCTCGTCCGGCAGGCGATGCGCCTGCTGGTCGACAAACTGGGCGAGAACGATCGCGTCGCTATCGTCGTGTATGCTGGCGCCTCGGGATTGGCCCTGTCCTCCACCCCTGGCGATCGCAAAGAACAAATCCTGGCGGCGCTGGAGAACCTGAATGCCGGAGGCTCGACCAACGGCGCCCAGGGAATCGAGCTCGCCTACCAGACCGCGGAGGATCATTTCATCAAGGGCGGAGTCAATCGCGTCATCCTCGCGACCGACGGCGACTTCAACGTCGGGACGACGAGCGAAGGCGACCTCGTTAGGCTGATCCAGGAAAAAGCGAAAAGCGGCGTCTTTCTCAGCGTCCTCGGAGTGGGCGACGACAACATGAATGATTCGATGATGCAAAAGCTGGCCGACAAGGGGAACGGCAACTACGCCTACCTCGATTCGCTCGACGAAGCGCGCAAGGTGCTCGTGCAGCAGATCAACGGCACCCTCGTCACGATCGCCAAGGACGTGAAAATCCAAGTCGAGTTCAATCCCGCGCGGGTGGCGTCCTATCGGCTCATCGGTTACGAGAAGCGCGTCCTGCGGAAAGAAGATTTCAACAACGACAAAATCGACGCCGGAGAGATCGGTGCGGGGCATACCGTGACCGCGTTGTATGAAGTGGTGCCCGCTGGCGCGGGAGCGAATCCAGCCGCCAGTGTGCCCCCGGTGGATTCACTTAAATACCAGGAATCGGCGTCGTCCCCCGTGTTTCGCGGAGCGAAACGTCCACAGGAGGAATTGCTGACGGTAAAGCTGCGCTACAAGGAGCCGGAGGGCGAGACGAGCAAGTTGATCGAGCGGCCTTTCGTGGACAGCGGGACGCAGTTCGCGAACGCTACGCCAGACCTGAAGTTCGCTGCAGCCGTGGCCGAGTTCGGAATGATTTTGCGTGACTCGGAATTCAAGGGAAATGGCTCGTTCGGCGCAGTTCGGGAATGGGCAGGGGAAGGCAAGGGCACGGATGGGAATGGTTATCGCGCCGGATTTCTCGAGCTGGTGCGCAAAGCGGAGCAACTCAAGGCGCGCATGTAACCGGCGAGGCGCAAGTTCACCCATTCCGGGGAGCGCACGCGAGCCGCGTGTTGTTTATGGCGCCCCCCCCTCACGAACTTTTTTTCTCTTTTGCCGTCGCACGGTGTTCGCGGCGAGTCGCCCCGAACGG
>JBPCLI010000012.1:0-26087 GCA_051003415.1 Chthoniobacterales bacterium | reverse complement strand
AACTCCCGATCGTAGGTCTCGGCCCATTCATGCGAGCCAGTGCTGGTGGCGATGAGCTGCGCATTCACGCGCACCCGGTTGCCGGAGCGCTGCACACTGCCTTCCAGTAAATGCGCGACGCCGAGTTGCTGCGCGATCTCGGGCAGATTGCGCACCGCCTTCTCCTTGTATGGCAGCAGCTCATTCGGCTGATGACTTTCAAGTCCGCGAGCTTGGCGAGGTTGGTCAGGATTTCATCCTGCACGCCATCGGCAAAGTAGGCGTTCTCGGGATCGCGGCTCAAATTTTCAAACGGCAGCACGGCGATGCTTTTTTCGGCTGATGGAATATTGGGCGTGGCGGCAGCGGAATGGTGCGTAGGACTGCGCCACCAGAAAAAAGCTCCTGCTCCAAGCGAAGAATCGCCAGCGCCGTGAAGGAGACCAGCCAAAGGATGTGTTTCTCCGCGATCGGCTCATGGTCGCGCAAGCTTCCAGCTTGCTGGCTCTCCTCGTGCAAGCTGGAAGCTTGGGATATCTTCCCGGCCTGCTCCGCGGTTTTCACTTCGGCCGCGAATCGATAACCGCGCCCAGGCACGGTCACGATGAAGCGGTGCGTGCCCGGTTTTTCACCAAAGACCGGGCGCAGCTTGGAGATGTTCTGGGAGAGGTTGTTTTCTTCGACAATCGAATCGGGCCAGACGGCCTCCATCAGCCGTTCTTTGTCGAGCACCGTGCCCTGGTGCTCGACCATGAAAAGAAGAGTATCGAAAACACGCTGCGTCAGCGCTATCGGGGTTCCGTCGCGTCGCGATAATTGAGGGTGTGCAGGGTCGAGGCGGAACTCGCCGAACTCGTAAACCAGTGCCTTCATCGCGATTTCAGAAGATTCACGAAAAATTCAGCGGCCGATTAAGATTTTCATAGCCCTTTGCGGGAAATGTCGGGTCACACAACGCGGGAGAGAAATCCCGTCCAACAATAGAAACCAAAAACAAAAGAAATAGAAGGATAAAACTACAATGAAAAAGACAATACTAAGATCAATCGTTTCGACGATGGCCCTGGTCGCTCTGACCGTCGCACCCGCTGCGTCCGCCGGGCAGCAATCGGCGTCTTTGGAAGGCGCATGGGATTCGCAGGTGACAAATACCGATTGCAACGGCAATATCTTCGCGGAGTTTCGTTCCTTCGAGATATTCCATCAAGGCGGCACGTTCACCGGCACCGGTAATCTCAGCTCACCTGCCTTAGGCGGTCCCGCCCTCGGGACGTGGCAACTCAGGGGCATGCGGACGTTCAATGCGTCCTTTCAGTTCTTCACCTTCAATCCCGACGGTAGCTTCGCCGGGACGTTGAAGGTTACATCACAGATCCATCTGTCGGCCGATGGTAATAGCTTTACTTCCACCGACACCTTTGCAATCTACGACCCGGACGGCAACCTGGTTTTCAGCTCCTGCGGCACCGAAGTCGCGACTCGTTTGCCCTAGCGCGAGCCTATCTCTACAACCTACTGACGAGTGAGCTCTGAATCGCTCCTTCGACAAAGTGGGAGAGCACCTCCTCTTCGCGAGCTCGAGCTGGCCGCATCAACGTGATGCGCGCCAGCGACAGGGTCAATGATCTTGATCGAGGAATGCGTACTCGTTAGCGGCGGTGGGCACCGCGAGACCCCCAGATCAACTTCCTAGCTTGCGGTAGACTCAATTGATGGGGCAGCTAATGGGTGGCTGTTAGAACGGTTCCAGGCTCGGGTGCGGCGAGGATTTTCTGGAAACGCGGATTGCTGCGGAGCGAGTCCCACTCCCAGCGCAGACGCAGCTCTGCCAGGGTGATGTTTGCCGGGAAAGCAACCCCGTCGACCGCGCCGGGTGTGGAAAGGAGACGCTCGATCAGCGGGATCGCCTGGTCGGGTTCGCCGACAAGTGCATATACGAGGGCCAGATTGGCCTGTTCAAGCGCACCGTGAAACGCATCCTGGCTTTCAGGATCGAGCTCGACTGCTCGACGACTTTCTCGGATGGCGTCCTCCTTTCTGCCCATGTAGGCATAGAGTAATCCCAGTCGGCCATGGCGCTCCGGATCGTCCGGATCTTCGCGCACCCAACCTTCGAGAGCTGACGCGGCGGCGGCAAAGTATCGCTGTGCAGATTCGATATCGCCACGGGCGAGGGCGATCCGACCTTGGAAAAGCGCTTTCGGGGATCCCGACCACGCATCCTTCACGATGTAATCGCTCAGAGCCTTTTCTGCGGTGCCATAGTCCCGCTCCAGCATCGCCATGTCCCAACGGGTCAAAACCACGACTCCATCATTTTGAAAACCGGCCGGGCTGGTTTGCAGAATGTTTCTGCCTGCGGCGGGATGACCGTTTCGAAACACTTCTACGTAAGCCAGGCCAATCCGAGGAAGAATTGCATTTGGCTCGATCTCCACTGCGCGAGTAAAATCGCCCGCTGCGGCAACCCAATTACGCATATTAAGATGATTGTTAGCAGCGCGGAAAGCGACTTGCGCGTTGCGAGGATCGAGGGAGACAGCACGATCGAAGCTTGCCACTGCGTCGCGCCAGCGACCCTGCCGCCGATAGATTCCCCCGATGTAGGTGTAGATCTCGGCATTATTGGGAGAAGCGGCGGCGGCCAGGTTGAATTCCTGAAGAGCTGCCTCGTATTTCTTCTCTCCCCAGTAAAGGCAAACCCCTAATGCCATATGAGCTTCGCCCAAAGTCGGCGCGAGGTGCAAAGCTTCCACCGCCTGGGCGCGCGCTTTCGCCTTCCGCGCCCGGGGCTGTTCGGAGCTTGCGATCTTACTGTTGAGCACGGAAGCTCGCGCGTAAGCCAAAGCGAACTTGGGATCAAGCGTCGTGGCCTGGACGAAAAGCTGCTCCGCTGCGAACCAGCCTTCTAGCGAATTTTTTTCCCCGAGTGCTGTCAGGTAAAGCACATAGGCCTCTGAATTCGCGGTCGGCTTAACATCCAGGCGCGCCTTTTCTTCCGGCGCGAGGGTCGCTTTCAGAGCGGCCGCGATCTGGGTGGCCAGCTCGCCTTGCAGGCCGAGCGCATCGACGACCGTGCGGTCGTAGCGCTCCGCCCAGAGATGCCGGTCGTTACGCGCGTCGATTAGCTGGACGTTGACGAGCACGCGATTGCCTGCGTGCCGGACGCTTCCCTCGAGAACATTCGCCACGCCCAGCGCCCGGCCGATCGCACGCATATTGCGTCCGTCCGGTTTTTGATAAGCCATCACGCTCGTGCGGCTGATGACTTTCAAATCGTGAATCTGCGCGACGCTCGTCAGAACGTCGTCTTGAATCCCGGCGGCGAAGACTAAGCTATCTTTGTCGTCACTAAGGTTCTGGAATGGGAGCACGGCGATGCTTTTCTCAGGTGGGGTGACGCGAAGCCTGAGATAACTCGTTACGCCAGCCGCGCAGACGATAAGAACTCCGGCGGCAAGTGCGGTCAGGAGCAGGCGTTTAGGCCGACGAGATCGCGCCACAATCGTTTTGCGACAACGATCCAGCGCGACCGACAGCTCGCGCGCTGATTGGGGCCGCCGCGCCGGTTCGATGGACAAAGCGGACCGCAAAAGAGAAATAACGGGGGGTGGAATTTTTTGCGCGCGCAACTCCTCGATCGGCAGCACGGCGTGAGTTTGAGGGTCGCGCAGCTCCTCGATCGTGCTCCCTGAAAATGGCGCCCGCCCGGTGAGCGCATACCAGAGCGTCACGCCTAACGAATAGATGTCTGACCGCGCGTCGGCCGGTTGGCTGTCGAACTGTTCCGGACTGGCGAAAGCCGGCGTGCCGACAAACCCGCCATGGGTGATGTCCTTCTCATTGGCCGCTTCCGCAGTCACTTTCGCCAGACCGAAGTCGATCACTTTGACTTCCAGCTTTCCTGAACCGGACTCGTTAGGCGTGAGCATGATGTTGGCGGGCTTGAGATCGCGGTGAATCAAATTGTGCGCGGCCGCGGCGACTAGCGCTCGGTTGACTTGGATCGCTATTTCGAGCGCCAGCTCTACCCTGAGCGGACCTTCGCGCCGGACGCGGGCCTCCAAAGTTTCACCCTCGACTAGCTCCATCGCGTAATAGCAGCGATTGATCTCCGGCGCGGCGCCGAACTGAAACACGCCGGCTACGTTCGGGTGACGCAAGGCCGCCGCCGCCCTCGCCTCACGCAAAAATCGTTCGCGCACTGCTTCGGAACCTCCAGCCGCGGCCGGCACGTCGATGACCTTGAGCGCCACGCTGCGGTGCAGCACCTTATCGGTCGCGCGATAGGTCACACCCATCGCGCCGTGACCGAGTTCCCAAAACGAGCCGTCTGCCCGGCGCGCAATTTCGAAATCGCCGTAGCCTAACGATGTCGAAAGCGGCGCCGCTTCTGCGGTTGGCTCATCAAGTCCGATCAGGACCAGACAGGTCAGGCAGTCGCCCTTCCAGTTCAACGGTCGGCCACAAGTCGAGCAGGCTCCGTTATTGACCAGCTGTGCTTTCATCGTCCTCGGATATTCGCCGATCATTTAGCGGCGCCCTTCCCTATGCGTGATTCATCCGGCTTAATCAGTGGCTTAGAATAATCTTCGGACGCCACGCTAGCTCGAGAGTATCCGAAATAGCTCATGCAGCTCTCCATCCACCTCGGCATCGGTCTCCACTGTGCGGCGGACCTCGGCGCGCAAGAATTCACGGAAACGCGCGCGCAGCCGCGTGACCTGGCTGCGCAGAGTCGAAGCCGCCAACTTGAGGCGCATCGCCAGATCATCGTAAGTCGGCAACGGATCGGGGCTCCCGCTGAGGAACATCCTTAGTTGAGCGAAGAGATTTTCTTTACCCTCGGCTTTCTGCTCCGCAGCCAATCGCTCCATTGCCGTATCGACGACGGCCTCGGCCCAGCTTCTCTCGAACACCCGATCTTCACTGGTCAGCTCTCCGGAGGTGAAATGTGTCTGGAAAAGGGTCTCGGCCGCTTCAGCTCGCTCTTCGTCCAACGGCAGAAATTCGAGCGAACCACCGCGCTTGAGTGTCTTTTCACGATCATAAGCATGGCCTAGGAAATTCTTGAGTGACGCCAGCAGAAAGGATCGGAACTTACCCTTCTCTCGATCGGCGCTGGCGTAGATTTTGTGCTCGATCAGGTAAGCGAAAAAACTCTGCGTGAGGTCTTGCGCATCGTGCACGGCGTGTCCGCGGCTGCGCACAAAAGTATAGAGCGGCGCCCAATAGGTCTGGCAAAGCTGGGCGAGCGCGGCGCGGGCGAGTTCCGGTTCCGCCTCGCTCCTTCCGGCAGCGAGAATCACGCTCCAATGGGTCGGAGGAAACGGTTCGGACTGGCCGTGAATGGTGCCGGGCGACGGCTGCACTCGACCGGTCTAGCTGAACGACGCAAAAGAGGCAAGGCCGAAAAAAATGACAATTTCGTGCAGCACGCTTCTGGGAATCCGTTTGTAAAGGGAAAGACAGCAACAACAACAAACAACAAAAGGGAAAATCCAAATATGAAAACAACTATCTTAATGGCAGCAATGCTCCTGACATTGGCGTTCGCGCACCCCCTCGTGGCGGACGACCTCACCCTCTTCGACGGCTACCTCTCGGGGACTGAGACAGCTCAATTCATCGACGGTAAACTGATCGTCGATGGCAGCGGCAGTGGAACGTCGACTCTCGGGACTTTCACCTACACCTATCACTTCAACGTTGATCCGGTCATCGGCAAGGGAATCGGAACTTCGAAATTCACCTTCGCAAATGGAGATACGTGGTCAAACAACGTGACCGGAGGGGGCGAGTTTACGGGCCTGGCGGCCATTACACGGATAACTGAACTCGGCTTCGTCAAGAAGGCGACGGGCCAATTCGCGGACGTCCCCGGCAATTTCATCATCGAGCGCTATGCCGACCAAGCCGCGGGCACGACCTCCGGCGCTTTCCACGGTCAGTTTCTCAAAGTGACGCAGTAGCACGCGGCGTTTGCCGATCAGCGCCCGGGCAACGGGTTGCCTCGGGAAAAGAGGGGCGGGGCTCGACCGAAGCCTCGCCCTTCTGCGATTTAAGGCGCGCTCGTCTCGCTGCCCTTCTCGCGGCTGCCAGACGCTCACCATTGTGGGAGAGGTGATCCGGCAAAGTAACGATTTCGTGCAGCACTCGATCAGGAATCCTGGAATGCTCCCTTGGCCGGGGTCACCGACCCCGGCGACAACGAAAGCACTAATAGACCGTCTTCGGCTCGGGTCCGGCCAGGATTTTCTGGAAACGCGGATTGCTACGGAGCGAGTCCCACTCCCAGCGCAGACGCAGCTCTGCCAGCGTGATGTTTGCCGGGAAATCAGTTCCGTCGACCGCGCCGGGTGTGGAAAGGAGACGCTCGATCAGCGGGACCGCCTGATCGGGTACGCCGACAAGTTCATAGACGAGGGCCAGATTGGCCTGCCAAAGAGCACCGTGAAACGCATCCTGGCTTTCTCCCCGCCGGCCTCGGGCCGATCGGTGTCGCGCTTATATTCGGCGTCGATGAGTTGATGGACATGGGCCGCACCTGCGTCAACCCGATCGGCAACTGTCTCGCGACCGTGGTCGTAGCGCGGTTGGAAGAAAAGTTCGATGTTGATTGGGCGCGGACTTTTGGAACGCCCGCCGAAGCGGTGCTCGATCTGCGCGCCGGGAATGTGGCTTTCGCCGAGGCGGCAGCGCATGAATAGTCTAGAGTGCGGTCGGAAGGCAGCTTAAAACGTCTTCGCCAGGCGGATGTAAACAAAGCGGCCGGTGGCATCGTAGATAAAGCCGGGATACCCGCTTGCGTTACCCCCAAGGCCGTAGGCCTTGGGCGGATCCTGACCGAAGACGTTGTTGCACCCGATCGTGATCGACGTGTCGTTCAGCACCTTTTTCCAATTGGCCACGGAGTAGTTTGCAGTCTGCGTCCCTTCAGGGGTTGCCTTGTTTTCGCTCGCGGTGCCTTTGGAAAAGCCGGCCACAGGTTGCGCTTCAACTAACCTGACGAAAGTGAAATCATACGTCGCTTGCGCGTCGAAGAGCCACGTCTGGCTTACCCGGTGGTTTCTCCCGCCACTGGTAAACTCGTGAAAGCCGTCGAAGTAACGCGCGGTCGCGACGATATCGAGTCCCTTCCACGTCCAGTCGAGACGCGAAATCCCTTTCCATCTTAGATACGCGTCGCTCGAGTCGAAGACATCAGTGGTATTGCCGCTCACCTCGTGCGCCGGCGCGCCGGGAATCCTGGCCAGTCTAAACGAGTCGAGGTAGGTGGCCTGGGTTAAACTTGTGAACGTGCCAAACCGCGTCGCCCATTGATATTGCAGGCTCAGGTCCACTCCGCGGGCGCGTTGGGATCCGCCATTCTGGTAAGTCTCGATGATCCGTGTGGGTTCCCCAGTCGCGGGATTGCGCAATACCATTTCGCCGGGCAGGAGCGTGCCCTTCTCATCCCGATCAAGAACCGCGGCTGGGGACGGGAGGTAGACGACTCCGGTGCTCTCGATGTTGTAAATGTCGAACGAAAATGTCAGACCCGGCAGGAACTTGGGCGTGTAAATCACTCCAGCATTGAAGTTGCGGGAATCCTCGGGTTGCACATCTGGATTGCTGTTCACCGTGACTGGAAGATCATTCAGGTTGGTATCGAAGAACGAGGAAGACGACCCATACAACTGATAGAGCGAGGGCTGCAGGAAACCTTCACCCCAGGTCGATCGGAGGGTGAGACTCTCGGCTAGCGGTTGCCACTTCACCCCGAGCTTGGGCACAGCTGCGTTGGTATTGTTGTTCTGGAAGGATTCGAAGCGGCCGGCGGCGACCAACTCCAGGGCATAAAAACCGGGAACAGAATTGGCGGGGCTAAAGATCGGAATGTTGGTCTCGGCGTAGAGGGCATAAGACTTACGGCCGGCGTTTGTGTCGTTGGTAAAGCTGCTGCCGACGACGTCTCCACGGTTCAATTCGTCGATATTTTGCGCGAGGGTTTCCCGTCGGAATTGACCTCCGAAGGCCAGACCAACACCTCCGGCCGGCAATTGAAACAGCGCCGTGGTGTAGATGTTTGCGTCGAGTGTGCCGAGCTCGGACGTGTCGATGTCGATCGGATGGACCGTCGCGAAATTCACCGTGGCCTGGTTGGATGGGAACGGGACCCGGTAATCCGTGAAGGGATTAAAGGGAATGGTCGTGCCGATGAACTGGGGCGAGCTCGGATCGAAGATGGGGTCATTGGCGTTCAGGATGCGGTCGAACAGGACGCCGGAAACAAAGGTGCCGGTGGAGGTATTCTTGATCTGACTATAGCGAAAGCCACCGTCATAACCCCAGTTACCATCGAAGAGCTTGTCTCCTCTAAGGCCAATGGTGGTCATGAACGCGTTGGTCTCGTTATTGATCAGGCGATTCCCGAATTCCGCCAGGCGCGCGCGCGTGCCGCCCGAGATGAACTGCTGAAAGGGGTTGAACGGGTTAAAAGCGCCGGGAGGTGCGCCGAACTTGTCCGCGCCGCGACCATCGACTGTTCCATAGGGCTGGCCAGTCGCCGGGTCGATCGCGTCTGCGGGATTTTGCGGGGGGATGACAAGGGTGGTCGACCCCGGAGCGAGAAAGTCGCCCGTCGCGGAGGGGGCGAGTTCGTTGTGCGTCTGCACATTTTGATAAAACATGTCCGCGTAAGCGATGAGTCGTTCGCCGAATAGCTTGTGTTCGGCATTGAAGAAGCCGCCGTAACGCTCGGTCTCAGGAAAGGAGAGCGAGTACTGATTGAAATTGAATCTGACCGAGCGCCTGGCCGTATAGGTGTATTGAGAGGCGGGCGCGGTCCCACTGGTGCCGAACGGTGCGTGACCAAAGAAACTTTCCCGTGGGTCCCCGGTCTCAAGGTCCGCCGGCAATTTTGCAATCTTATCGGCTTGCTCCTCTGGCGTGATCGTCGAGTCGTTTCGAATCGCGGCGACGACCGCATCTCTCGAGAGTTCCAAATTATAGGGACTCGCGTTCGTGCTCAGGAATGGCGGCACGGCCGAGAAACCGCGGTCCCGGTTCGCGATCGCGTTGCGGTGATAATAATTGATCACGCCCGCTACCTGCGTTTTCTCGTCGCCAGCGCCGAAGAGCAGGCTCGCGCTCTCCTCGCCAGAGTCCTTGTCCAGCGTGTTGCCATATTCCAGCGCCGCCTCCGCGCCGCGATAGTTATGACGAAACTTGATGTTGATCACGCCTGCGACCGCGTCCGCGCCGTAGAGGACGGAGGCCCCGTCTTTCAACACATCGATGCTCTCGATCGCAGCGTTCGGGATGGAGTTCAGATCAATAAACGAGTCTGTGCCGTTCGCTCCAATCGGGTAGGGCGCGACGCGGCGACCGTCGATCAGGACAAGGGTGGCACTAGGCTGCAACCCACGCAGCGAAACCGAGGAAGCGCCGGGCGTAAAGCCGGTCGCGTTATTCGAGATCGGGACACCGTTCGCATTCGCGATCGGGAGGTTCTTGATCAGTTCCGCGGCTGTGCGTTCGCCGGATTTCTCGATCAGTTCGCGGTTGATCGTCAGCACCGGGTTGGCGGCCGCCTCCTCGACGCCGGGAACGTAGGTGCCGATGACAGTGATGCGCTCCGTGTCGACGATTGCCGAAGGAGTCGGCGCAGCTGTAACGACTGCGCTGGGTGGAGCGGAGTTTGCCTCGGCGCCGGTACTTGCGACCGGGGTGCCCGGCGCGACCTGACCGGAAGCGATCGGCTGCAGGAGAAGCGACATTGCGATTGCGCCAAGTCTGGAGAGTCGCATAAATGCTAAGGAGTGTAGGAGCTATAAGGGTACATTATCGGCGCAAGCGAGGCGACGATTTTCTCGAAGCGCGCATCGCCGCGCAGGATGGCCAGGTCATTTTCGCCTACCGAGGCTTATGAACGTTCGAAGACCAGATTCATCCCTCGAGAGTGGGGGAGTTCGCAGCTGCGACGTCCCGCCTTTCAGCCGAGTGCCGGCTTGCACCTGTCCGAGCAGGCCCCAGATTGCCAGCCGCAGCGTCTGATGCTACGATGCTGGGGTGAGAACTACGCTCAGCATCAATGATGCGCTTTTGCATGAGGTGCGCCGGCGGGCCGGCGCCACCGGACGCCCCTTTCGCAAGGTGCTCGAGGAAACCATCGCGCTCGGCCTGGCGTCATCCAAAAAAGCCAAAACGCAACGGCGCGTTCGGATTCGGCCACAGCGGTTGGCCCTTAAGCCGGTTTATCGCAAGATCAGTCTGAATCAGCTTTACGATCAGTTGGAAGCCGAGCGAACTGCCGCCAAGCCTGCCCGGCCATCGAAATGATCGTTCCGGATGCGAACCTGCTGATTTACGCCTACGACACCAGCGCACCCTTGCACCGGCTCGCGCGACGCTGGTGGGAGGGGGCTCTTTCCGCCAATGAGCCAGTCGGGCTGCCCTGGGTGGTCGTCCTCGCATTCGTTAGGCTAATTACGCACCCGACGTTGTCCGAGCACCCATTCACCGTGCGGGCGGCGGAGGCTGCGGTGCGCCAGTGGCTGGATTGTGATCACGTGCAATTGCTGCTCGCTCGTGAAACAACCTTGGAGCGCTTCTTTTCGCTGCTCGACGAAGCCGGCCTGGGCGGCAATTTAGCGACCGACGCGCTGATCGCGGCGCACGCGGAAGAATACGGCGCAACCGTGCATTCGACCGATCGGGACTTTGCCCGATTTACGGGTGTGCGGTGGCTCAATCCGCTCGAAGCTTAAAGCCAAACCGCCTCACCAAGAAACTCAGTAGATCGTCTTTGGCTCCGGTCCGGCTAGGATCTTTTGGAAGCGCGGATTGCTACGGAGCGAGTCCCACTCCCAGCGCAGACGCAGCTCTGCCAGGGTGATGTTTGCCGGGAAATCAGTCCCGCCGACCGCGCCGGGTATGGAAATGAGACGCTCGATCAGCGGGACCGCCTGATCGGGTTCGCCGACCAATGAATATACGAGGGCCAGATTGGCCTGCGCAAGGGCACCGTGAAACGCATTCTGACTCTCAGGCTCGAGCTCAACGGCTCGACGACTTTCTCGGATGGCATCCCCCTTTCTGTGCATGTAGGCGTAAAGTAATCCCAGTCCAGCGTGACGCTGCGGATCGTCCGGATCTTCGCGCGCCCAAGCTTCGAGAGCTGGTGCCGCCGCGGCAAAGTAACCTTGCGCCAATTCTACCTCGCCGCGGGCGAGGGCGGTCCGCCCCTGGTAGAAGGTTTTCGGGTAATTGCTCGCCTTAACATTTCTCAAAGTGAAAGCGCTCAAGATCTTTTCTGCGCTGGCATAGTCGCGCTCGAGCATGGCCATGTCCCAGCGCGTCAAAGCCACCTCTCCATCAGAATCAAGGCTGGCTGGAATGTTTTCCAGAATGCGTCTGCCCTCGACGGGATTGCCGTTTCGAAACAGTTCGAGGTAAGCAAGGTAAATTTTGATCTCAACATCGTTAGGCGTGAGCTCCAGGATCCGATTGAACCCGCCGGCTGCGGCCACCCAATCACGCATATTAAGATGATTGAGAGCAGCGCGGAAAGCGACCTGCGGGTTGCGAGGATCGAGGGAGACAGCACGATCGAAGCTTGCCACTGCGTCGCGCCAGCGATTCTGCCGCCGATAAATTCCCCCGATGTAGGTGTAGATCTCGGCGTTATTGGGAGAACCGGCGGCGGCCAGGTTGAATTCCTGAAGAGCCGAAGCGTATTTCTTCTCTCCCCAGTAAAGGCAAACACCTAATGCCATATGCGCTTCGCCCAAGGTTGGGGACAAGCGCAAAGCTTCTTCCGCTTGGGCGCGCGCTTTCGCCTTCCGCGCCCCGGTATGTTCGGAGCCTTCGATCTCACTGTTGAGAATGGAAGCTCGCGCGTAAGCCAAGGCGAACTTGGGATCCAACACTGTGGCCTGCACGCAAAGCTCCTCCGCCGCGATCTCATCCTTTCCGAGTGCTGTCAGGTAAAGTACATAGGCCTCTGAGTTAGCGGTAGGCTTGACACCCAGGCGCACCTTTTCTTCCGGCGCCAGGGTCGCTTTCAGAGCGGCCGCGATCTGGGTGGCCAGCTCACCTTGCAGGCCGATCGCATCGGCGACTGTGCGGTCGTAGCGCTCCGCCCAGAGATGCCGGTCGTTGCGCGCGTCGATCAACTGCACGTTGACGAGGACGCGATTACCCGCGCGTCGAACGGTTCCTTCGAGAATGTTTGCAACGCCCAAGGCCCGACCGATCGCGCGGATGTTGAGGTCTTCGGATTTCTGATAAGCCATTACGCTCGTGCGGCTGATGACTTTCAGGTCGTGAATTTGGGCGAGGCTCGTGAGCAGGTCGTCCTGAATCCCAGCGCCGAAGCCAGAGTATTCTTTACTGTCGCCCAGATCCTCGAATGGGAGGACGGCAATGCTCTTTTCAGCCGGCGGTAACTCTGGAGAGATGGCCACTCGGCCGCGGAGGAGCCAGACAACGCTGAGGACTAACAACAGACATGCTATCGCTGTAGCAGCCAGGATTGGATTGCGCCGGGACCAACGCCAGACACGCGCCGGCGCTCCGACAGGGCGCGCGACGATCGGGCGACCCTCTAGCCAGCGTTCCAGATCCTCGGCGAATTCACCGGCGGATTGGTAGCGCGCTTTCGGGTCGCGCTCCAGGCATCGCGCGCAGATTGTCTCCAGATGGCGATCAAGCGAGGGTGCGAACAAGCGCAACTTCGGCGCGGGATTCGCGGCCGCCTGTCGAATCACCGAAAGAACATTCGCCCCGGCGAATGGCAGCCGGTTGGCGAGCAAGCTAAACAGGATCGCGCCAAGACTGTAGACGTCCGCAGCCGGAGTGAGATCACCGGCCGCGCTTTCGGCTTGTTCCGGCGCGATGTAACCCGGAGTTCCAAAAGTGGTGAGACTTTGGGTGAGATCGCTCTTTTCGGTCAGCCATTTGGCGAGGCCGAAGTCGCTCACCAGCGGTTCGCCGCGGCTATCGAGCAAAATATTTCCTGGCTGGAGATCGCGATGCAAAATTCCCTGGCCATGCGCGTAGTCAATCGCGCGCGCGACTTTCGCGACGAGGCGCGCACATTCGTTAGGCCGTTCCCGCCAAGCGGGCGCCGCGGCGCGCAAACTTCCGCCGGTCGCGTATTTCATGCTGAAGAAAGGGAGCCCGTCCTCGCTTTGCCCGACATCGTAGATCGGGAGGATGTTGGGATGATCGAGCTGGGCTGCCGCTTCCGCTTCGCGCCGGAACCTAACGAGCGCCTCATGGGAGTCGGCCTGATAAGCGAGCACGCGCTTGAGCGCGACGATGCGGCGGGAGTGCCGCTGGCGCGCGCGATAGATCACGCCCATCCCGCCGCGTCCGATTTCGCCCAGGATTTCGTAGTTGCCCAAACGCCACGAAACGTCCGGCACGGCCGCTTCCACGAGCACGTTTTCGAAAATCTCAGCCGAAGGCTCGCCTGCCTGTTCTAATCCTTCGCGTAACAGGCAACTGATGCAAAAGCCTTCGCGGGTTATGGACGTGGCGCCGCATTCCTCGCACGCCGTCAGCCTGCCGGTCGTGCCCTTGGAGGAATCGGGAACGTTCATTAGTTCAATGCCTGAAGGCCGAATCGCCCGCCGTCGGGTCCGTCACCATGCGAAGAAGACTGGCGATGCTGGCGGTTTTGGGCAAGCGCAAACACAAGTAGGAGACTTTTCCAAAAGCGATCCGGAAGCTTGGGATTTTTTCCTGAGAGCGAAGGGGCAGTAACTTTACGCCCCGCATACGCGGGAAGCGAGGCAGTAGCTCTTGGTTCAAGTGCTGGAGGCAAGGACAGCGCAAAGATGGCGAATCTCGTCTTCCACATCAGCCGGGTTTTCGACGGTGTGGGCGACTTCTTCGCGCAAAAGCCAGCGGTAACGCAGGCGCAAATTGTGCAGCTGCTTTTTTACCATCGTCTCGGCGATGCCCAGGCTCGTCGCGAGATCAGCGTAGGAGATATCGCCGCGCTCAGCCGTGAGATGTTTGCTCAAGGTTTCGAATAAACGCAGTCGTCCCTTGCTCTCGCACTCCTCACGCAGTCGCCGGAGCGCTTGCTCCACCACCGTCGCCGCCCAGCGCAGATCAAAAAGCCGCTCCGGCGCCAGGGAGTCCTCGCGTTGCTGCGAAATCGCCAGCTCTGAGGGGGCTTCCCCCATCCATTCGTCCCAAGAAATGATCTGCAGGTCGCCCCCTCGTTTGTGCGCCCGTTTTCGCTCGTTCGCGTGGCTGAGAAAATTCTGGAGCGACTTGAGCAGAAACGAGCGAAAGCGGCCGCGGCTTTCATCCGCCTGCTGGAGCCAGCTACTCTCCAGGATCATGACAAAGAAATCCTGGGTGAGATCCTGGGCGTCTTCAGCGGAGTACCCGCGCCGGCAAATAAAGGAAAAGATGGAACGCCAATAAGTCCGGCAGAGCTCGGCCAGTGCCTCGCGCGCCTGCTGCTCCCCGCTCTCGAACCGGGCCCCGGTGAGGACCAGGTTCCAGCGAGTGGTAACAAAAACATGCGCTTCGATCGATAGGTCCTGCGTTTGCTTCCTTGAATTCACGGAAAAGCGAGGGTGGTGCGCTTTTGTTTATTAGACAAGCGTAAAAAAGCACTTATTGGCTGGCTTCTTCGGCCCGATTTGACGTCGGATCAAAATAATCTGGAACTTCGCACAATGGTTTCGTTAGAAAGGTAAAGGAAGGCTCGGCAACCAGCAGACAAGGCACCGGCCAATCTCCAGTGAAGCCACGCTTATGAAAACATTTACGAATCCCGAAAGAGGTATCCTTTGCCTCGCTGTAGTCATGAACCTCTTAGTTTTCACTCAAACCACCAATGCGAAAACAGTTACCGTGCAAGTCGGAGGTGATGCACCTGTTTTCGCCCCTGGCGCTGTGTTTATCCAGCCTGGCGATACGGTGAACTGGGAATGGTTCAGTGTCGGCTTCAATCACAGTGTGACTTCCGGAAGCAATGGCCACCCCGATGGGTTGTTCAATTCGGGAATTCACACAGATCCGTTTACCTTTTCCTTCACTTTTCCGAATGCCGGGACGTTTCCTTACTATTGCATCCCGCACTTGTCGATGGGAATGGTCGGCACGGTATTCGTGGCAGAAGCTACGCCGACGCCGTCGCCGACCCCCTCCCAGCCGCTTAACATCTCCACTCGGATGGAAGTGCGAACAGAAGACCAGGTGCTGATCGGGGGCTTTATCATCACTGGCAATGCGCCTAAAGAGGTGATCTTGCGCGCCATTGGACCATCGCTGGCCGGATCCGGTATTCCTAATCCGCTGGCTGACCCTGTCCTCGAGTTGCACGGCGCCGACGGATCTTTGATAACGACAAACGATAACTGGAAGGACACGCAACAAAGCGAGATCGAGGCGGCCGGGTTCCAGCCTCAGGACGACTTGGAGTCAGCCATCCTCTCAACCCTCGATCCTGGGAGTTACACTGCCATTGTCAGTGGAAAGGATGGTGGCACGGGGGTCGGATTGGTCGAAGGTTATGACCTCGATGAGGCGGCCGATTCCCAATTCGCCAACATCAGTACCCGGGGCTTTGTCGAAACCGATAGCAATGTCATGATCGGTGGCTTCATCCTGGGCGGCAGCAACGGAGATGCCAACGTCTTGATTCGGGCCGTTGGACCGTCGCTTACCCAGTTCGGAGTGGCCGACGCGCTGGCTGATCCCTCCTTGGAATTGCACGACGGAAACGGTGCCCTTATTCAGAGCAACGACAACTGGAAAGACACGCAGCAGAGCGAGATCGAAGCGACCAAGCTTCAGCCGCAGAATGATCTGGAGTCGGCGATTTTCGCGACCCTCGCGCCTGCCGCTTATACCGCAATCGTTGTCGGCAAGGGCGGTCTCACCGGAGTGGCGCTGGTGGAGGTCTATCGGCTTCCCTGATCAGCGCCCCGCTCAAGAGGAGGCCGGCGACGACTTGTCGCCGCTGGAGAACTTCCGAGAGTCGCGGAAATTTTCCTTGCGGTTTGCCTTCTGAAATGTAGGCTCGCGCTTCGGTCCATTCAAAATCAAGCTTAACACTTCTTAATATGTCCAATTTTTCTTTCACACTGCCGGCCAAACTCGTTCGCTCTCTACGTTTTACCGTCCTGACGCTGCTCGGGACAGCGGGTGCGCTAACGTTCGCCCTGGCCGGGGCCTCCACGGCAACCGCGGCTATGACGGTGGTAGTGGATGTGGGAGGAGCGGATAATGTGTTCTCGCCCGCCACGGTGGACATCCAGGTCGGCGATACCGTGATGTGGGTCTGGCAAGGGGATGGCCATAGCGTGCGGCAGGGCGACACCTTCAACGCTCCGAATCCGCTCTTCGACTCCGGCGTGAATGATCAGCCTTTCACGTTTTCCTACACCTTCACGGAACCGGGAACGGTCAACTACTACTGCCAGCCGCATTTCTTCATGAACATGATCGGGCACGTGATCGTCGCCGGGAGCACACCTACCCCGACGCCGACCCCGACACCAACCCCGACACCAACACCGACTCCGACTCCGACTCCGACTCCGACCCCGACCCCTTCGCCGACTCCGGCCCAGCCGCTGAACATTTCCACCCGTATGCAGGTGCTCACGGGCGACCAGGTGCTGATTGGTGGGTTTATCGTGGCTGGTAACGATCCTAAAAAAGTGTTATTGCGCGCGATTGGTCCTTCCCTGCCGCTCGATGGCCCCCTGGCTGATCCGATTCTGGAACTGCACGCGGCTGATGGATCAATCATTACCACTAACGATAACTGGCAGGACGCTCCCAATTTTGGCGATATCCCAGCCAATCTTCAGCCGACGAATACCCTGGAGTCAGCTATCCTCACGGTCCTCGATCCGGGTCTCTACACTGCAATCGTGAGCGGAAAAAATGGAACAGGAGTCGGCCTGGTCGACGTTTATGACTTGGAGGATGCGGCCGACTCAGAGCTAGCTAATATCAGCACGCGTGGGTTTGTTGATATTGGCGACAATGTCATGATTGGGGGTTTCATCCTCGGCGGCCAGGGGGTCAACGGAGACGTTGTGGTTCGGGCCATTGGACCTTCGCTCACGAAGATCGGAATTGACGGCGCCCTGGCCGATCCGACTTTGGAATTGCACGACGTCAATGGCGTCATCGTCGCGAGTAACGACAACTGGAAGATTGATCCGGTCGGCGTCATCCCGGCCAATCTGCAGCCGACGAATGATTTGGAGTCAGCCATGGCGGTCACCCTGCCGGCCGGCGCCTACACGGCGATCGTCGCCGGTAAAGATGGTGTGACCGGGGTCGGCCTTATTGAGGTCTATAACCTGCAATAAAAATGTCATCGACGAAGCCAGACGACTGTGCGTCCGTCGCCCTTTGGCGAGCGTAAAGGTATGTTTACCATGCTGAAGTCACGGAACTACGCGCGGCGTCTGCTTTGCCCCTTTTTCCTGGCGACTGCCCTGACCTCAGGCGCCTTCGCGCAGGCACCCTATGGCTTGGATTCGCGGGCACCGATCGGGCCATACCTGAATAACACGATGCCGCCGTTTGACGGGGCATTCCCGTTCCCGGCGGTCCTTTCTGCGACGGGCGCCTTCAGCAATGTCCCGGATGTTGTTCCTACCGATGGCCTCATTCCGTTCACTGTCAATTCGCCGCTCTGGTCAGATGGCGCTTTGAAGGAACGCTGGATGGCGGTGCCGAACGATGGGCCGCCGTATGACCCGGGCGAGCAGATCGATTTCGTGCCCACCGGCGAATACACTTTCCCGAACGGCACCGTGTTCGTAAAGGAATTTGACCTGATCGTGAACGAACAGACGCAGCAGAAGAAGCGTCTGGAAACGCGCTTGCTCGTGCGCGACGAGAACGGCGCGGTTTACGGCGTCACTTATAAGTGGCGCGACGATAACAGCGAGGCTGACTTATTAACCGCCGACGGTCTCAATGAAGATATCCCGGTGGTCACTGACACTGGTGAGACGGTTATCCATACCTGGTCTTACCCGAGTCGTGAGCAGTGTCTCTTCTGCCATAATCCGGTGGCCAGCTATATCCTCGGTCCGAAGACTCACCAGTTGAACGGAACTTTCACTTATCCCTCGACTGGCCAGACGGATAATCAACTTCGCACGCTCAACCACCTCGGGATGTTTAATCCCAGCATCGACGAGGCGGAGATACCTTCTTTCCTCCATTCCGTGCTGGTGACTGATACGACTCAGCCGGTCGAGCTGCGCATGAGGTCATGGATCGATTCCAACTGCTCGCAGTGTCATCGGCCGGGGGGCTACGGTCCTGGTTACGACGCGCGTTTTTATACGCCGCTGGAAGATCAGAACCTCATAAATACCTACGTGCAATTCCGGGACATTCCTGGGTCGCTCCTTTATCAGCGGGACGATGCGCTGGATGCGACAAAAATGCCGCCCGTGGCCAAGAACCTGGTGCACGAAGCGGCCATGGCGAATCTTCGGCAGTGGATCGCCAGTCCTTTGGAGATTCTGTCGGTTTATTTCTACCAGGATAACAGTCATCTCGCCGTTAGGTTCAATAGCCATGTCAATCCTGACACTGCCACGGTGGTAGGTAACTACACCCTCGATCAGAACCAGGTGGTCACGGAGGCGGTCATGAGTTCGCAGCCGGATACCGTGATCCTGACCTGCTCGCCCTTGCTGGAAGGTCTCACCTATTCGCTGGCAACGAGGAACATCCAGGATACTGCTCCCTCGGCGAACACGGTCTGGTTGGATCGGGCCGTGCCCTTTGTCGCGCAATTTGAGCCGGCGCCCGTTCCGCACTGGCTGGCCAACCTCTCGACGCGCGTCGAAATCGGCAGTGGTGATAATGCTTCGATCGCAGGATTCATCACTCGCGGCGGTGAGGCGAAACGGATGTTGATTCGTGGACTTGGGGCTTCCCTGATTTCGAGCGGCATCACCGATGCCCTGGCTGATCCTGTCCTTGAACTTTATGATGACACTGGCGCGCTGATCGCGACCAATGACAACTGGCAGGATAACGCCAACCAGCAGGAAATTATCGACAGCGGTCTAGCTCCGACCTCGGACAACGAATCTGTTATTCTGCTGCGTGTTCCTTCTAACGAGGCCGGGATTCCCTACACCGCCGTCTTGCGCGGCTCGAATGGCACAACTGGTGTCGGCCTGATCGAGGTTTACGATCTCGATTCCGGTGTCGGGCCTACGGTTGGAAACATTTCAACTCGTGGACGTGTCGGTGTCGGCGAGGGCGTTTTGATCGGCGGCACGATTGTGCTCGGGTCGAGTTCCCAGGATGTCATCGTGCGTGCTCTCGGTCCTTCGTTGCCGGTCGATGGCACACTGGCGGACCCCACGCTCGAGTTATACGACGAGAACGGCGCGCTTCTGCGGAGCAATGACAATTGGCGGAGCGACCAGGAGGCGGAGATCGAGGCAACTAACTTGCAGCCGACGAATGACTCGGAGGCGGCGATCCTTGCAACTCTTCAGCCCGCGCCTTACACGGCTATAGTGCGCGGCGCGAATGACGCCGTCGGTGTCGCCCTGGTGGAGATCTACGGACTGAACTAGAGCCTTGGCACGCTTTCGTGTGCCCGGTTCGTTTGGTTCGCGGTCGGCAGACGAAGAGGCTCGATCCCCGCGGGCGGTTGGGTCTGATAAGGTCGGCTAATTGTCCTTCGACTGAGGAATCTTTGGTCGACAGGCGCTTCCTTGCGAGGACAAAGTAGACGGTGGTCTGCAATCTTCGCCCAAAGACAAACCCTCTATTCGTTAGGCGAAAGCGCTGGCTTTGTTTCCTGGTCTGTGTGCTGGTCGTTCCTGGCTGGAGCGGACGGGCTTTGGCGGAAGGCGACTCGCTCGCCCTGATCCATGTCACGGTAATCGACGCCACTGGGAGCGCGCCTCAGGCCGATCGCACTGTCGTTATCACTGGGAATCGAATCGCCAGCGTCAGCACGGCTCCGCCCCCGGGCAGCGCCCGTAAGATTGACGCGCGCGGAAAATTTCTCATTCCCGGCCTTTGTGACATGCACGTCCATATCGCCGGCGTGACGGCCGACCCGAAGTGGAGCAAGACTACGCTCCTGCCACTGTTGATTGCGAATGGCATCACGACCGTGCGCGACATGGGAGGCGACTTGGCCGCGCTGGAAAGTTGGCGCAAAGACATCAACGCCGGAAACCTGATTGGCCCGCGTCTTTATTTCCCGGGACCGATGCTGGATGGCGGCAAATCAGAACCGCCCGCGCTGCTTGCTGTTTCCACGCCTAACGAGGGCCGGGCTGCCGTCCGCGACCTGAAAGCGAAAGGTGCGGATTTCATCAAGGTGCTTTCGCGGCTCGATCGCGAAAGTTATTGCGCCATCGCAGACGAATCGAAAAAGCAGGGCATGAGCCTGGTCGGCCATGTCCCAAACGTCCTCCATGCGCGCGAAGTTTCGGAGGCCGGGCAGAAAAGCATCGAGCATATTTTCTACAGCAACCTGGCTTTTGATTGCTCCGCGCGAGAAGACGAGCTGCGCGAAAAGGCGGCCGAGGCGCGAGTCAAACACGACAGTGCCGGCGCGGCGGCGGCGCGGGATGAAGCAAACGCCAGCTTCAGCCGGGAAAAGGCGGACGCACTCGCCAGGACGATGGTGCATCACAAGACCTGGCTGGTTCCGACCCTTGTTGCCATTCGTGATATCGCGCAGCAGCGCGCGGCGGCTGGGAGCAATCCGCCCGAGCTCGCCTACGTCCCGGCGGCGTTGCGCAAGAAATGGTCTTCCGCCGAAATCGAAAAAGATGTCTCACCGGAGGTCGCGCGTTGGTATCAGGAACAGTTCGAAAACGACCTGAAGTTGGCGCGCGTGCTGCACGAAGACGGCGTGCAAATGCTGGCCGGGTCCGATTCGTTGGACCCGCTCAATTTCCCGGGGCCGAGTCTGCATGACGAATTGGTTTTGTTGACCGAAGCCGGATTCACTCCGCTGCAGGCTTTGCAGGCGGCTACGCTGCGAGCCGCCGAATTTCTCAACGCCGCGGGGGCCGGCGGGTGGGGGACGATTCAACAGGGCCGGGCGGCGGATCTCGTGCTGCTGGATGCGAATCCGCTCGCCGATATAAGGAATACCCGAAAAATCCACGCTGTAGTCGTGGCCGGGAAATACCTGGATCGCGACGCCCTCGACCAGTTGCTTGCCCAGGCGCGCGCGGCCGCGGACAAGGCGGAGTAGGCGGTTGCGCGATTCAGCGCAGTGATCCTCAGGGGCGGTTGGCCATCTCGAGGAGAACGTCCGCGTGGCAGGGCTGGTTGAGCGGGCACCAGCAGGCTAAGTTTTTCCCGCGCAGACAGGCGCGCAGGTCACTTTCGTTAAAGGCATCGCGCGCGTACTGCCGATAGAGTGCGATCGATTTCTGCGCGCTTAATTTTTCACCGCCGATCATTTCCAAACCGGCGACGAACGGGTTTCCCCAGACGCTCGGGCGACCGACGTAAACGGTGTTGGCCGGCATCTTCCAATTCTTCGTCCGGCGCCGCACGACGCGGTGCGGTTTGCTTTTCGGCTGCACAGAAACAAGGTCGCCGTCCTCAGGCGAGCCTGCAACGGCGCGGCGAGTGACAAGGTGGAAAATTCCCGCTAAACCCAGAGCGTCCGGTCGAATGTGCGGTACTGAATCGCTTCACTCACGTGCTCGGAAGAAATCGCTTCCACTCCTTCGAGATCTGCGATTGTGCGCGAGACCTTTAGGATTCGATCGTAAGCTCGCGCACTCAGGTTGAGCTCCGACATGGCAACGCGGATGAGCTCCTGCGAATCGTCGCTCAATTTGCAGTGCGCCTTGATCGCCCGCGCACTCATCCGCGCGTTGCAGGTGGTCTTTTTTTCCGTCCGAAAACGCGCCCTCTGACGATCGCGAGCTCGGCCGATGCGTTCGCGAATCGCGCTGCTAGGTTCCTCGGCGCGGTCGCTCGAGATATCGCGGTACTCCACCGAGGGCACTTCGATATGGAGGTCGATCCGGTCGAGGAGCGGCCCGGAGATGCGCTGTCGGTAACGCTGCACCTGCACGGGGCTGCAACGACACTCGCGCTTGAGGTCACCGAAGTAGCCGCACGGGCACGGATTCATCGCCGCCACGAGCATGAACTCGGACGGAAAGGTGACTGTGCCGGCAGCGCGCGACACGGTGACGCGACCGTCCTCCAGCGGCTGGCGCATCACTTCCAATGTCGAGCGCCGGAACTCGGGCAGCTCATCGAGAAAGAGGACACCGTTATGGGCCAGGCTCACTTCCCCGGGCGCGGGATTGGCCGAGCCGCCCAACAATCCGATATCGGAGAGGGTGTGGTGCGGCGAACGAAAGGGCCGGGTCGCGACGAAGGATTGCTCGGAGGAGAGGAGGCCGGCGATGCTGTGGATCTTGGTCGTCTCGATCGCTTCCTCCAGCGCCATCGGCGGGATGATGGTGGCGATCCGTTTTGAGATCATGGATTTGCCCGAACCGGGCGGTCCGATCATGAGGATGTTGTGCCCGCCCGCGACCGCGACTTCGACCGCCCGCTTGACGTGCCCCTGGCCCTTCACATCCGCAAAATCGACTTCGTAATTCTGGTGGCTGGCGAAAAATTCGCTCAGGTCGTCCTGGATTGGTTGCAGCACGGTTTCGCCCCTAACGAATTGAAAAGTCTGGCGCAAGTTCCGCACGCCGAAGACCTCGATCCCCGCGACCATGGCCGCTTCGCGCGCGTTTGCTTCCGGGACTACGACGGCGCGTTTGCCGCGGCGGCGGGCCTCGAGCGCGACCGGCAGGACGCCTTTGACCGCGCGGACCGCGCCGTTGAGCGCGAGCTCGCCGACGAAGCTCATCTCGGCAAACAAGTCCTCCTCGATTTCCTGCGCGGTCGCGATCATCCCGAGCGCGATCGGCAGGTCGAAGCTCGGACCTTCCTTTTTTACGTCAGCCGGCGCGAGGTTGATCGTGGTCCGTCCGCGCGGCCAATAGTAGCCGCTGTTGCTGATCGCAGTGGTGACCCGGTCCTGACTTTCTTTCACGGCGGTATCGGGCAGGCCGACGATGATGATCTTGGGGTTGCCGCCAGCGGCGTTGACCTCAATCTCGACTTCGTAAGCGTCCACGCCGTAAACGGCCGCGGAATAAATTCTGGCGAGCACGGCTGCGAGATTGTCAGAAGAAAAACGTAAAGTCCAAACTGGTGTGTAAAAACTTGTCGCGTGCCTGTGCCTGGAGCCGTCGATGACCCTGCAGATGGTGCGCGAATCAACCTCTCCCGCCTAACGGCCCCTGCCGTGGAAAAGGCCGGATAGAAAACCCTCTAGCGGGACAGGGCGCATCCCCGACGCCCTCGTGAACGGCGCGGAGTTTGGATTCACCTTCTAACGCGGGCGGCGTTAGTAGGGGATTTTGTCCGGCTTGGCCGTCCACTCCCGGAACAGGTCCAGCGAATGATCGCCCTCGATCTGTTCCATCGGGAGGGAGCGGGCCGCGATCTCGAGCGGGAGCTGCTCGTAGATCAAGTCGTCGTCGAACCCGATCTCGGCGGCGTCGCGCCGGGTGCAGGCGTAGAAAACGCGGTCGAGCCGGGCCCAGTAAATCGCGGCCAGGGACATCGGGCAGGGCTCGCAGCTGGTGTAAAGTTCGCAGCCGCGCAAGTCGAATCGCCCAAACGAATGGCAGGCGGCGCGGATCGTCATCACTTCGGCATGCGCGGTCGGGTCGAGCAGGGTGGTGACCTGGTTGTGGCCGCGCCCGACGACCTTCCCGTCGCAGACCACGACGGCTCCGAGCTTGGAGAATTCCCTTCCGATCGAGGCTCAATCCCGGTAAAAGTTGGCGCTTCCGTTCCCGACCGGGATGTTCTCGCGCCTGCTTTTCCGGTTTGTGCGGCGTCGCGTACCTTGCCCCGGCCCTTTCCACGGACTGTTGCCTCGCGAGTTCTTTTGAAAAAGTGCTAATTCGATTTGCCGGTTATTTCGGGAGCGTTTTTGTTGAAGATCCAGCGTTGGCGAGTCGGAGTCCGGGAGCGAATGCCAAATGGTGGATGGGATCTGGATTGGCTCATCCTCACCCTGAGACTTTTCGCAGGCGTGCTTCGAGAGGTTCAAACTCACCCAGATGCGCACGCATCAGGCTCTTCCAAAGTTTTCCGTGGTTCGGCACAAAGAAGTGCAGGAGTTCGTGGACGATGACGTAGTCCCATACTTCGCGGTCGAGCCCGAGCAGTTCGTCGTTGAAATTCAGATGGCCGTTCGTTGAGCACGACGCCCACTTGTTTGTCATCGGCCGCACGCCTAGCCAAACAATCTCGACTTTGAGCTTGTTGGCCCATTCTCTTACGCGCTTCTTGAACGCTTCTCGCTTCGTCTCGCTCATCAAATTCGATCGGCCTTTTCCAACAGTCGAAACAACTCGTCCACGATCCGCGTCACCGAGTTGAGATCATCGGTTCCGGCGTAGATCGCGAAAGTGACCTTCTTCCTCAGTTCCCTCAGGGCGGCTTCGCTCTTCTTCCAGTTTGGGAATTCCACAAAGGCACCGCGGATTTTGCCGCTGACCGCTTCGGGGTTTTCGATCTTCGCGTCGATCAAAGTGCGGTAGACGAAGAACGTCAGGCCGTCAAAGCCCTTCTCAGCCTGCTCCTTCTTCCGGACCTCATTGGCTTCGACATCGTCGAACAGCTGTTGCAACGCATCCGCCGTTGCGGTTTGCCGTTGCTCGAAACTTTCCTGCACCGCCCTTGCCCTCTCGGCCATGGCGATGAGGAATGGGTCGTCGCTGTTCTTCTCCGCGGCCTTCTCGATGCTTTTGACCAAGTTTATTACCTTGGTTCCGTTCCCTCCGTGCTTCCGCTTGATCAGCTCGATCGTCTCCGCATTGATCGGGATGGGGTCCAGTGGCCCCTCCACCTTGTAAGTGCCGATGTTATCCTGCACGAGCGCGTTGGTCTTGCGCTGGAAATCCCGGTCCACCATCACCGTTTTGTTGTAGGCCTTGCGAACCACGCTGTAGATCGCGCTCAAGGTCGTGTAGTCGTCAATAAACGGACGCAGGAATGCATCCGGCGAGATGATCTCGTAGAGCATCTCGATCTCCTTGTACTCCTTGAAGAACTCTTTCCGACGTTCGGGGTCGCGAAAGTGCTCGATGAGAGTATCAACGTCCTTGTCGTTGAAGCTCCGCTCGATAAGCCGGAGATACTCCGGCGCCTTACTCGCCATCTTGTTTTGGAAGAGTACCTTCAGGAGCTTGAGGTCCTTGACGATGGCGTTGATCTCGTCGCTGTCGAAAGCCAGAGCCTTTTCGAGCTTGTCGAAGATGCCAACGAAATCGAGGACGAATCCGTGGGGCTTTACCATCTCGTGCGTCTCGTTCTCGTAGGGGCGATTCACCCGGGCGATGGCCTGGAGCAGTGTGTGATCGCGCATCGGCTTGTCGAGATACATGGCGTAGAGCACGGGGGCGTCGAAACCGGTGAGCAGTTTCTCGGTGACGATGAGAATCTTCGGTTGCTGGTCGAGCTTGCCGAAGCTCTTGCGAATCTGGCGCTCCTTCTTCGGGTCGAGGTGGAATTCCTTTAGCAGCTTGGAGTCGTTATTGCTCCCAGTATAGACGACCTCGGAATACTCCGGCGGGAGGAACTGATCGAGCGCGTGCTTGTAAAGCGCGCAGGCTTCGCGGTCCACGCCGACGAGGAAGGCCTTGTAGCCGAGCGGCTCGACGTTCTCCTTGTAATGTCTGGCGACGAACTCCGCCACCTGCTGGATGCGCTGCCTGCCCTTGAGGAAGTTCTTCAGGTTCACCGCCCGCTCAAGGATCTTGTTCAGTTCCTCGATGTCGGCCACGCCCTCGGCCTCGGCGAGGGAGAGGAACTCTTTGTCCAACGTCTCGTGCGGAACGAGCATTTCGTTCGGCGCGAGCTGGTAGTAGAGCGGCAGGGTGGTGCCGTCCTCGATGCTGTCGGCGATGGAATACTTGTGCAGATAGCCCTGGTCGTCCTCGCAGCCGAAGGTCTTGAAGGTACCCTTGCCATAGGCGGTCTTGTCCACCGGGGTGCCGGTGAATCCGAGATAGGTCGCGTTCGGCAAGCCG
>JBPCLI010000011.1:0-34749 GCA_051003415.1 Chthoniobacterales bacterium | reverse complement strand
TCCTCAAACTGCAGAAGGAGATTTCGACCGGACGGAATGGGCCGACAGCCTAAACGAGGAAGTCGTGAAAAAGAGCCGGCGAATCCTCGAACTACAAACTGAGATCGCAGACCGGACGGGATGGGCCGACAGCCTAAACGAGGAAGTCGTGAAAAAGAGCCGGCGAATCCTCGAACTACAAACTGAGATCGCAGATCGAACGAAATGGGCCGAAGATTTAAAGGACGAAGTCGCACGGCGGGATACGGTTATCCTTCAACTCCAGAAAAATTTCGCTGAACGCACCGCCTGGGCGCTCAAATTGGATGCAGAATCGGCGGCGAAAGATTTGGTCATTTTGGACTTGCAGGCTCAGCTGCGGCAGACGGCGTCTCAGAACTGACCCGCCGAGCACGTCATAGATCAAAATTCACCTTATACGCCTCGGTCAGCCACTCCGTTCATTTAACAGTTTTAAGAGCCTCTTGTGACACGCTCTGACAAAGCACGGGACCTTGCCATCCGAGCGAACCTGCTGAGATTCATTCGTCGCGCTCAGCAGGCATTCTTTCACGTTCAGGAGTTATGCTTTGACATTCCGTTGACCAAACAATTGCCTTGACACCGCATTATCCCGTACGCTTAGTTGCCGGTGCAAAAAGACAATCCTACATGAATTGCAATTCTTTGATTGCCAGCAGAGTGATTTTATTCGCAAGACTGATACTTCCGGACCTGGCGAAGGCGTCGCACAACCGGGCGCCGCTTACACCGCAGGAAGAACTTCAGGCGGGCCTCAGGTCGCAACCTCGTCGGTTAGCCGGAATGTCGGACCCAGGAAGAGGAGCCGTCAGGTCTATGTCTGGGTTAGTAGTTAGTCTGGACATGTAGCTCCGTTCGCGCCTGAGCGATGCTCTTATGCCTGCAGCCGCACCCATCATGGACCAGCGCTGTCCATACTGCGGCGGCGCCACCCCGCCTGGTCCACACCAAACTGCCGCGCCGGAGATCTCTCTCGTCGTGCCAGCCTTCAACGAAGGCGGGCAAATTGCGAAGAACCTTCTTACAATTCGGAACTACCTTTCTCTAGCGACAGCTGCGGCCGAGATAATAGTTGTCGATGACGGATCTTTTGACAATACCTGGCACGACCTCGATGTCCTCCAGGCGACAATACCCGAGATGACAGGAATAAGGCTGAGCCGCAATTTCGGGAAAGAAGCGGCGATTTCCGCTGGGCTCAATGCTTCATGCGGGAGAGCCTGCTTGGTCATGGATTCGGACTTACAACATCCGCCGGAGCTAATTCCTGAGATGATCAGACTCTGGCGTGAGGAGGGCTGGGATGTCGTGGAAGGCCTCAAGACGACCCGAGGCAGGGAATCGTTTTTGAACCGTTGCGGGGCGTGGCTGTTTTACAATCTGCTCAGTCGCCTGTCCGGTTACCATTTGTCGGGAGCATCGGACTTTAAGTTGCTCGATCGAAAGGTTGTCGTGGCCTGGCAAGAGATGCAGGAGCGTAATACATTTTTCCGCGGAATGATCAGCTGGTTGGGTTACACCCGGAAGCAGGTTCCCTTTCACGTCCCCGAGCGCAAAGATGGGACCTCGCGCTGGTCATTGCTCACTCTTTTTCGACTGGCTGCGATGGCAATCACAGCCTTCTCCTCGCTCCCCCTCCAGGTGATTACCCTACTCGGCGGCGTCTTTCTCCTTTGCTCATTTCTTTTAGGCTCTTATGCCCTGGTTCTTTATTTCCGTGGCCTCGCTTTGCCGGGGTTTACCACGGTTATTCTGCTTGAACTCATTATTGGCGGGGTCCTGATGATAAGCCTTGGAATCATCGGAACATACCTTGCCCGAATCTATGAAGAGGCCAAGCACCGCCCCCGCTATCTAATCGCCTCCACTCTTCGCTCCGACCACGCAAGTCGGCATGAAGAGGTACCGAAGCCGACCCTTTGACGATCCGCGATAGAAGGCAATGCCATCGACCCCATCATCGCGGCGAAGAGAAGGCGACGCCATTGCAATCCCCGGCGACTATCAGGCCCGCGCTTTTCGGTCGTCCAGACGGGCGCAGCGGTTTTGGCATGAAGCGAAGGTGAGGCTTATCGAGCGGATGGCGTGTCCGGGAGCGACCGACCACGTCCTCGACGCTGGGTGCGGGTCAGGAGTCATCAGCCACTTCCTCGCAGGTCAATGCGCTTCTGTCGTGGCCAATGATAGCAATCCGGCAGCGATTCAGTTCGCTCGAGAGACTTTTCGCGATCCAAACCTGCACTTTTTTCTCGGACAATTACAGACAGTCGATGGCTACGGACCGTTCGACTGGATTTATGTCTTGGAGGTTATCGAGCACCTTTATCAGGAGCAGGTTGAGGAATTGTTGTGTATTTTCAAAGGCATGATCAAACCCGGGGGACATCTTTTTCTCACCACCCCGAACTACAAAAGCACATGGCCTTTGATGGAGCGGGTGCTGGACCAGTTGAAGCTTGTGCCGCAGCTGGCCCAAGCCCAACACGTCAGTCGTTTCACGAACGCGAGCCTCCAATCCGCTTGCAAAGAAGCGGGCTGGACCATTGTCCGCAGTGGCGCCTTCAATGCCTTCGCTCCGCTCGTGGCCGGGTTAAATTATGGTGCGGCCCTTTATCTTGAGAATCTCGAGTTTAACTGGAGTCGCCGCCTTCCCGGCAATTTGTTATTTTGCCTCTGCCGGGCCGACGCCTGACCACCAACCGAAGCGGCCTCGCCTACTCGACCCCGACCGTCATCAGATGAAACACAACACTCGATCGGTCTGGACTCATAATCTGACCTTCCTTTTGGCGTTCCTTATCCTTTCCTTCGCCCTAACCTCTCCCGCGCTCCTGCATTTGAACGATCGAGTAATGGGGGGTTACGCCGGCGACAATTTTCAATTTCTCTGGGAGCTCTGGTACGTCGCGCACCGCCTCTTCGACCTGCACAAAAGTCCCTTCTTTGATCCCGACATTTACGTGCCATTTGGATTCAGTCTCATCCGCAATCAGGATCTTTCTCCGGGCACTGTCCTTCTCTTCGCACCCTTGACCCAAATGATCGGCGAAGTTGCCACCTATAACGTGCTCATGATAGGGTCATTCACTTTAACCGCTTTCGGAAGCTTTCTATTGGCGCTCGAATTATGGCGGAACCGGCTGGCAGCTTTTTTCGCGGCGATCACGATCGCCTTCTCTGCGTATCACTCTAACCATGCCGGATCTCACTTGTCGATCGCATCGACCCAATGGATACCCTTTTTCTTTCTCTACTTGGAACGAAGTCTTAAACGACCAACGTTTCGGAATGGCGCTCTCACGGGTTTGTTTTTTGCTCTTGGCGCATGGACGACGTGGTACTATGCCTGGGCCACTCCAATCGCCGCGGTTTTCTATCTCAGCCTGCGTTTGGAATGGGGTTCTAGCGAGTTCAAACCAGCGGCTCTGGTCGCGACCGGGGCGGTTGCGGTCGGGATCGCTCTTTTGCTCATTCTTCCTTTCGCCATACCTTATGCCCTCGCCACCCTCGATGGCGCTATGTCGGGGCGCTCAATTGGCGAATCACAGGCTTTCGCGGCCAGCGTCGCCGATTATGTGATCCCGTCCATCCATCACCCAATTTGGGGAGACTGGGTGGCTCGACACTGGCGGTCCGGCGCGAACGGGCTCTGGCTTTCGGAATGGGAGTTATATATAGGTGTGCCAGTCGCGCTCCTCGCGCTCCTCGGCATTTTCCGCGCATCTCAACGGCGTCTGGTGTGGGCTCTGCTCGCCCTGGCATCTGGCTGTTTTGTTCTTTCCCTGGGTCCGAGCCTGTACATAACGCACCCACCAGCGGCCGGCGGGGCGAATATGGCGCCTTTGTCTTCCATCTGGCTGCCGGTGCTGCTACTCAGCAAGATTCCTCCCTTCAGCTTTCTGCGGGCCTGGGCGAGAATGGGATTTTACGTCCAAATCGCCGCGGCACTTCTCGCCGCAGGGGGCCTTTCCTACTTACTGGAAAAACCGCTGTTCCTTAAGTCTTTCCGAGGCACCGTTGTCGGAATAGCCGTTATCGGGATCGCCCTTCTCGAGATGATTGCAATCCCCTTTGGCACGGCAGCGGTCTCGGGCCGCGCGGTTGACCGCTGGCTCGCCAAGCAGCCCGGGAATGCAATCGTCATGGAATATCCCATACCAGAGAACGCCTATAGCGGGCCGGCCATGTACTTCACTCGGCTGACCGGAAAGCGAATTGTCATGGGATATGCCAGCTACCCGCCAAATGCGGCCTATTTTCCCATTCTGGCCGCTTTTCCCTCCGGGGAGACTCTCGATTTACTTGAAACGTGGGGAGTTGATTACGTTCTGGTGAACGCCGATCTTTATCGAACAGGCAGTGAATTTTGCGGAATCTGGCAGACATGGCCTTCATTAGTACACGACATCAACGCCGAAAGTCGTCTCAAGGAGCTCACCGTCTTCGAAGGTGTGCACGTTTACCGGCTGCAACCCAAAGCGACAAGTCCGATCGGAGATGAGTTGCTGGCGAACCCGGGATTCGAGCTCGTCAGCGGCGGCGATGCGAGTAACTGGACGACGGTCGGAGACCCTCTCCTGGCTCAGAAGGGCACCCAGAGTCACAGCGGGAACAGCGCCTGCGCAGTCAGCTCTTCCGCCTACCTCATTTCCGCAGTCACGCCGGTGGAACCGTCAACGTGCTATCGGCTGCAACTTTTCGCAAAGCGGGCCAATCAAAAGCCCGCCGCCGTTCGCCTTGAGGTGATCTGGCTTGATGCTCGGCACCGGCCTTTGCCGCCGGGGACGATCGCTTTGGAAGTGGCGAAGGTCGAGAAAGAATGGCAACTTTACCAAGCCTACTTCAAGGCGCCACCTTCAGGCTGCTTCGCGCAAATCTACGCGGTCACGCAGATGGGAAGGGCCTGGCTTGATGATTATTCGTTTCGCCCATTTAGCAATTGTCAGCCCGCCCTCCAGGCTATTCCAAATCCGGCTCTCGTGCCACCTAATGGCCTTCTCGCAAGCGCGGCACTCTCCTGGAACAGCTACGATGGCGCTGACACTTGGGTGGGAGTTTCCCGGGATGGCGCCCCCGAAATCCCCTATGCACAAGGCTCGGCCGGTGTGCGAATCCTGACTGATCTGGCTGGCGGCTCCCTGTATGAGTTTCGTCTGCACGATTCTTCCTCCACAATCCTCCAGCATCTCACCCTATCTGCGACACCTTTTGACTTACTGACAGCCTCTCCTGTCTCCCTCTCACCTGGCGGCAAGCTTGGCTCCACGCAGATTGCCTGGCGGATGCCGGAAGGTGAAACCGGCGAAGTGTGGGTTTCCATAGACGGAGGGCCTGAGGCTCTCTTTGCCGCGGGTGACGCTGGCACGGAGAAAGCATCCTGGATCGCGCCGGGCAGTAGTTACGAATTTCAGCTCTATAACGTCGGCCCTCCGCGGGTGCTGCGAGCACGCGTTCGTGTTCCGGGACCAGTTCCGAAGACTCCTTGAAGCATATACGAAACTCTGACATCCCGCAGAGGCGATCCGATTCGATCGCCACCGCCGCTCGCCTTGCTCTTTTTGTGCTTCTAATGCTACTCGCTGCCATCTGCCTCGCCAGCAGCGAGGACTCGGTTCCGGCGTTTAGCCGGGCAATTGCCCAGCTTCCAGCCGAGGCGGCGGTTCTGACTTTGCCCGCGGGCCACTACACGATCGGCAGCACCTGGCAGACTCGCAGGTCGCGCCTGACCATCCAAGGCGCAGGAATCGGTAAGACCATCCTTGTCCGTGATACGCAGTTTAACGGAATTATGGTGAGACTCGACGGCGCCTTCAGTATCATCAGAGGCCTAACCGTGGATGGTAACGGAACGGCCACGGCGATTTTGCTCAACCGCCCTGGCGATATGGCTGATGCAATTGAAGTGAAGAATTTCACTCACATCGGGATAGCTGTAGCTGCGTCGGGCTGCCGCGTCACGAATTGCCTTATCCGGGGATTGGGGGATCCAGCAGCTCACAGTATGGGAATCTGGCACGATGCCGGACCGCATCCGACTGACTCCACCGTGATGATCGATCACAACATTATCGATGACAACGGAATCAACGGTATCTATTGCACCGGAGGTCAAATCACGATCGCCGAGAACCGGCTAAACGGGAATCATCGTGCCACGGTTCCTTCGGGCGGAGGCCAAATCGACGTGGGAAATGCGTTCACCAGCAATACATTCGCCACAATTACCGGAAACCGTGTCCTCGACGGCGGCGGCATGAAAACAAGCGGCATCGAGCTGGGCGGCGGGAACTTCACCATTTCTAACAACACGATTCGCAATCACGGACTGGCCGGCATTGCCGTTGGGCACAATGCGACGAGAGCGATCATCAAAGGCAACACCGTTTCAAACTCGGGGCGCAATGTTCTGGATTTGAACCGGCCACAGTGCAGGTCCGGGATTTATGTGATGTCCGGTGCCGCACGGGTCGAAATTTCCGGCGACCGGTGTTTTGATGACCAGGCCTCCAAGACGCAAACCTGGGGCGTCCTCCTGGTCTCGCCTCCTTCGAAACCTGATCCACGATTTTCCTCGAAAGCTACTGAGCATGTTATTGTTAAGGACAATGACCTGCGCGGAAATGTGTTTTCAAACGGACTGCTCGACCAAAGTATGGCGGTGGACAAAATTATCTCAGCCAACGTCCCGGCTGGAGCGAATCCGTGAATGGCGGCGCAGGCTGAGTCGTAGAGCAGAGCCTTGGAGCGGGAGCCGAGCTCATAAAAAGACATTTTCTCGCCTCTCAAATGTAGTCTCTCTTGTTTCAAGGCGGATTGTGCGCATATATTTTTGCGCTCTTCGCATTTATTCATAAGAACATTACGACCATGTTTCCTGTATTTTCGCTCGTCGGCAGAAGCCCCCTGAGGAGACTTGCACTCCGGGCATTTGTCTTTGTTATTCCTTTCCTTTTTCTCACTCGCCCACTCACCGCGACGGTTTTGCCAGACGGATTTGCCCAAAGGCAGTATGCGACTGGTTTAACTAATCCGACGGCGATGGCGTTTGCGCCCGACTCCTGCCCGGCCTCGGGTCCATCCGTTCACAGATTGTTTGTCTGCCAGCAGGGAGGTGCGGTTAACGTTTATCGCGACGGCCTCTTACAGTCCACGCCGTTCTTAACTGTGGCGGTCGATGACCGCGGCGAACGTGGCCTGGACGGCATCTGCTTCGACCCAAATTTTACGACGAACGGATACGTCTATGTTTACTACACGATTTATCAGCCGGATCTTTCGTTGCCAACTCATAACCGCCTGAGTCGTTTTACCGCCGATCCTGCTAATCCAGACGTTGCTTTGGCCGGCAGCGAAACGCCAATCATGGAGATGGACGATCTGAGTACGACTGCTCTTGCTCATAACGGCGGCGGTCTCCATTTCGGACCGGACGGCAAATTATATATCTCGGTCGGTGAGAATACGATTGGATCAAATTCGCAGTCATTCGACACTGTCTTGGGGAAAATCCTTCGAATTAATCCCATCCCGGAGGCTGGCGATGGGACGAATCCGGACTCGACCTTTCCCACCGACAACCCGTTTTACACCAGCACCACTGGGAAAAATCGCGCGATCTACATCCTTGGCGTGCGCCACCCATTCACATTTGCATTCCAGGCAGACACGGGACGTCTCTTTCTCAACGATGTCGGTTCCTATATCTGGGAGGAAGTCGACGAAGGAGTTAAAGGCGGAAATTACGGTTGGCCGACTTATGAAGGACCTGTCGAGCCACCTCCGGTGGGATTTATCAATCCTATCTATGCTTATATGCATTTTTCTGGCGGCCCGATGGGTTGCGCGATCACCGGGGGCGATTTTTATCATCCGGTATCCCTTTGCTCTGGCGATCAGGTCTTGGGATTTCCAGATTCGTACCTGGGTCAATATTTTTTCATCGATTTTTGCAGCGACTGGATCTACATGATGGATCCCAGCCAGATTGATCCGGCAAGCCCGTACGGGTTTCACACGATTAGTCTGTTCGCGAGCGAGACTCAAGGTTCGCCGACTTACCTTATTACGGGGCCGGATGCGAGCCTCTATTACATCAGCCGGGATGACGGTGCAGTTTACCAAATCTACTATACTGCCAGTCTCGTGCCATCGATTGGAACGCAACCCGCAGACCAGCTGGTGGGACAGGGCAATCCGGTCACGTTTACAGTCGCCGCCTCAGGCGCTCCGATTCTCCACTATCAATGGCAACGCGATTCGGTCGACATTCCCGGCGCCGCTGATTCCCCCACCTATACGCTTCTCAATCCGCAGGTATCGACAGATAACCAGGCGTCGATTCGGTGTGTGGTAACGAACCAATACGGAAGCGCGACAAGCGAAAGCGCGGTCCTGACCGTTATTCCGCAGCAACCACCAATTACAGCCATCACCGCGCCCGCTTCCAACAGTTATTACACGGATGGGGACACTATTTCTTTCGCGGGGTCCGCGACTGATCCTCAGGACGGCGTTCTGCCCCCGAGCGCCCTCACCTGGACCATCTTGTTTGAGCACCACGCTCTCTCCAATCCCGAGCATCACACCCATCCCTTCTTCGGTCCGACAAGCGGGATTGCCGGTGGGACCGTTACGCTTAACTTTGGCGAAACCGATCCTGATGTCTGGTATCACATCATCCTGACCGCGGTTGATTCTTACGGCCTCTCGACGACCGTCGCCGAGGACATTTTCCCGCGTCATCCGCTTCCCCAGATGCTTAACAGCTCGACGCGCGGCTATGTGCACAGCACCGACAAACCAACGATCGGAGGATTTATTATTTCTGGAACCGACGACAAGAAAACACTTGTTCGCGCCATCGGTCCTTCGCTGGCAAACAGCGGGGTCTTGGGTGCACTCCCGGATCCAACCCTGCAATTATTCGACTCAACCGGAGTAGTCATCGCTCAAAACGACAACTGGAAAGACACCCAGGAAGGCGATATTGAAGGCACCGGGATCCCCCCAACCGATGATTTGGAATCAGCCATTCTGGCCACCTTGCCGCCGTCCAGCTATACGGCAGTAGTCACGGGCAGCAATGGCGCGGCCGGTGTGGGTCTGGTCGAGATTTATGACCTGCCCCAGTCTGAGATTGCTGAGCTCGCCAACCTGAGTAGCCGCAGCCTTGTCGGGACCGAGGATAGAATAATCATCGGCGGCTTTATTCTGGGCAATGGAGTTGCCGGTGCCACACCAATTGTGGTCCGGGCCATTGGCCCCTCCTTGGCCGACAAAGGCGTCCTGGCAACGCTGCAAGATCCCACCCTGGAGCTGCACGATGGCAATGGGTTGTTGCTGGCGAGCAACGATAACTGGCGGGACACTCAGGAGACGGTACTGGAGGCGAGCGGACTCGCGCCGACGGACGACCGTGAATCGGCGATTTCGGTTTCCCTTCCCGCTGGCGCCTACACCGCGGTCGTGCAAGGCAAGAACGGTGCGACCGGTGTCGCTTTATTCGAAGTCTACAATCTCGATCAGCCACAATAACTCAAACCGCTAACGCGGATAGCCGGGTAGCAATGCCGCAACTCATGACCCGAGCCCAATTGAGTATCGTGCTCCCATTTCAAGGAAGGTCCTTGCTGAACAGACGATTGACATTACGCCTCTGCCTCATCAGTCTGCCAAATAAATACTTGCACTTAAAGGTTTGAAAGCCAGTTCCCAAGAACATCAGCCGCCGCCAGGGACGGTCGTTTCCCGCCTCTTGGGACGAATTAGGCTGGGTTCGCCGCCAAACATTGGGCGAATCACGGCCAATCCCAACCCTCTCCCCGCGGATCTGGATGCTCCGGCCTCTCTCACTTGGGACTGCGATGCCAAGAAAGCCGAACTCCACCTTTCGAGAGATGGCGAGCCCGAGAGACGAGTTTCAAGTCGCACAAACGGCCTTTTCAATGTGAACCGGATCCAGGCTGGGATTGACTTTACCTTTCGTCTCTACAATGTCACGAAAAGGCGTCGCCTCCTGGCTGAGCTCAAGGTTCATCGAGAAGTGGCCGGCCGCATTTACGCGAATCCCAACCCGGTTCCTTTCGAAGCCTTGGGGAAAACAAGCCTGTCGTGGGACGTTTCGGAAAGGGTCGGCGCCGAAATCTGTGTCTCGCAAGATGGCGCCGTCGAGCAGTTGGTTTCCCGGGCGAACAAGGGGCCGCTTGAAGTAGACTGGCTTCAACCCGGTCGGAGTTATTCGTTTCGTCTTTATTCCCAGAGGAGCCCGCGCCGCTTGCTCGACGAGGTGACTGTTAGCCTTATTGAGACACCATCTACAGAGCTATTGGAGCGGTTAATGCTCGCCAGCGGCGGGCTGGTCAAATTCATCGCCGATGTCTTACCAAAATATATACAACATGAGAACTTTCCTCGCTGGTTTCGATTGTGGGAGAAGCATGGATTCCACGTCACACCGGTTCATTTCTATGAGGCGATTCCAGATGTCCAGAGCCTGAGCGATAGACTTTGGGAGGGCGTCAAAGAATTGCCCGGAATCGAAATGAACGATGCAACGCAGCTTTCCCTCGTGCGTGACGTCTTTCCGCAATACAAAGGCGAATACGAGCAAATCCCTACCCACAAAGCGCAGGGAAGCAACGCTTTTTATCTAGCGAACACTCGTTTTGAGGGACTTGATTCGCTTTTCGCCTATTGCATGGTCCGGCACCTAGAGCCGCGGCAAATTATTGAAGTCGGCGCCGGTTACTCCACTTTGCTCCTGGCACAGGCAGGGCGGAAGAACCAAAACACAACACTACATTGCATCGAGCCCTTTCCTGAAGACTTTCTCAAGGAAGGTGTCCCCGGGCTTGCCTCGCTGCGCATCCAAAAGGTGGAAGACGTCGATCTCTCGGTCTTCCTAGATTTGGAAGCTGGTGATTTTTTGTTCATCGATACCTCACACGTAGTGAAGATCGGCGGAGACGTAAACTTTCTTTTCCTGGAAGTTATCCCTCGGCTCAATCCTGGCGTCATAGTTCACATGCACGACATTTTTCTCCCTTTTGAATATCCGAAAGACTGGGTCATCGACGAGCACCGTTTCTGGAGCGAGCAGTATTTGTTGCAGGCGTTTTTGACTTATAATTCGGAATTTGAGGTTCTGGTCAGCGCCGGATATGTGCATGCTTATTATCGTGAAGTCTTAAGGGTTAATTTTCCAAGGCTCGAGCCTTGGGCGGGGGGAAGCTTTTGGATGCGACGAAAGCCAGGGGCAGGCAAGGGCTCCTTCTCCGAGACTGTTGCCAACCTGACCGGCTTCCGAAGTGGACAGAAGGATGGTCGCGGATTAACCGCGCTTCAGGGGTGAATCCAGAATACAATCACCTTTTCTTCCTCGACGGCGCCGGAAAGACCTTGGAGATGCGCGTCTTCGTCGGACCGATCTTCTCCATCATTCTGCGGAGCCGCCCCTCACGAAGGTGACATTTTACCGCGGCCCCTGCCTCCGCTAACGGATCCACCGGGCCAGCAATCTGGTCGCGCCCTGTTTTCCCCGGAGATCGATTCTCTTGCCGAATGAAGCTGCGTTCGCGTTCTCCGACGCCAGCTTGACACTACAAAATCGGTCCATACGGTAGGCCGTGCGCGATTGCCGCGGCACTCTCTTGTGACGAATATCGCTGCTTTTCACCGCTCATCTGTTGGTCGGAAAATAATTGTGGCGGTGACTGGAGTGATTCTCATCCTCTTTGTCGTTGGGCACCTCCTCGGCAACCTGCAGATTTTTCTGGGGCCGGAGTGGATTAATGGCTATGCCGAGCACCTGCGCGAACTCGGACCGTTTCTCTGGGTGATCCGGGCGTTTTTGCTCCTGGTCGTGCTCCTCCACATCTACTACACCATCCGCCTCGCGATCGAGAACCGCCGCGCCCGTCCCGAACGCTATCGGCGCAAGGACGCAGTCAAGGCGACCTTCGCTTCGCGCAGCATGGCTTTAAGTGGGCTCGTTCTGGTGGCCTTCATCGTTTATCACCTGCTCCACTTTTCCGTGCGCACGACCGATGCGCGTTTTTCTGCGCTTCCGAAGGATCCGCTGGGCCATTACGACGTATATTCTATGATGGTCCTTGGTTTCCAGAATCCGCTTGTATCCGGCTTTTACATCCTTGCGATGTTCCTGCTCGCGCTGCATTTGAGCCACGGATCTTCCAGTTTTTTCCAATCCCTCGGATTGAACAACCAGAAACTCGCACCGCGTCTCGCCTGGAGCGGGCGGGTTTTTGCCTGGCTGCTTTTCGTTGGCTACAGCTCCATCCCGGCGGCGGTCCTGCTCGGTTGGGTGAAATTGCGGGGGCACTCATGATCGGGACACTCGATTCCAAAGTCCCCGACGGCCCGCTGCCGGAAAAATGGCACCGCCACCAGAACAATTCCAAGCTCGTCGCGCCTAACAATCGCCGAAAATTCGAGATCATCGTCGTCGGGACGGGGCTGGCGGGCGGCTCGGCCGCGGCCACGCTGGCGGAGCAGGGCTATAACATCAAATCGTTCTGTTACCAGGACAGCCCGCGTCGCGCCCACAGCATCGCTGCCCAGGGCGGGATCAACGCCGCGAAGAATTACCCTAACGACGGGGACAGCGTTTACCGGCTCTTCTACGACACGATCAAGGGCGGCGATTTCCGTTCCCGCGAATCGAATGTCTATCGCCTCGCCGAAGTCTCGAACTCGATCATCGACCAATGCGTCGAGCAGGGCGTGCCCTTTGCCCGCGAGTACGGCGGCTTGCTCGCCAATCGCTCCTTCGGCGGCGCGCAAGTCTCACGCACCTTCTACGCGCGCGGCCAGACCGGGCAGCAGCTCTTGTTGGGCGCCTACCAGGCTCTCAGCCGCCAGATCGCGGCCGGCACGGTCACGATGTTTCCGCAGACCGAGATGCTCGATCTCGTCGTCGTCGACGGCCAGGCCAAGGGAATCATCACCCGCAATCTCCTCACCGGTGAAATCGTTAGGCACGCGGCCGACGCGGTTGTGCTCGCGACCGGCGGTTACGGGAACGTCTTCTATCTTTCGACCAACGCCCGCGGTTGCAACGTGACCGCCACCTATCGCGCCTACAAGAAAGGCGCGCTCTTCGCCAACCCCTGCTACACGCAGATCCATCCCACCTGCATCCCGGTTAGCGGCGACTACCAATCAAAGCTTACCCTCATGTCGGAGTCGCTTCGCAACGACGGCCGCGTCTGGGTGCCGAAGCGGAAGGAAGATTGCGCGAAAGCGCCTAACGACATCCCGGAAAGCGATCGCGATTATTATCTGGAACGCAAATATCCGAGCTACGGCAACCTCGCCCCGCGCGACATCTCCTCCCGTAGCGCGAAGGAAGTTTGCGATGAAGGCCGCGGTGTCGGCCCGGGCGGGCGCGGTGTTTATCTCGATTTCAAGGATGCGATCGCGCGTCTCGGCGAAGACACGATCCGGGAACGTTACGGCAATCTCTTCGACATTTACGAGAAGATCACCGGCGACAATGCCTACAAGGCGCCGATGCGGATTTATCCCGCGGTCCATTACACCATGGGCGGCCTCTGGGTGGACTACAATTTGATGAGCAACGTCCCCGGCCTGCACGTCATCGGCGAAGCCAATTTCTCCGACCACGGCGCCAATCGCCTCGGCGCCAGCGCGCTTATGCAAGGTTTGGCCGATGGTTATTTCGTTCTGCCCTACACCTTGCCTAACTATCTCGCGGGCCAGATCGGCAAACGTCCCGCCACCGATCATCCCGAATTCGTCAAATCCGAAAGCGAAGTGCGCGCGCGCACGAAGCGAATGCTCGACGTCGATGGCAAGCGCTCCGTCGATTCTTTCCATCGCGAGCTCGGCCTCTTGCTTTGGGATAAATGCGGCATGGCGCGCAACGCCGCCGGCCTGCAGGAAGCGATCGCCCGCATCCCGCAACTGCGCGAAGAATTTTGGAGCAACGTCAACGTCCCCGGCTACGGCGAGACCTTTAACCAATCGCTCGAGCGCGCCGGTCGCGTGGCTGATTTCCTTGAGTTCGGCGAGTTGATGTGCCGCGATGCGCTGGCCCGCGACGAATCGGCCGGCGGCCATTTCCGCGAGGAACATCAAACGCCGGACGGCGAAGCCCTGCGCAACGACGAGGAATTCGCCGACGTTTTTGCCTGGGAATACCAGGGCGATGTGGCGACCGAGCCCAAGCTTCACACCGAGCCGCTCGTCTTCGAATCGGTCCACCTCGCGACGCGAAGTTACAAATGAATTTCAAACTCAAGATCTGGCGTCCGAATGCGCGCGATTCGAAGGGCGAGCTCAAGCGCTACGAGATTGCCGACATCTCGCCCGCCACTTCGTTTCTTGAGATGCTCGACATTCTCAACGAGCAGCTCACGAGCAAGGGCGAAGAGCCAATCGCCTTCGACTCGGATTGCCGCGAAGGCATCTGCGGCACTTGCAGCCTAACGATCAACGGCGAAGCCCACGGACCAGCGCATCCCGCCGCCGCCTGCCAGCTTTACATGCGCCAGTTCAAGGATGGCGAGACGATCACGGTCGAGCCGTTTCGCGCCCGTTCTTTTCCGATCGTGAAGGACCTCGTCATCAATCGCTCCGCGCTCGATCGCATCGTCCAGGCAGGGGGATTCGTTAGTGCGCGGACCGGTTCCGCGCCGGAGGC
The DNA here is from genome assembly GCA_051003415.1 of Chthoniobacterales bacterium. GTDB lineage: Bacteria > Verrucomicrobiota > Verrucomicrobiia > Chthoniobacterales > UBA10450 > Palsa-1392. Next base: position 20,045 of record JBPCLI010000011.1, on the reverse strand, counting down.
AAACTCGATTCCGGTTCCTAAACATAATGCCGACATCGCGATGGAAGCCGCGGCCTGCATCGGGTGCGGTGCGTGCGCGGCGGCCTGTCCAAATGCTTCCGCCATGCTCTTCACCTCCGCGAAGATTTCTCATCTCGCGATGTTGCCGCAGGGCCAGCCGGAGCGTTCGCGGCGCGTTCTGAGGATGGTCAGGCAAATGGACCAGGAAGGTTTTGGCAATTGCACTAACACCTATGAGTGCGAAGCGGTTTGCCCGGCCGAAATCAGCGCCAGCTTCATCGCGAAGATGAATCGCGAATACGCTATCGCCAGCTTGCGCGAGCGGTTGGGCGAGTAGTTGAACCCGTTTTCCGGGGCCGCACGCGAGCTACCACCAGGACGGACCCGAACCCGGGAGACGCCACCGGATCGAATTCCTCCCCGTACCCCTGCCAAGAAGCGCGAAAAGCGCGCCGCCGACAATGGGCGCGCAGACCAGGAACAGGAAGAACCGCCGCCCGGAAGAAATGCTGCCACTCTGCAAGTCGCGCGTCACGACTCAGTCGCGCCCGCCTCTCTTCGTCTAACGAATCTCAGAGTGAACAATTTCCCCCACGGCCCTTTCCCGCCAGCGCACGATCTCCACCCCGCTGATGCAGAAGAGCACCCAGACCGCGCCTTCCACCATCGCTACCAGCGCGTCGCTCAAAACCGTCGCCTGCAAATAGAGCCCGCTCAGCGTGATCGAGAAGACAAGCAGAACGCTCGCGATGATCACCAGCGCCCGCCAGCGCCAGTGGCGCAAACTGCGCAGAATCATGTAAGCAAGCGCGCCATAAACGACCGTCGCCGTCATCACGTCGCCATCGAGCGGCCCAAAGTAAATCCCATGACCAAATTGCGGCCGCTCGCCGACAAAGATGCGCTTTAGAATAAAATCGAGAATCACCCCGCCCGGCGCCGCGCAAAGAAGGAGCCGCAAACGATGCCGGTTCTTCCGCCCGAGCACGACCGCGACCAGAAAAAGCGCCGCCAGCCAGTAAGCCGACGCAAGATGCGCGGTGAACCTCATCGCCGGGCTCATCTTCCCGTTAGTGTGATTTGCGAACCAGTCCGCGACCCGGAGATCCGCCGCGACAAACCACGCCCGGGTCCCGATCGTTTCGAATAAACCGCCGAAGATCGCGCTCGCCGCGAGAAGCAGAAAAATCCCGATCGTGAGGTAAATTCCCAGGTAACCGCGCGGCGAGAAGCGCTGCTCCAGCCAATCGATCTGGCGCGCGAAGCGCCGGCGAAACGCGATCCAACCCGGCCGGGCAAACAACTGTCTCCACCATTCCCGGATCTCCAGTTCGCGGCTCGCGATTCCACGCCAGAGCACGATCGTCACCACCACCATCGTGGAAAGGATCGCGCCGATGATTCCGGCCCGGCCGATCCAGCGATCGATCAGGTGCCAGCTCTGGCCAAAGATATAACCGACTAACGAATAAAGCGTTGCCCAGAGGATGCAGCCGACCGCGTTGAACGTGAGAAAGCGCAGATAGGGCAGCCGCGCCGCGCCCGCCATGAACGGCATCAGCGCCCGGCCGATGTGGAGGAAATGCGCGAAGAGCACACTCCACCCGCCGTAGCCGGTAAAGAAGACATCCATCTTCTCCAGCCGCTCCGGCCGCAGCCAGAATTTCCCGCCGTGGCGCCAGAGCCAGTCCCGTCCCAGGCGCCGGCCCAATTCATAACCGATCGTGTCCCCCACGATCGCCGCGCTCGCCACCACCGCGACCAGCACGCGGATATCGAGCAAGTCCTGCCCCGCGAGAAACCCGGCCACCATCACCATGCTTTCGCCTGGCATGAAAAAACCGAGGAACGCCTGACATTCCAGCATCACGATGAGGAACACGATCACATAGCCCCAGTTATCGAGGCGCAGGATCAGGTCGTTGATGTGTTCGAGCATGGCGACGGGCAAACGGCGGAGCATCTTCTTCCGGGGAACACTCACGCGCGACCAGAAACCGCCGACAATACCGACCTCACCGCCCAGACGTCCCGAACCCGCCGTGTCGGCAGACAGGTGCCCCACCCTCGGATTAAAGGGCATGAAGAAAATCTTCTTCGTATGAAGGCAGCGCACCTAGTGCCGGGCGGATGTCCAGACACATCGATCGGCCCGACCGAAGGAGCGTAGGGCCTGTAAACCAGCCCCGCTTTCCTGGCACCGCCGTCTTCACCGGGTAGCCGCGCGGCTTGCCCGCGCTCAGCGAGACCGTCAGCAGCCCCCATCCTGCGCCGGCTGCGCGAGCGCGTGAACTTTTAAACTACCCCAAAGAAGTCGTCCGCCCTCTCGGAACAGCGGAGTTGCCGGGACACCGAGTCCCTAAACGGTTTGCGCGGAGGAGCTGGCGCCGGCGGGAACCGATCCCCGCACTTCGCACAGCGAAGCGGCTACAAGGGATCACCGTCCTCGCCGGCTGAAATCAACGCGTTGCCAAAATCTTTTTTTGGCGCGCGCGGCGTTGCTGGCTAAAATCCCCCGATGCAGCAGACTGCGACCCGTGCCGGCGATCCAGCCCCGACCAAGGCGCCGCCTCACGAACGCTACCTGGAAGCGTTCCGCTGGATGCTCCAGACGCGCATTTTAGAGGAGAAACTGACCAGTCTCTATCGCGGCGGCCTGATCACGGGCGGCGTTTACGTCGGGCGCGGGCAGGAAGCGGTCAGCACGGCGTGCGGGTTGTTTCTGCAAAAGGGCGATGTCTTTGGCCCGCTCATTCGCGACCAGGCGGGACGCGCGGCGGCGGGCGAGCCACTCCTCAACGTCACGCGCACTTACCTCGGCTCGCGACAGGGTTCGATGCGTGGGCGGGACGGGAATATCCATCGCGGCTGGCCGGCGACGGGGCAGCTGGCGATGATCTCGCATCTTGGTTCCCTCATCCCGGTGGTGGTGGGCAAGCTGATGGCGAAACGGATGAAGGGGGAAAAGAATTTCATCGGCCTGACGACGATCGGCGAAGGCGGCATGCAGACGGGCGCAACGCATGAGGGAATGAATATCGCGGCGGTGGAGAAGGTGCCGTTCGTGCTCGTGGCGTCGAACAATCATTTCGCCTATTCCACGCCTAACGACCGGCAATTTGCCTGCGCCAGGCTGGTCGAGCGGGCGCGGGGATACGGCTACGAGGGCCACGAGGTGGATGGGACGAATCTCGCGGCCTGCCTGGACGTGATCGGCGGCGCAGTGGAGCGGGCGCGGGCCGGCGGTCCGCCGCAGTTGGTGGTCGCGTCGCTCCTCCGGCTGGCGGGCCACGGGGAGCATGACGATGCCAGCTACGTTCCAGCAGAGATGAGGCAGGAGCCTTGGGCGCAGGATTGCGTCCCCGCTACGGAGAAATTGATCGCGGAGAAGGGCTGGCTCGATGCGGCGACGCTGAAGAAGTGGCGAGCCGAGATTTCCGCGGAAGTGGAGAAGGCGGTCGAGAGGGCGCAACGCGAACCGGCCCCGGTCGGGAGCGAAGAAGATTGGTGCGCGATGAAGACGCGCGAACTGGTGGATGTGACGGGAGAATGACGAATTTTCAAATGACGAAACCCGAATCAATGACGAATGACCAAGCCCAAGGGCGGCCTCCAGCGCGCGCGGTTTTTGTCATTCGTTCTTCGTCATTCCTTCCTCATTCGTCATTCGTCATTCGTCATTTCATCTCATGAGCATCACTTACCTCGAAGCGATCCGCGAAGCGCAAGCGCATCTCTTGCGCGAGGACGAGCGCGTCTATCTCTACGGGCAGGATATTGCGGGGAAATTCGGCGGAGCCTTCAAGGCTACGAAGGGGTTGGCGGAAAAGTTTCCGGGTCGGGTGCTGAACACGCCGATCAGCGAAGACGCGATGGTCGGCACGGCGATCGGCGCGGCGATGGAGGGCATGCGGCCGATCGTCGAGATGCAGTTCGCCGATTTCTCGAGCGTGGCGTTGAACCAGATCCTGAACAACGCAGGCACGCAGTATTGGCGGACGAATATCCCCTGCCCGATCACGGTGCGGCTGCCGAGCGGCGGGACGAAAGGGAGCGGGCCTTTCCACAGCCAGAGCATGGAGGCGATCTACTCACACTATCCCGGGCTGGTGGTGATGACGCCCGCCACGGTGGAGGACGCGTATACGATGTTGATCGACGCCGTGGCGATCGATGACCCGGTGGTCTACTGCGAGCACAAGTATCTCTACTACCATCTCAAGGCCGATGCCCTGCCGAAGGAATCGCTGCCGGTGGGCAAAGCGCGAATCGTTAGGCCGGGACGCGACATTAGTATCGTGACGAACAGCGCAATGGTGCACGAAGCGCTCGCGGTCGCGAACCAGATGAGCCGCGACGGAGTCGAAATCGAAGTGGTCGACCTGCGCACGGTCAAGCCGCTCGATACAGAGACCGTGCTCGGCTCGGTCGCGCGGACCGGGCGTTTGCTCTGCGTGGGTGAGACTTTTCCTTGGGGCGGCGTGACCGCGGAGGTGATCGCGCGCGTCACGACGGAAGGTTTCCATTTACTCGATGCCGCGCCGGCCCGGCTCAATTCCAAGGACACGCCGATCCCCTACCACCCGAATCTTTGGGAAACGCATCGGCCTAACGCCAAGATGATCGCCGCCAGGGTGCGACAGATTCTCGCCGAATAATTCATTATGCCGAAAGTTCCAATCACCATGCCGCAGCTCGGCGAATCGATGGCCGAGGCCACGATCGTCGCGATCAAAGTGAAGCCAGGCGAAAAGGTCGCGGTTGACCAGGAGATCATCGAGGTCGAAACGGACAAGGCGGTGATGGGCGTGACTACGCCGTGCGCCGGTGAGATCGCTGGAATCGAGGCGGAGGTGAAGAAGGTTTACGCGGTCGGTGCAGTGCTCGGATACATCGAGGCGAGCGAAGCCGACGCGGCGCGTTTCCAGAAAATCGACGCGGGGCCAACGGAAGCGGACGTGGCCGAAGAGGTACCGGGTCGCGATGAAGGCGGGAAGCAGAATGGCAGCGGCTCCCATTTTCAAGTGGACGAAAAGGAGCTCGCGCCGGTGCCCACCGGTTCGCATTTCCAAGTGGATCAAACCGGCGTCCTGCCGGTACCGGTCGGGACGAAGGGTGCCGGTTATCTTTCCCCGCGCGTGAGGGCACGAATGGCGGAATTGAAACTCACGCAGGCCGATCTCGCGGCGGTGCAGGGCAGCGGCAACGCGGGGCGCGTCACGATCAAGGATTTGGAATCATTCCTCGGCAGCCTGGAGAAACAAACGGCGGAAGACGCCAGCGCCATCCGCACCGGCGTGGCCGACGCGATGCGGCGTAGTTGGACGCGGCCGCTCGCCACGGTGGGCGTTTCCGTTTGTCTCGATCCGGTGCTGGAAGATCGCAAGAAGCGCGATCCGAAACCGGGCCCGGCTCTGTATGTTCTGCGCGCTCTCGCTTTGGCTCTCGCGGAAACGCCGGCGGCGGCGGCGCGTCTGATCGGGAATCGAGCGCTCCGCTCAAAGTCGATCGATATCGGAGTGGCCGTGGAAGCGCAGGACGGGATCATGGTCCCGGTCATTCGCCACGCGGACCAGACGTCGTTAGGCGACCTAACGAGTAAATATACCGAGCTGGTCGATCTGGCACGACGCCGCCGGGTCACTGCGGAGATGACCGCTGGCGGGATCGCTTCGGTTTCCAATTTTGGCACCTTCGGCCTCGACTGGGGCACGCCGATTCCCCTGCCCGATCAAACGCTCCTCATCGGTCTCGGCGCGGGGAAGAAAGCGCCCACCTGGAGCGAGGAGAAGAAGCAATTCGTGCCGACAACGCAGGCCGAGCTCACGCTCAGCTTCGACCACCGCAGCCTCGACGGCGGCGGCGCCGGGCGGCTCCTGCAGCGCGTGACCGAGCTGCTCGGCGCGCCGGAGAAGCTCTAGCGGGCTGGCGTTATTCCGCGAAGCGCATGCGCCTCGCGTGCTCAATCCGGCGCATCGCTGGTTTGCCTGGAAGGCGGGCAGGTCCATTCATCGTCTTCCGCATCTAAACGGAGACTGTTTGCGGCGAGGCGCCGCCAATGGCACGCGAGGCGAGTGCGCTCCCCGGAGCCGCGCCCTTGCGATTCAACCCCCGTCCTTTAGGTTTACGCCATCGAATGAATTCCACTCCGACGATTGATCCCGCGATCCGCATGGATGAGCTGCTCGAGCAGTATCCCGGCGCTCAACGCGCGCTCTTCCGCCGCTATCACATTGGCGGCTGCGCGAGCTGCGGCTTCAGCCCGGAGGAGACTTTGGGCGGCGTTTGCGAACGCAACGAGAACCTAGATGTCGATGAGGTCATCGAACATATCCAGACCAGTGACACTGCTGACCGGTCGATGCAGATTGAGCCCCGCGAACTGGCTGATCTACTCGCCGCCGGCGAAACGATTCACCGCCTCGACATCCGCACCCGCGAGGAATTCGACGCCGTAAAAATCCCCGGCGCACAGCTTTTCACCCAGGAATTCATGCAGGAAATTTTGGCCAAGTGGTCGCGCTCGGATCTGGTTGTCATTTACGATCACAAGGATGCGCGGAGCATGGATGCGGCAGCTTATTTTCAAGGGCATGGCTTTGAGAAAGTCAAAAGCCTGCGCGGCGGGATCGACGCCTGGAGCGCCGAAGTCGATCCGAAGTTGCCGCGCTATCATTTGGAAAACGCCTAACGATGAACGACGACCTCGAGAAACGGATCGAAGCGGCGGTCAAGAATCCAAAAAACCTTGGCGAGATGGAAAACGCCGACGCCATCGGCACGGTCGGCAGTGCGGATTGCGGCGATATGTTGCGCATGTGGGTCAAGTTCAAGGAAGAAGGCGGCCGCAAAGTGATCGACCGCGCGACCTTTCAGACCTTCGGCTGCCAGACCGCGATCGCGGTCGCGAGCGTCGCGACCGAGATGCTCGCGGGCAAGACGGTCGACGAAGCGATGTCAATGTCTGGCGAAGACCTGGCGGCGCCGTTAGGCGCGTTGCCGCCGGTGAAGATCCATTGCGCGCAATTGGTGGAAGGCGCGCTTCGTTCAGCGCTCGGCGGCAATCAAGCGCCCGCCCCGCAGGCGTCGCAGTCGCCAACTTTGATCGATTCCTTCTCCTCTACCGCATCCCCGCAGAAGAAACTCAAGATCATTCTCGATTCCTGACTAACGAATTTTTCCTATGCACGAAAACACCGAATTCACCACTTCCCGCGACCTCGAAGCGATCCAGATCCCGAGCGGGACCTCGACAACGATTCCAGCCGGCACTCCGGGCGTCGTGACGCAGACTCTCGGCGGCAGCTACACGATCGCGACCTATCAGGGCTTGGCGCGCGTTGCGGAAAAGGATCTCGATGCGCTTGGCTTGGAAAAGCCCGCGTCAGCAAACGGGGAGAAACCTGCCGCCTCGGAGCCGGGCCAAGCGGTCGATGAGAAGGCGGTCTGGGAGCAATTGAAACAATGCTATGACCCGGAAATCCCTGTCAACATCGTCGACCTGGGTTTGGTTTACGATTGCAGCCTTATCCAAAAGCCGGAGGGCGGGACCAAGGTCGAGGTGAAGATGACCCTCACCGCTCCGGGTTGCGGAATGGGCCCCGCCATTGCGCACGACGCTCAGAGCAAAATCCTCAGCATCGACGGCGTGGACGAAGCGGATGTTCAACTGGTTTGGGATCCGCCTTGGAACCAGAACATGATCAGTGAAGCCGGGCGGATGAAGCTCGGGATGATCTAGGCTGGCTCACGTCCCCCAATTCCTCCGTTTCGCGCCTAGAGCGCGTTGATTTTCGCAAAAACCAAAAAAGGTTTTCTCGCGCGCAGGTTTTGGTTTTAAAGATAACCAACCTTATGCCGAAGCTCCTTTCCATCACCCTCCTCGTCTTCTGTCTCACCCTGCCTCGCGTCGTCCAGGCCACCGAGGCCGATGACACGACGATCACGCTCGATTCCGAAACGGAGGGCGCGACGCCGTTCATACATCAACTGACGCTCACGGCCACCGATCCAGCGGTCATAAAGAGCATCCGCTTTACCGTCGTGCCCAAGGCCGGATCAGTCACCCGCCCGCTCTCTGGAAACTATGCGCACGACTACCTCGTGACCCGCGGTTTCCTGCAGGGCGACCAGATTTTCCTGCCGGTATATGGACTTTATGCGGACTTCACGAATACCGTCACGCTGACTTACTCCTTTCTCGACGGCTCCTCGCAGGAAGCAAGCACAACGATCACGACGGGAGCGTTCGATGATCCGTGCGGTTACGATAAGCCGACGGTGCTGCAACCCAGGACCACGAGCACGGTGCTGAGTTACGATTACATCCTGATCCGCGGAAGCTGCAGCGAGTTCTCACCAGCGGTGATCGATACCGATGGCGCTCTCCGCTGGGTTGGGCCGGGCGGTTTCATGAGTGCCCACGTCAACTTCTTCGACAACGCCTTTTACATCACGGCTGGAACGGCTTTGTATCGGGTGGACTTGGACGGCACGGTCACCTTCCTGCATGACTACGCCGATATCGGTGTGGTTTTCGTCCACCACAATATCGACCGGGGGAAAATCGGCCTCATCATGGATGTCAACACCGCAGAGCACAAGGAATCGCTCAATCTCGAGGTGGATGCTGCGGGTAACGTCGTCAAGATGTGGGACATGGTCGATATCATCAGTGACGCCATGCTGGCCGGTGGAGATGATCCGGCTGACTTCGTGGTTCCTTCCTCGAAGGACTGGTTTCACAACAATGCCACGGCTTACAATCGGGCGGATGATTCCATCGTCATCTCGAGTCGGGAAAATTTCGTCATCTGCCTCGATTACGAGACGCTCGCGATCAAATGGATCCTGGGCGACCCGACGAAGAAGTGGCACCAGTTTCCTTCCCTCGCGAAGTATGCCCTCGACCTCGCGGCCGGCAGTCTGCCTCCCATCGGCCAGCACGCCGTTTCGATCACTTTCGATCAAAATGTCATGCTCTTCGATAACGGGAAGGACAGTGACATTCAGATTCCAATCGGCGCAATGCGCGGCTACTCCAGCCCGCGGAAATATCACATCGACCTGGACACGAACACGGCGACCGAAGTCTGGAATTATGAAATGGATCAAACGGTTGTCTCCGGGATTTGTTCGGGGGTCTATGAGGATCAGCCTTACAATTATGTGATCGATTATGCGGACGTGAACGGCCCCGGAGCGCCTGTTCAGTACGTGCAGTTCCTCGGCCTCGAGGCGTCGGGCGAGAAGGCGTTCTATTATCAATACGCCAATCTCTTTTGCATCACTGCATTCAACGTTCTGCCTTTACATTTGGAGAATACATCTTTCCCGACGGTCGGGCCGCAGCCGCTTAACCTGTCGACCCGCGGAATGGTCGGCACTGGCGACGACTCACTTATTGGAGGCTTTATTGTTAGCGGCGCTAACCCGAAGAAAGTGTTACTCCGAGCCCTTGGACCTTCGCTAAACGATGACGGCGTCTTCGGTGTCCTGGCAAACCCGATGCTGAGCGTCTTCGACACATCAGGCGCACCTATCGCATCGAATGACGATTGGAAGAACGACCCAGCCGCCGCGGAGATCATGGCCGAAGGACTGGCGCCTCTCGACCCATCTGAAGCGGCGACCATCCTGACCCTCGATCCGGCGGCCTATACGGTTGTCATGACCGGGCAGGACAATGGCACTGGCGTCGGCCTGGTTGAAGCATACGACCTGTCGCCCAATTCAGGTTCCATCATGGCCAACATCAGCACCCGCGGATTCGTTGGAGAGTCGGACGCGGTCCTGATCGGCGGTTTCATCGTTGGGGACGTCGCGAGCAGCACGGTTATCGTTCGCGCCTTGGGGCCTTCCCTCGCTACGAGCGACGTAACCCAGCCGTTGGACGATCCGATCCTCACCATTTATGACAAGGACGGCACTTCCATCGCGGTTAACGATAATTGGTCGCAAGATCCGGCCGCCGACGAGATCAGCAAAAATGGCTTCGCGCCTCCCGACGACGCGGAATCCGCCACCGTTCTCTATTTACCGGCCGGTGCCTATACGGCCATCGTCGCGGGGGCAACTGGCTCGACCGGGGTTGGCTTGCTGGAGTTTTACCAGCTATAGAAAATCTGGAGGATAGAGGCTTGGATCTCCGCAGCTCACGGCCACCGGGAACTTTTTCGCTGGAACGGGATTACTCTCTTGCATCTTCAAAAGCAACGCCTAAAACAAGCAAAGTCCATGAAGTCCCGTTCATTTTTCGCGCTCGTTCTTTCTTTCACTCTTTTCGCGCCTCACGCCTGGGCCACCCAGGCTGACGACACCACCATCACGATCGACAGCGAAGCCGGGGGGCCTACCGCGTTGATTTTTCAGTTAACCCTCAGCGCGAGCGACACGACCACCCTCCAGAGTATCGACTTCAGCGTTGCGTCCAAGCCCGGTTCGGTCGTCCGGCCTTTTTCCCAATCCTTTACCGTCAGTTACCTGACGAGCCGGGGATACCTCGACGCCACGACCGGAAAAATCTATCTCCCGGTCTATGGCCTCTACGCCGAATACGACAACACTGTTACCCTGACCTACTCTTTTCTCGATGGGTCGTCGAAACAGGACACGACCACGATCACAACCGGCACGTTTAAGGATCCTTGCGGCATCAGCACTCCGACCATTCTCACGCCAAGAACTTCCTCAACCGATCTGAGCTACGACTATATGCTGGTGCGCGGCGCCTGCGGCAGCGGTAACGGGATCTCTCCCGTGATCCTCGACACCGATGGAGCAGTGCGCTGGATTAGTCCCTTTGCCACCAACGCCATCCTGACCGCTGCTTCCACTTTCTTCGACCACGCGGTCTATATCACAGAAGGCAGCACTTTGAGTCGGGTCGATTTCGATGGGACGGTTACTCCCGTGGGCGATTACGCCGACATGGGGGTGATTAATTTTCACCACCAGATCGATCCCGGAAGCATCGGGATGATTCTGGATGCCGATACAGATACTTACGCCGAGACGGTTAACATGGAGGTGGACGCGGCCGGCACGGTAGTGAAGACTTGGAATCTGGCTGACATTATCAGTGCCGCGATGACGGCCGGTGGGGACGATCCGAGCCAGTTCGTTTATCCGACCCCGACCGATTGGTGGCACAATAACAGTGTAACTTATCGCCTCTCGGACAATTCACTTGTTGTTTCCAGTCGCGAAGACTTTGTCATTGCGCTGGATTACAACACCGATGCCATTAAGTGGATTTTGGGAGATGAGACCAAGAAGTGGTTTCAGTTTCCTTCCTTGGCGAAATTCTCGCTTGCCCTTGGCTCCGACACACTCCCGCCGATCGGCCAGCACGCCCTCTCCTTCACCTACGACGACAATCTCCTCCTCATGGATAATGGACGCAACAGCCAGTTCCAGGACCCGATGGGAATCAATCGGACTTACAGCGCCCCCCGAAAGTATGACCTTAATCTGACGGACGGAGTCGCGACCGAGGTTTGGAATTACACCCTCGATGAAACTGTCTACAGCCAATTCTGCGGCAGTATCTACGAGGACGCCCCGCTCAATTACCTGATCGATTACGCGTTTATTACGGCAACGGATCAGCCGATCACGGCGCGCCTCATTGGCCTCGAAGCCTCGGGCGAACAGGCTTTCGATTACCAATATCCGACCAGCGGCTGCAATACCGCTTATAACTCGATTCCGCTGCACGCCGAGCACTTTTCTCTCTCCACTGCTGCTCAGGCCCTGAACCTCTCTACCCGGGGGATTGTTCTGGGAGGAGATAATGTCCTGATCGGTGGCTTTATCCTGAGCGGCTTCGAACCCAAGAATATCGTTCTCCGCGCGATCGGGCCTTCGCTCGCCGACCACGGCGTCAGCGGCGTGCTGCCTAACCCTGTCCTGACTCTTTACGATTCAACGGGTGCAGTCGTTGCGACTAACGACGATTGGGCCGACGACGCATCAGCAAATACCCTTCAGGTAAACGGACTTGCCCCTGCCGACGAAAATGAAGCGGCTATCCTGAAAAATCTGGCTCCCGGGGCTTACACGGTGGTGGTGACCAGCGCGGACGACCAGACCGGCATCGCCCTGGTCGAAGCCTACGACCTTTCTCGTAATTCCGATTCCGATCTCGGCAATATCAGCACCCGCGGTTTTGTTGAAAATGGCGACAATATCCTGATCGCCGGTTTTATCATCGGCACGCGCAACAGCGCGAACGTCGTTCTTCGCGCGCTCGGGCCGTCGTTAGCCGACGCGGGCGTCCAAGAGACACTGAATGACCCGAAACTAACCATCCACGACAGCAACGGCGTCTCCGTGGGTGTGAATGATAACTGGCAGGATGATCCCGCAGCCGGGGCGATTCAGCTCCAGAACCTCGCTCCCGCTAACCCTACGGAAGCCGCTACGCTAGCCACCTTGGCTCCCGGCTCCTACACCGTGGTCGTGCAAAGCGCCGATGGAGCGACGGGCATCGGCCTGGTGGAAGTCTATAATTTACCCTGATCAAATAACCTCAGAAAGCTCGAACCTACCTATGAAGAAACTCAGCCACCTAATCATCGCTCTCGGCCTGACGGTCTCCGCGCATCTTGCCCTGGCCACACAGGCCGATGACACAATCATCGCCATTGGTGAACACACTGCCGGAGCCACCCCGTTTATCAGCCAGGTGACATTGACCGCCAGTGACACGACCACAATCAAGAGCATTCAGTTCTCGATCGCGCCAAAATCTGGCTCTGTCACACGCCCCTTGGCAGCGACTTATTCCAACGCCTACCTGACGGAACGGGGTGATCTGGATTCTTCGACCGGGGAGATTTTTCTCCCGGTTTACGGTCTTTACGCAGCCTTCTCGAACACAGTTATACTGACGTATTACTTCAATGACGGTTCGTCGAAGCAAGACGCCATCACAATCGCGACGGATTCTTTTACTCATCCCTGCGATCTTGATAACCCGACCGTTCTCCAAGCGCGGACAGATACGACCAGCCTGAGCTACGATTACATGCTCGTGAAGGGGGGATGCGCGGGCGGTTTCGTCCCGGCGATCGTGGACACGGACGGCGCGCTGCGCTGGGCAAGCCCGGCAGGTTTTTCCGTAATTCCGGCGACTTTCTATGACAATGCGGTCTATCAGACCAGCGGCTCTGCCCTTTACCGAGTCGACCTCGACGGCACCATCACCATGTTGCACGATTACGCAGACATCGGCGCTACCTTTCTGCATCATAACATCGACTACGGCAAGGTGGGCCTGATCCTTGACCTCGACACGGCTGACCAAATCGAGGCGACGAACATTGAGGTCGACGGTGCGGGCAATGTCCTAAAGACCTGGCACCTCGACCAGATCATCAGCGACGCGATGACCGCTGGTGGCGACGACCCGAGTCAGTTCGTCTATTCGGCGCCGACCGATTGGTTTCACAATAACGCGACAACCTACAACCGTGCGAGCGATACCTTCATTGTTTCCAGCCGGGAAAATTTCGTCATCGGACTCGATTATGAAACTGGCACGATAAAGTGGATCCTGGGAGACGAGACCAAGCATTGGCACCAATTTCCTTCGCTGGCTCAATATTCCCTTGCTCTGGGAGCGGATACCTTGGCGCCGATCGGCGAGCACGCCCTTTCCATTACTTACGACCAGCATCTTCTCCTCATGGACAACGGATATAACAGCATTTTCCAAATGCCTCCGGGACTCAATCGCAGTTATGCGAGTCCACGTAAGTATCAGTTGAACCTGAATATTGCCAACCCCGCAACGGCCTCACCGTGCCCACCGACGTGCACCAGCAGCCCCGGCATAGCAACCGAGGTCTGGAATTACGAGATGGATCAGAGCATCCTTTCTCCGATTTGCAGTAGCATCTATGAAGATGCGCCGTTGAATTACGTGATCGATTATGCCTTTGTCGGAGGCTTCGGGGCAAACACTCCGTATGCCCAACTCCTGGGATTGGATGCGGCCGGCGAGAAGATCTTCTATTACCAATATCCGACCCGCTTCTGCGACACGGCCTATAATGCGATCCCGCTTCACTTGGAACGCACCAGCTTTCCCACTGTCATGGCGCGGAATCTGAATATCTCCACCCGCGGAAACGTCGGCCCCGGCGACGATGCCCTGATCGGTGGTTTCATTGTCACTGGGAGCGAGCCACAGACGATTATCTTTCGCGCCCTCGGGCCCTCGCTCGGCGCCATGATTGGAAATTCAGCCACGCTGGCCGATCCCAACCTGACCATCTACGATTCCACCGGTGCCGAAGTGGGGAGCAACGATAATTGGGAATTTGATCCCGGCGCTGATCAAATCACCGCGGAGGGCTTCGCCCCGACAGATCCGGCCGAGGCGGCCACCATCCAGACGCTCGATCCCGGCGCCTATACTTTTGTCGTTAGGGGAGCGGATGAAGTTCCTGGTATCGCCCTGGTGGAAGCATATGACTTATCGCCGCTGGCCGATTCGAGACTAGCTAACATCAGCACACGCGGCCTGATTGGTTTCGGTGACGACGTTTTGATCAGCGGCTTCATTGTCGGCGAAGTGGATAGCACCACCGTGGTCCTGCGCGCCATTGGGCCGTCGCTCGGCACTGCCGGGTTGGACAATGCCCTGACTGATCCGAGCCTGACGGTTTATGACTCCAACGGCGCCTCCATCGCCACAAACGATAACTGGCACGATGATATTAGCGCGACCGACATCGAACAAAATGGGCTCGCTCCATCCGACGACGCGGAATCTGCGACTCTGCTCCATTTGCCGGCCGGCGCCTACACTGCGATCGTCAGCCCAGCCGACGGCACGTCCAGCGGCGTGGGCCTCGTCGAGGTTTACGACCTGCAATAGGACGAAACGAACCTTGGGGGGTCGCGCGTTGACAGGCGCGCGACGCGTCCTATAATCACGTCCCTGCGCCTTCCCCACACCGGAGCGCGCGACCAATTCAGCTGCCAAATTCTCATGCCTTCCACTCAAATTATCCTCACTGAAAACGTCCCCGGCCTCGGTGCCGAGGCGGATGTCGTGAAAGTCCGTCGTGGCTACGCGCGCAACTTTCTCCTGCCGACCGGTAAAGCTGACGAAGTGACGCCCCGCACCATGCGGCAGCTCGATGCCTTGAAAGCGAAACGCGCCGAACGTGAAGCACGCGAATTGAACGAGGCCGAGGATCTGGCCCGTCGCATCGGCAAGCTCAAGATCACGTTCATCCTGCAAACCGGCGAGACCGGCAAGGCCTTCGGTTCCATCACCGCGAACGATCTCGCGGAGCGATTGAAAAACGAGATCGGTCGCGACATCGACCGGCACCTGCTCGTCCTCGAGCATCCGATCAAGACAACCGGCGAACACGAGGTGCCGATCAAATTGCACCCCGACGTCAAAGCGGCTTTCAAGTTCAACGTTAAATCTTCCGAGGAACCAAAACCGGAAGCGCCGGCCGCCGAAGAATCGGCCGACAAGACTCGCGGTCCCCGCAAACGCACCACTAAATAAATAATGCCGAGAAGTCCCCAAGGGAATGAACCCGGGGGGCCTCGCAAAACAGCACCGAATGGCGCTGGCCGAGGCTCGGCGACACGAAACGGCGGGCAGACAAATAGCGAGTTATCCCAAGGTTCTCCCGTAGATATTCACCGCGCCCTCCCGCATAGCGTCGAAGCCGAGCAGGGCGTGCTCGGCTCCATGCTCATCTCGCCGCGCGACGCGATCGCGGAAGTGGTCGAGAAGATCAACGAGAACTATTTCTACATCCCCGCGCACCAGACCGTCTACACGGTCCTGGTCGATCTTTGGAATGCCAGCCAGGGCATTGACCTCATCACCTTTACTCAGATCCTGCGCGACCGGAACCTGCTCGAGACGATCGGCGGCGCGCCGTTCGTGACCAGCCTTTTCACCTTCGTCCCGACGGCCGCGAACGTCGGATATTACCTCGAGATCGTTCGCGACAAATACATTTTGCGCGAGATCATCAGCGCCTGCACCGAGGGCGCGCGGCGTTCCTATGAGGAGCAGGATCAGGTCGACAACCTCCTCGACGAAGTAGAACAAAAAATCTACGCCGTCGGCGAAGACCGCTTCAAGGACCAGGCGCTTTCCATGAAAGACCAGGTCATGGACGCGATCGAGGCGATCGAAAAACTTTACCAGCAGCACGGCGGCATCACCGGGCTCGCCACCGGCTTCAAGGATCTCGACCGCCTAACGAGCGGATTGCATCCCGCAGAGATGATCGTGATTGCGGCCCGTCCCAGCATGGGTAAGACCGCGCTCGCGATGAACATCGCCGAGCACGTGGCGGTGAACGAAAACCGCGCCGTCGCCGTCTTCAGCTTGGAAATGAGCGCGCAGCAATTGGTCCAGCGCCTTCTCTGTTCCCGCGCTGGCGTGAACTCGCAAAAAGTGCGCGACGGTACCTTCCTGGCCGACCGGGATTTCCCCAAGCTCACCGCCGCCGCATCCAAGCTGGCCGAGGCGAAGTTTTTCATCGATGACAGCCCCGGCCTCAACATTCTCGAGCTGCGGGCCAAGGCCCGCCGTCTCAAAGCCCAGCACAACATCGAGCTCATCGTGATTGATTACCTGCAACTGCTCCGTTCCACCTCGCGCCGCGGCCAGGAAAATCGCCAGATCGAAATCTCCGAAATTTCCGCCGGCATCAAAGGCCTCGCCAAGGAACTGAAGATCCCAATTATCGTCGCCGCCCAGCTCAATCGAAACCCCGAAAACCGGACCGGCGACAGCAAAGGGCGGCCGCGTCTGAGCGATCTGCGCGAATCGGGCAGCATCGAGCAGGACGCCGATGTCGTCGGCCTTCTCGTTAGGCAGGAATACTACGCCGACACCGAGGAGGAAAAAGACGAGACCGAAGGCAAGGCCGACCTCATCATCGCCAAGCAGCGTAACGGCCCGACCGGCGACGTCCCCCTCACCTTCCGGAAGGAATTCACCCGCTTCGAAGACCGGGCGCGGGAAGATCGCGAACCGCTCTAGCCGGCGAGGGGAACCCCGCGGAGTTTGACCGCTAATCCGCCGGGACCAACGTCCGCCAGCGCGAACGCCGTGAGGAATTGCTCCGCGTTATCTGATTTCGACTCGGGCTAACTTCTTCTCTTATCGCTGCAAGCAATCGTCGAGGCGTCGGCGCAGCCTTACTGAGAACCAACTCACAGGCCGCCCTGAGGCGAGCTCAATGTGGGAGGGGCCTTTGTGCCCCGATGGGCTGGCGCATCTTGTGGAGGATCGGGGCGCAAAGGCCCCTCCCACATTGTTGCCGTCGCTAGAGCGAGCGCGCGGCGTCGAGCACGTGCTGGGCATCGATGCCAAGCTCTTTCATGACCAGGTTGCCGGGGCCGCTCATTCCAAAGCGATGCAGGCCGACAATCTTGCCGTCGAGCCCGACATACTGTGACCAGATCTCCGGCACACCCGCTTCGATCGCGACCCTGCGCCGGCACTCGTTAGGCAAAACTTCCGCGCGGTAACTTTCCGGCTGGCGTTCGAAGCGCTCGAAACACGGCATAGAGACAACCCGTGTCCCCTCGCCCAGCTCCCTGGCCGCGGCAAGCGCATGCTGCAATTCACTTCCGCACGAAAGCAAAATCAGGTCGAGTTTGCCCGACTCTTTCTTTGCGATATAGCCGCCACGGAGCACGCCTTCGCGTCGGGTTTTCACGTCGATGTCCCCCAGCAGCGGCACCACCTGTCGGGTTAAGGCAAGCAGGGTTGGACCGTCGGTTCGTTCCGCCGCGGCGATGAACGCGCCCGCTGTTTCCTCGGGATCAGCGGGACGAATCACATCGAGTTGCGGTATGACCCGCAGGCTCGCCACCGTCTCGACCGGCTCGTGGGTTGGGCCATCCTCGCCGACCGCGATCGAATCGTGGGTGAAGATGTAAATGTTCGGCAGGCGCGAGAGCGCGGCGAGCCGAATGGCGGCGCGGCAATAATCCGCGAAGACCAAAAACGTCGCGCCGGAAGCGCGGAAGACGCCGTGATAACCAACCCCGTTCATGATCGCGCACATGCCGTGCTCGCGGATGCCGTAGTGGATGTTACGTCCGCCGGGTGTGTTGCGGGTAAAGTCGCCGCCGTCCTTGATGTAGTTGAGGGTGGAACCGTGGAGGTCGGCACTGCCACTGATGAGGAACGGCATCGCCTGCGCGAGCGGCTGCAAGACTTCGCTCCCGGCTTTACGGGTGGCGAGCTTGGCGTCGTTAGGGAAATCCGGGATCCTGGCGAAGAGATCGGCCGGCACTTTTTTCTCGATCGCGTCGTCGAGCGCCTGCGCTTTGTCGGAATTCTTTTTGCGCCAGTCGTTGTAGGACTTTTCCCAGCGATCATAGGCGGCGAGCAGATCCTTTTTGTGCCCGGCGAAATATTCCTTCACCTCATCCGAGACGAAGTAATGCTCTTCCGGCAACCCGAGCCCCTGGCGGGCCGCGTCGGCGTATTTGGCCCCGCCCTCGCCGTGCGCCTTGGAGGTGCCAGCGACCTCGGGAATGCCCTTCCCGATGAGGGTATGCGCGACAATGAATTTCGGTTTGCCGTTGTCGGATGACTTCGCGGTCTCGACCGCATCGAGGAAGGCCTGCATGTCCTGGCCGTCGATTTCCTGCACGTCGAAGCCGTAGGCGCGGAAACGCATGGCGGTATCTTCGCTCTGCGTTTCCTTGGCCATCGCGTCGAGCGTGACGGCGTTGGAATCATAAATTAGGATCAGGTTATCGAGCCCAAAATGTCCCGCGAAAGCGCTCGCTTCCGCCGAGACGCCTTCCTGCAGACAACCGTCGCCGGCCAGACAAAAAATGTGCTGATCAAAAATGCGATGTTCGTCGGTATTGAAACGCGCCGCGGCCATCTTTGCCGCCATTGCGATGCCGACGGCGTTACCCACGCCCTGACCTAACGGGCCGGTGGTGCACTCGACGCCCGGGGTTTCAAAAAACTCCGGATGCCCCGGAGTTTTGCTGTGGAGCTGCCGGAAATTCTTGATCTCTGACATCGGCAAATCGTAGCCGCTCATATGCAGCCAGGCGTAGAGGAACATGCTGCCGTGCCCGGCCGAGAGCACCATGTAATCGCGCCCTATCCAGCGCGGTTTGTCGGGGTTGTGCTTGAGGACGTTACCATAAAGAACGGCGCCCATTTCGGCACAACCCAGCGGCAACCCAAGGTGCCCGGATTGCGAGGCGTGCACGGCATCGATGGCCAGACCGCGGGCTTGGTCGGCAGCGTGGGAGAGGACTTCGAGATTAAGACTCATGCGGGACTCTATATGCAAACACCGCGCGATTGGAATCGCGAGTTCTGCTTCTTTCCGGGCCTAACGACGGCGACGTTATTTTTTCGGAGTGGGCGCCGGGGAAGTCACGCTCTTGGGCGCGTCTTTCGCTCCCACGGCCGATTCCTTCAAGGTAAACGCCCAATGCGCCTCGGCCTTTTTCCCGCCGATCTGCGCCTCGACGATGACCGAGCAGGAATCGCCGTGCAGGGGCTGAGTGACCTGGTAGGAGAGCATCTTGCTCGCCGGGTCGTATTTCGCCGGGACGACGCCGAGGCCGCTGACGCGCATCTTCACCGAGCCCGGCTCGATGCCGCCGATCGCGCCGAGATTGGCCTTAATGATCGGCTTGGAGCTCGCGGTCGAGCCGTCGGCCGGCTGTGGATTGATGCTGCCGAGCGGAATTTCCGAGACGGCGGAAGAGCCGCTGCTGGAAGAACCACCAAAGGTGATGGCGCTCTCGTAGACCTTCGGCTTATTCGCCTCGATCATATAGCGGCCTAACGAGTCGTTAGGCGAAGTGTAGGTGAGCTTCTGGCCGTAAACGGTGAAGACCGCCTCGAAGCGTCCACGCTTCGTCGCTTCCTTCACTTTGTCGTTGTAGTAGCCGAATGGGACGGCGAAGCAGTTGACGCGGATGCCGAGTTTCTGCTCGAGGGTAGCCTTGGAGCCGCCGACCTCGGCGTCGAGCCACTGGGTGTATTCCTCGGGGTTGAGGTG
>JBPCLI010000010.1:0-17568 GCA_051003415.1 Chthoniobacterales bacterium | reverse complement strand
CGTTCCCATTCCGAACACGGAAGTGAAACGCTGCAGCCCCGATGGTAGTGCATCTATAGGTTGTGCGAGAGTAGGACGTTGCCAGAACTTACGCCCGGCATCTTGGAAACAAGGTGCCGGGCTTTTTCTTGCCCGGTCATCATTCCGCGCTCGCATTTCCCGGCGTCCAACTTAATCCTTTTCAGTATGGCTCACGCCCTTACCCCGATGATGCAGCAATACCAACGGCTCCGCGCCAGCGTGCCGGCTGATACTCTGCTCCTCTTCCGGCTGGGTGACTTCTACGAGCTCTTCTTTGAAGACGCCAAGGTTGCCTCCGGTTTACTGAACCTGGCGTTGACCAAGCGTAATGATGTCCCGATGTGTGGCATGCCGTATCACGCCGCCCCGGGCTACATCGCCAAGCTAATCACCGCTGGCCGCCGAGTCGCAATCTGCGACCAAACGAGCGAACCCCAGCAGGGGAAAATTGTTACCCGCGACATTACACAGATCATCAGCGCCGGGACGGTCAGTGATCTCGATCTCTTGGAATCGAAAAGGCCGAATTATCTGGCCGCTGTCTTCTCGGATGATGGCATCTACGGTTTTGCTTACGCCGACCTGAGCACAGGTGAGTTCCGGCTCATGCAGCTCCCCGACACCCGAGGGCTTCTTGATGCGCTGGCCCGGGTTTCCCCCTCCGAACTACTCATCAGCGATCGCCAGGGCGACGAGTTTGGCGAATTCGATCGCGCCCTGCCATACGATCATTATGCCTTCCTGCCAGAAAACGCCCGCTTCACGCTCTGCGAGCATTTCAAAGTGAAATCGCTCGATGGCTTTGGATGTTCCGACCAGCCACAGGCGATCGCTGCGGCCGGTGTCATCGTGCATTATCTGAAACACCAGTTGCGCCGGAAAATCGATCACCTCGCCTCGTTGCGCTCCGATGCGCCGGCGGACCACGTCATGCTCGACGCGGCTACGCAGGCAAATCTCGAACTCGTCAGTTCTCGCGGAGCGCGCGACACCAGCCTGCTGGCCGTGCTCGACCGTACTGTGACTCCGATGGGTGGACGGAAGTTGCGCAACTGGATCCTGCAGCCGATCCGCGATCTCCGGGAACTTGAATGTCGCCAACAGTTCATCGCCGATCTTCTGCAAGAGCCTGACCTGCTCGCCGCATTGCGCGAATCTTTGAAAGCGATTCGCGATCTGGAACGGGCGTCGGGACGACTCAGTCAGGCCTCGGGAAATGCTCGCGACCTGGTCGCCTTAAAGGTTTCTCTAGAGCAGATCCCGGAGTTAAAGCGAGAAATCCAGAAATTTCTCGATCGCCTTTCATTCGGAACAAATCGGCCGGCCGAAGCCAGCGATCACGTGTTCCTCGCCGAACGCCTGCAAAACCAGCTGCAAGAGATGCCCGCACTGGCGAAGAAACTAGGCGAGGCGCTGCTTGACGATCCACCCCTCACCCTCAAGGAAGGCGGCATTTTTCGCGATGGCTTCAATCCGCAGCTCGACGAACTGCGCCAAGGCTCACGAACCGGTAAAAACTGGATCACCGAACTGCAAGAACGGGAGATCGCCACCACCGGAATCAAATCACTCAAGGTGCGTTTCAACTCCGTTTTCGGGTATTTCATCGAGATCACGAAATCCAATCTCGGGAACGTTCCGCCGCACTACACCCGCAAGCAGACCACGGTCGGCGGCGAGCGCTTCATCACGCCGGAGTTGAAGGAAATGGAAGCCAAGGTGCTCGGCGCCGACGAGCGCGCGCGACATCTTGAATATCAACTTTTCCAGACGCTCCGGGACGAAACGTTAGGCGAACTGGCGCCCATCCAACAGACTGCCGGTGCGATCGCCACTCTCGACGTCATCTGTGCGCTGGCCGAGACGGCGCGGCTTTTTCATTACTGCCGTCCGGCGCTGGATGAGTCGGTGTGCCTCAGCCTGAAAGACGGCCGCCACCCGGTGCTCGATCAAAATATCGCCGACGAAAAATTCGTGCCTAACGACACCGACCTTGACGGCGAAAAGCTCCGGCTCGCCATCATCACGGGGCCCAACATGGCTGGAAAATCGACCTACATCCGCCAGGTCGCCCTGATCGTTCTCATGGCGCAGATCGGCAGCTTCGTGCCCGCCGCCAGCGCGGAGATCGGGCTCGTCGACCGCATCTTTACCCGCGTCGGCGCGAACGACGATCTCTCGCGCGGCCAATCCACCTTCATGGTCGAGATGAATGAAACGGCTAACATCGTCAACAACGCCACCGAGCGTAGCCTCATCATTTTGGACGAGATTGGCCGCGGCACTTCCACCTTCGACGGCCTTTCGATCGCCTGGAGCGTGGCGGAGTTTCTGCATGACAAAATCAAGGCACGCACTCTCTTCGCGACTCATTACCACGAACTCACGAAGCTGGCCGAGGAGCGTAGTGGGGTCTGCAACCTAAACGTCGCGGTTCGCGAATGGAACGAGCAGATCATCTTCCTCCGCAAAATTGTCCCGGGCGGAGCGGATAAAAGTTACGGAATTCAAGTCGCCCGGCTGGCCGGTTTACCCCAGGAAATTTTGAATCGCGCCAAGGATATCTTGTCTCACTTGGAAAAGCCCAATGTTGCGACCGAAACACGAGAAGCGCCCCGAAAGAAACGAACGCGCAAGCCGCCGCCGCGCAGCGAAAAACCGCAGTTGGACTTGCTTTAGCCACAGGCCGCAGGGGCGTTGCAAATTTTTTCCCTGACGGCCTCAGGCCCGTTCTATAATAACTAACGATTCCATCATGGCGGTAAAGAACGAGAAAGATCTGAGCGACCAGCAGCGTGGCTATTGGCTAAAGGCCGTGACCGCGATTGAGCTCCGAAACTTTGGCTACGCGATCGATCTCCTGCAGAATCTGCTCAAGCAGGTCCCGGAATTTCTCACCGGCCGCCAAATGTTGCGCCGCGCAGAAGTGACCCGGGCCAAGACGGAAGAAAAAGGCTTCTTCAACATCTCAACCGCGCCGCTCGCGGTTCTGATGGCACAGCGAGAGCTGAAGAAAGATCCCGCGAAGACGATCGAGCTGGCCGAGAAGGTCCTGGAGATGGAACCCTACAATCAGCAGGCAAACATGCTTCTGAAGGACGCGGCCGTGGCGGCGGATTTTCCAGAGATCGCCGTCTTCGCGATGGAAACGCTGCTCGAAAACGCGCCGCGTGACGTCAAAATCCTGCATGAGCTGGGCCTCCTTTATCAGCAATACGATCGAAGCGACATAGCCGTAGATATCTACAATCGCATCACCGAAATAAATCCGGTCGATCTCGAAGCATCCAAGCTCGGAAAAGACGCCGCCGCCCGCGCTTCGATGAAACAAGGTGGTTGGACCGACGCGGAGAGCTATCGCGACTTGATTAAGGACAAGGAAGTGGCGGTCTCGCTCGAGCAGCAAAGCCGCATCCAGTTGACCGGCGAATCGCTCGAACAGCAGATCAAGGAGACGTATGAGCGGCACGAAGCCGAACCACAGAACATCGACTTGGCCAAACGCCTCGGTGGATTACACGACCAAAAAGACGATTTTGAGGGCGCGATCGCCTGGTACCAATACGCCGTCGACCTAACGAATCGAAGCGACCCGGGATTGGTTCGAAAAGTGACTGACCTGAAAATGCGCCGGCTCGAACGGCAGATCCGCGATGACGAAGGATATCTCGCGCAGCACGGAACCGACGCGGAGGATTATGCGGAGAAGGCGGCCGCGCTCGAGGCCGCGAAACGGCAGCGTGCCGAGATCCTGATCGACGACGCGCGCAAGCGCCTCGATCGCAACCCGACCGATCTGCAATTGCGCTACGAGCTGGGCGAACACCTAGCCCATGTCGGGCAATATCGCGACGCCCTGCCCGAACTACAGCGCGCTCGCCAAAGTCCAAGCGCGCGCCTGAAGGCAATGAACTTACTCGGCCAATGTTACCGCGAGCTTGGGATGCTCGATCTCGCGGCCAAGCAACTCGACGACGCGGCCAATGAAATGTTGGTCATGGACGTGGTGAAAAAGGAGATCGTTTACAACCTCGGCCTGGTTTACGAGCAAATGGGCCACACCGAAAAGTATGTCGACGCGATGAAGGAAATTTACGAAGCCGACTACGGCTATCGTGACGTCGCCACCCGAGTGGAAAGCTCCTACAGTAAGTCTTCGGAAGAAATTTAGAAGCCCGTTGCCAATCAAACTGAGGGCGTGGCAAACCACGCTCTGATCTTGCTGCCCGCTGACTGATACTGGTCCCGCCGCGGAACTTGGAACCTATCGCGAGCCTCGAGAAAACGACCCGTTTCACGTCCAAGACCGTGCTTATACACGCTAGGTAAATGCCGGCCCTGAACGGCGACAATCAACCAACCTCAAGACAATCCAATTATGAAAAAATATCTCTCATTTACATTCATCGCGGCGATCGCCTTCGGCGGGCTCTGCCTAGTCGGCAGTACCAAAGCCGCCGAGGAAACCAAAGCAGGCACCGAATCGAAGCTCAGCATGACTGACAAGAAATTCCTGAAAAAGGCCTACAAAAGCGGGATGACCGAAGTCGAGAACGCGAAAATGGCAAAAGAGAAAGCCAAGAACGACTCGACCAAGGAAGTAGCCGAACGCATGATCACCGATCACACCAAGGCCAATGAAAAGCTGATGGAAATGGCCAAGGAAGAGAATCTCGACCTATCCAAAGTCGAGGCGAAGCTGGCCCGAATGAGCGGCGACAACTTCGACAAGGAATACCTCACGATGCTGAAGAAGGATCATGAGAAAGACATCGCCATGTTCGAGAAGGAAGCTAACGACGCTGGCGTGAAGGAAGACTCGGACGTGATGAAGTTTGCCAAAGACACGCTTCCGACTCTGAAAGAGCATCTGCAGATGATTGACGAAGCTCTCGGCAAGGTGAAATAAAACTACGGACGCTTAAAATGCGGCGTTTCCTTGCGGGACGCCGCATTTTTTTTGTTGCCCGCCCACCCTCGGCCTTGGGCTGAGGAAAGATTTCTCATCCGGCTCTTCCCGCCGTAGCTTCCGTCCTGTCCCCTCGCCCACCTCTTTTTTCGTTAGGCCATGAAGTTTTTCAAATCGTTAATCCAGAAGTTTGCCGGCAAACCGGTCGATTGGGATGAGCTCGAGGAGATGCTCATCCGGAGCGACCTAGGCGTGCCAATGAGCCTGCGGATTATCGAGGCTCTGCGAAAGCGCGATGTGACGCAGACGATCACTGCCCACGACGTCGCTGAAGTGGCGCGCGAAGAAATTCTGCGGGTCCTGCCGATCCAGCCCGCCCCGATTCGTCCCCTTCCAGCGAAACCGAAAGCCATTCTGATCGTCGGGGTCAACGGCACGGGCAAGACCACCTCGACCGCCAAGCTCGCTTACTATTTCCAGCACAGACGTCATAGCGTTCTGCTCGCCGCGGCCGACACCTTCCGCGCCGCGGCGATCGAGCAGCTCGCCGTCTGGGCCGAGCGTTTGAAAATTGAAATGATCAAGGGCCAATACAACGCCGACCCGGCCGCGCTCTGTTATGCAGCCTACCAATCAGCCGACCGGCGCGAGATCGAGTTCCTCATCTGCGACACCGCCGGCCGCCTTCACACCAAGAGCAACCTCATGGGCGAGCTGGAGAAAATTAAGCGCTCGCTCGCCAAGCACGATCCCGATGCGCCGCACGAGCGGTTGCTCGTCGTCGACGCCACCACGGGCAGCAACGCCCTCGCCCAAGCGAGAGAATTCCACGCCGCCGTTGACCTCACTGGCCTCATCGTCACCAAGCTCGACGGCAGCGGTAAAGGTGGAGTCGTTATCGCGATCCAGCACGAGCTCGGGATCCCGACCCGCTTCGTCGGCACCGGCGAAAAGCTGGAAGATCTCAAGGAATTCAACAGCCGAGATTTCATCGAGCAGATGCTCTGAGGCTCCGTCAGCCATCGGAGCCCGCCAGCGCGACCTGAGGATATTTTCGAGCCAGCGCCGTTGGCAGGAAAACCGATCCGACGCCTGCCTCCAAATCCTCCTCGTGCAGCAAACTGCGCTTCTCGACCTGGCGGCGCAACCCGCCGACCAGGCTCACGGGTAACATCGTGATTCGATCCCGCCCGCCCTTAGCATCGCGGGTCGTGATCTGGGAATAACCGAAATCAACATCCTTTGCGCGCAAGCGGATGCACTCGTTCAGCCGCAGGCCGCAACCGTAGAGCAACTTCGCCATGAGCTGCGCGGTCCCGTCCAACTTTGGCCAGAACGGCGGGCGCTTCCGGCATAAAGACCACCGGGGAGTTACGATATCGACGGGACAGCCGAGAGGCTGAGTAAGCGGCGGCGAACGAATCAAAGATAAAGAAGCGCTTGGTCCATTGCACCTAGCTCTCCTCGGTCCGGCGGCTGAAATGCTTGAACCGGATGACCTCACGGACGCGGTCGAGAAGTTTAGGCTTGCGCGGTTCGGGCGACGCCATCATGATCGGGTGCGATGCAGTTTTTTAAACTGCTCCACCCTGCAAGACAAATGGATAGGCTGCGAGATACCGCCATATATCGCGACATTTTGCAGCCGAATTCTCGTTAGCCCATGACGCTTCAGGATTGGAGTAATCTCGCGCAAGTGGTCGGCGCCCTCGCAGTCGTCATTTCACTGTTCTACGTTGGATTTCAGATCAAGGGGAACACGAGCGCCGTTCGTTCCGCCACTGCGCAAGCAGTCCACGATAACTATGCGGACTGGTATATGAATCTGATGGGCGATGCCGCGCTTAATCAGATCGCGATCAAGGGGCTGAAGGACTACTCGTCATGGGATGAAACTGAAAAGGCATAATTCATCGAAACTTTTATGGCCTTTATATCATTTTCGCAGAATGCCTTTTACCAGTGGCGGGAAAAGGCATTGTCTCCTCCGCTCTGGGTCTGCTGGGAGTCGCTCGTCATGAATTTGCTCTCTTCACCTTGCGGCAAAGAATTCTGGAAAGAACGAGGATACATTTTTGGGAGCGAATACCAGAACTATGTTGCGAAGGTATCGATGACGAAGAAAGCACATCCCGAAGCTAGGCCCCTGGGTGCTAATAAGATTGGCTGATGAGAAATAGGCCTAGCCAATCGATCGAGCGAACGGCCACCCGCTTTGTGTCCAAGTCTCGCGTGGCTAGAATCTGTTCACGGCGGGCCACGCCGTGCCCCGCACTTCACCACGCCGCCCAGCCTCTGCCACCGCGGTCGTGATACAGTCCTTGAGGACATCCATTCCAAGATAGAGTTCTTTATTCATTGGTGTGTTTGCAGCCGCGGGAGATCTGCTCCTGGAGGATGAGTTTGGGAGCCCCGCCTTCGGCAAAATCAGGTCGATCTATGTGTCACGGCGTTCAGGAAGCACATCGGGAGCTATCCGCAGGTGCGCGGCGATGCAAGCTCGTTAGGGAGAAGTCCCTAATATAGGCGAGAAAGACAACCTGAGGTTCCCGTTCAACCAGCCGATTCCCTGTCCGTTGTTCGCCCGGATTGTGCGCTCCAAGGCGAAGCGGCTCGCGGTGCTAACTGCGGCGAAGAAGAAGCGCCGCAGATAAATGACGAGAGCCCCTTCCCTTCCGGTCGAATTCTGCTGATTCTATCCGCCGGTGAAGAGGACAAACGAAGAAAGCGCGGTGGCGGTAGACGATCCGCCGCCGATCAAGACCGTCTTGGCCGGATTCTTTGCCAAGTTCGCCGTGCTGAAGGGAGCGCAGCGCGAGCTCTGGCTCACCTTCCTGATCAAGTTCCTCATCTACACGGCCTACTCCATCACGAACAAGACGATGGTGCTCTGGCTCTCGCGCGACCTCGGGTTCAGCGATCAGGCGGCGGGCGCGCTGGTCGGCTGGGTCTGGGCGCCGGCCATGACGGTGTTCACGCTACTCGCTGGCTCGCTGACTGATGCGATCGGACTGCGCCGGACATTTTTTCTCGGGGTCGCCATTTGCGCCTTCGCGCGCAGCGTTATGGTGGTGACCACGATTCCCTCGCTGGCACTGGTTCTCGGCGTGCTTCCGCTCGCGGTCGGCGAGGCCCTCGGCACGCCGGTCTTGCTCGCGGCGACGCGCATTTATTCCACCACCTCGCAACGCTCGATCGCCTTCTCGATCATCTACGCGATCATGAACGTCGGCTATTTCGTCGCTGGCTACATTTTCGATGCGGTCCGTTCGCTCGATCTGCATCTGAGCGTCGGTACGTTTCATCCGACGCCTCACGAACAGCTCTTCGCCGTCAGCCTCGTTTTCGAATTGCTTCTCTTCCCGGCAATTTACTTTCTGCGGCGCGGTGCCGGGCGGTCTAACGCGGCGAGCGAACGACAGACCGCACGATCTGGTTTTCTCGTCCCAATCGGAAAGACGATGCGGCAAAGCGCGAACGCCACGATCTCGCTTTTCCGGCGTCTGCTGCAGCAGCCGGGCTTTTATCGCCTGCTCCTCTTTTTCCTCTTCATCGGTTTTTTGAAGGCGATCTTTCTGCAGGTCGATTACGTCTTTCCGAAATTCGGTGACCGTGTCATGGGCTTGCGCGCACCTTCGGGCAAACTCGCCAACATCAACGCCATCGTTGTGATTGTGCTGGCTCCGATCATGGGCGCCCTCACCCAGCGTGTCGCTTCCTATCGCATGGTCATCGTGGGCGGCACGATCTGCGCTGCGGGGGTTTTCATCATGACTCTGCCGACCGCTTGGTTTGTGCCGATCGCAGACAGCGCGATCGGCGGCGGCTTCGGTCACGTTTACCTCGGGCTCACCGGATCGATCCATCCGTTCTACATCATGTCGGCGCTTTACCTGGTCGTGTTCTCAATCGGCGAATCGATTTACTCGCCGCGCGTCTACGAATACGCCGCTGCCATCGCGCCTCCGGGTCAGGAAGCCTCCTACGGTTCGCTCGCCTATTTGCCGTTCCTCGTCGGCAAACTGCTGATCGGCGCGAGCGGATGGTTGCTGGCTGCGTTCGTGCCGGAGACCGGACCAAAACGTCCCGGCGAGCTATGGCTCATCCTCGCGCTCGCGGCCTCGGTCGCACCGGTAGGCTTACTCGTTTTCCGGCGTTATATTCGAGTTCCCGAGGCAGGACGCGACGAGTAGGCGCGGTTACGTCGTTGCCGGGAATAAATGGCGGCCTGCACTATCTTACCCTCGATGAATGACGCGACCGACTCACTCTATCGCCAGACTCTCAATCCCGGAAGCCGCCGCTCCACTCTCTGGACTGGCGGCATCATTCTGACGTTGATCGTGGCCACTTCACTCTACATCGGCCGCGCAAGCCAGAAGGAAGAGGGCAATGCCACCCTTTCCGCAGCGTTGACCAGGGCCAGTCAAATTTCTCAAACCACAACCGATAGCAAAACCATGTCCGACTCTGAACTTCAAAAAAAATTAACGCCTGAGCAATATCGTGTGACGCGCGAAAACGGGACCGAACCGCCCTTCCGCAATGAGTATTGGAACAACCATAAACCAGGCATCTACGTCGACTTGATCA
The DNA here is from genome assembly GCA_051003415.1 of Chthoniobacterales bacterium. GTDB lineage: Bacteria > Verrucomicrobiota > Verrucomicrobiia > Chthoniobacterales > UBA10450 > Palsa-1392. The sequence continues at coordinate 8,045 of JBPCLI010000010.1, read as the reverse complement.
GCGGCGAGGCGCTCTTCGCTTCGAGTGACAAATTCGAGAGCGGAACCGGCTGGCCGAGTTTTACCAAGCCGATCGATCCTTCCCACATCGTGGAGAAATCCGATCGCTCGCTCTTCGGGGTGCGCACGGAAATTCGCTCGAAGCAGGGCGACGCTCACCTCGGACATGTCTTTGACGACGGTCCGGCGCCGACCGGGATGCGCTAATGCATGAACTCAGCGGCGTTGCGTTTCATCCCGGTGGAGAAGATGAAAGAAGACGGCTACGGCCAGTATCTTTCTCTTTTCGAAGAGAAGAAATAGGCAGGCCGGCGAGCCCATCTCAAACTGTCTTCACACCGGGCGCTATCGCTTTCCTGAAAGGGTCCGATCTCAAGACGCAGGAGCCATTGACTTTTATATCTTGGCCGGACAGGGCACCATATTCCTTTCTCGACGCCAAAATTGCTGGGTTAAAGAATCTCAGCCCGCTCCTCTTACATTATCGTAATGGACCGTAATAATTAAGGAAAAGTGACAAAGTGATGCTAGCCTCGGCATCGAGCTAGAAGGTTTTTTAGCCGCAGTTAGTCCCACTAATATGAAATCCAAGCCACTATTAATCGCCCACTCACGCGTTGTCGCCTTCTGCGGCTGCGCTTTGTTATTAGTCAGCTCAGCCTTCGCGCTGGGCCCGAAGCAAGTCCACTTCACTCCATCTTATCACAACGACGTGTCGCCCCTAATGCGTGATACGCCCGACTGGAACTATACTGTTCACCAAGAGCGTGAAGCCGCCGAAAATCCGAAAATCCCGAACTCCCACGTCGACCGGCCAGATTCGGTAATCGAAAAGAGTGGTTCGGTTCTGGGTTTTCTCGCGCCAAGCATCCCCGCTCCGATCCTCAACTTTGATGGCATCTCGTTCCCTGGCGTCGGGTGCAACTGTGCTCCGCCCGATACAAATGGCGAAGTAGGAGCAACGCAATATGTCCAAATGGTCAACGAAGGTTATCAGGTCTTCGATAAGGCCACCGGCAATTCGACCTTGGGGCCGAAGAGCATCTCATCAATCTGGAGCGGCTTTGGCGGCGTCTGCGAAACGAGCGGCGCTGGTGACCCGGTTGTCCTTTACGATCAACTGGCGGGGCGCTGGGTCATCACCCAGTTCGCTGGCGGCACCACGATCACGGATGAGTGCGTCGCGGTTTCGACGACGAGCGACGCCACCGGATCCTATTATCGCTACGGATTTCATCTCGGCTCGAATTTCTTCGACTACCCGCACCTCGCCGTCTGGCCGGATGCTTACTACATGAGTATGAACGTGTTTAACTCTGCCGGCACGTCTTACCTCGGTCCCCAAGCCTTCGCCTTCAATCGCAGCGCGATGTTGACTGGCGCCCCCTCCAGCTTCGTCAGTCCGGGTGGAGCTCTCGGCGGTTCGGTGGCGCCATTCCTGCCGGCAGATCTCGACGGTTCGACACTGCCGACTGCTGGTGCGCCGAATACCTTTGTCGGATTCCCTGGTAGCGGTCAGTATACGACCTATCACTTCCATGCGGACTTCGCCACGCCGGGTAATTCCACCTTCACTACATTCGCTACGCCTCCCGCAGCGGCCTTCACTTCGCTTTGTCCCAGCTCCCGCTCATGCGTGCCGGAATCAGGCGTAACAACCAGCAATAAATTGGACGGCATCGGCGACCGCTTGATGTTCCGGCTGGCCTATCGAAAATTCAGCGATGGTCACGAATCGGTGGTCGGCACCTACAGCGTTAGCGCCGGTGGAGTCGCAGGCATCCGTTGGTTTGAGCTCCGTGGAGTCACCGCGGGCCCGGTTACAGTTTTCCAGGAAAGCACCTACCAGCCCGATACCACTTGGCGCTGGATGGGCAGCGCGGCGATGGATGGCCAGGGGAATCTGGCGATCGGTTACAGCGCTTCCAGTGGCTCGATCTTTCCACAACTCCGTTACGCAGGGCGACTGGCTGGCGACCCTATCAATACACTGGCTCAGGGAGAAGCTCATCTTTTTGATGGGACGGGCAGCCAGACCGGCACGGGGAATCGCTGGGGCGATTACAGCGATCTAACGGTGGACCCGGTCGACGACACGACCTTCTGGTATACGAGCGAGTACTACTCCTCCACTGGCACCTACAACTGGCGCACGCGCATAGGGTCCTTCAAGCTGGCTTCAGGAAATCCTACTCCTACGCCGACCGCTACTCCTACTCCTACGCCGACGCCGACAGTGACGCCTACTCCCACGGCGACCCCTACGCCAACGCCGGCTCCAGATTATTCGTTGTCGATCAGCCCATCGAGCAACAGCGTGGGTCGCAAGGGCGGAACGGCCATCTACACCGTTACGGTTAATCCCACGAACGGCTTCAGCTCGCCGGTCACCTTCTCCGTTAGCGGTCTCCCTTCCGGGACGACCGGTGTCTTCAGCCCGAACCCGTCCACGACCACCTCGACGCTAACCCTCACGGTCAGTGCGTCGACAGCGAAGGGTAACTACACCTTCACCGTTACCGGAACTGGAGGATCGCCAGCCATCACCCGAACCGTTACAGCGTCTCTGAACAAAACGAACGGAAAATAATCCGTTAGGCGCCAAGCTGCGGCGTCAATCTGGACGGCGTGTTTGCAGTCGAAAGGCTGCAGGCACGCCGTTTTGGTTTTCTTCGTGGAAAGTAGACCGCGGAAAAAGTTCGACTTTCTATCAAGGAACTCGTTCTCGCGCCTTCGGAAGGGGCGGCGCGAGTCGGCCGGCGAGCCTTAAATGCGCGCCGTCGCGCCCGAACGGACGGACGGTCGGGTCGAAGCGCCTAAGGAACCAGCACGATTTTGCCGAATGCGCCCGGCTCGAGGACGGCGCGGTGCGCTGCCGGGGCCTCCGCCAACGGAAATTCCTTTCCAACCACCGGACGCAACGTCCCGTCTGCCAACCCCCCGAAGAGTGCGTTGTGCAGTTCCGCCAATTCGTCCGGCGGCGTATTCGGCAGCACCATTCCGCGGATGTCGGCGTCGCGCGCCATCGTTTCCCGGGCGTCGATCTCGACCCGGCCGCGGTTGCCAATCACCACCACCCGCCCGCTCGGCGCGAGCAGGGTCAGATCGTTTCCCAGATTCACATTGGCGAGCATTTCCAGGATCACGTCGATCCCGCGGCCGCCAGTCGCATCTTTGATTTTCGCCAGATAATTGGATGCGTGATGATCGAACACCTCGTGCGCGCCCTGTTCCCTGACCAGCTCCCGCCCGCGCTCCGTGCCGGCGGTCCCGAAGACCCGCATCCCGTGAGCGACCGCAAGTTGCACCGCGGCGGTGCCCGCACCACCGCTTGCGCCATGCACCAGCACGGTTTCGTTAGGCTGGGCGGCTCCGCGCTGGAGCAGGCCGCGATAAGCCGTCGCGTAAGGCGTTCCCATAGCCGCCCCTTGGGCAAACGAAGCCGCTTCCGGCAGGCGATGCACCTGGGCGATCCCGCAGAGACAATATTCCGCGTAGGTGCCGCTGCTCGAGCCCGCGAGGTAAACCCGATCGCCGACGGCAAATTCCTTCACCCCCGCTCCGATCTTTTCGATCACACCGGCACCGTCATTGCCCGGGGTAAAAGGCAAAGCCGGCTTGCGCGCATAAGTGCCAGCCCGGATATAGGTCTCGACTGGATTTACCCCGACCGCTTCCACCCGCACGAGCAGCTGCCCCGGCCCCTGTTCCAGCATTGGCACCTCGACCAGCTTCATCACCCCAGGCTCGCCAAATTCTTCCACTCGGATCGCTTTCATCGCCCCTAGCTTAGCCTTCGGTCTTTTACTTTCTACTTTCTAATTTTTCTTCTATCCTCCCGAAATGCGCATCGCCGCCGGTGGATTTGGAAATGACGTCACGATCAACGTGATCGCCTCCATCATCGCTTCGGCCATCTTTCTCGTGCTCGGGTTTCTCTGGGGCAAATACAAGGAGCGGCAACGCTTTGGCAAGAAACTGGAGGATTACGATTTTTATCCCTACGCGGTCAACCGCGATAATTTCCCCGAGTTCAGCCTGAAGGACTTTCGGCTCGGGATGCATTATTTCCTGCGCAACTTTGATCCGATGGCGGCCCGGCAACTCATCTTCATCGGCGAACAAAACAACGTCCGCACCCAACTCGAGCCGCCGGAGCAGAAAGTTTACGCACGCTTCTTCGAGCGCTACGACGGGAAAAAAATCACCGACGACACGCGCGAATACCTGGAGAATTTCGGCCGCATCGTCCACCTCATCGGCAAATCATTCCCGAACATCGGGATTGAAATTCTGCTCCATGATCTTTCCAATCCGTCGCGCTCGCTCGTCGCCTTGGAAAACAATGTGACCGGCCGCCATCTCCACGACGGCACAACCAACCTCGTCATCGACCTCAAGAAACGTCAGCTCGCCCAAGAGGAAAAATTGAATTACGAGTTGAATCTCGGTGCGCGGAAATTCAAGTGCACTACCATCTCGATCATTCGCCCGGAATACGGAATCGTTGGGGCCATCTGCATAAACGTCGACGCCAACTATCTCACCGAGGAAGTGATGAGTTCCGCCGACAAGGTGGTGGCATTTTTCCAAAGCTTTTGCCGTACCGAGGTAAAGCTCGATGAAAACATCCTCAGCCGCGAGGAGTATGCGAAGGCGCTGAAGGGCAAGCGTCATTTTAAGGACGACCGCTTCGAGTAGTCGGCGGGACCATCACCACCTCCACTGCTTGGACAACAGATCCCTTGATGTCTCCATCTGAAATCCGCCAGCTGCGCGCCCTGAAAACTCCGGTCGGCGTTCAGCGATTTTTGGACAACATCCCTTATCATCTCGCACCCACCGCCTGGTCCCCGCGCGTCGTCCTGCGCGAACGCACCGCGCATTGCCTGGAAGGCGCCACCTTCGCTGCTGCGGCTCTCCGCGTTCTGGGATTCCCTCCCTTGCTTCTCGACCTGGAGGCGGATACTGACACCGATCACGTCCTAGCAGTCTTTAAGATTCACGGGCATTGGGGGGCTATCGCGAAGTCCAACTTTACCGGCTGCCGCTACCGCGAACCGGTCTACCGCACGTTACGCGAGCTGGCCCTGAGTTACTTCCACGTCTACTTCAATTTGCGAGGCGAACGAACCTTGCGACGCTACTCTCGTCCGGTAAACCTAACTCAGTTCGATCCTTATGATTGGATGACCTCGGAGGAAAACATCTGGGTCGTGCCCAACCACCTCTGCGACATTCCGCACAAACCGTTACTTACCCCGGCCCAGATTAAGGGGCTAACTCGCGTGGATCGCCGCACCATTCAGGGCGAAATCACCGGTCATCGTCGAGATGCCTCGCGGCCGGTCCCGCGCATTTTCCGGAAGAGCTAGTTCTTTGGCGGGAAAAAGCAGGCCCTCCCTCCGGTTTAATTAAGCGTTGGCCCGCAATGTTTTAGGCGAGCTTCTTGACACTGCACGAGGCCTCGATAGACGGAAGACCATGACAACACTCAAAACCAGTTTCGTGCTCGTAGTCGCGCTCGCGGCCATGAGTTTGCAATCAGTCCGGGCTGATCAGCCAAATATGAAAGAGGCCCTGGCCCATCTGCGCGAAGCTCGCGCTGCGCTCGCCAAAGCGGAACCCAACAAGGACGGTCATCGCGAAAAAGCGCTACAGTTAGTCGAGCAAGCGATCGCTGAAGTGCAGGCCGGGATGGCGGCTGCCCGCCAGTCGCTCAGATAATCGAAAGGAGCGCCCAGTGCCGCTCGGCATCGAGGTGTCCGCCCCCGGGAATCACGCCTCCGCGCGTTCTATCTCCGTCGATTCTTCACTCGTTAGGCGAAAATCCGCTGCGCCGATAAAGCCGTCGACCTGCCTCGGGTTGCGCGCGCCGACGATCGATCCAGTTGAAGCCTAACTCGAGCGCGCGGTGAATGGCGCCAATCGAATCCTTTTCATCCTGGTCGCCCCAGCTAAATTGCCAGTCGCCACCGATGGCCAGGCGCCGAGACTAATCGGAGCGATGTCGAGATCCGAGTTTCCAAGAGTCTTTTTTTTTCATGGCGCTGTCCGACGATTATTTGACGTTGGGGATTTTCACAATGCTGCCGTTAGCTTTCGGATCGGTTGGATCCTTCACGGCCGTTACGTATAGCTCCTTCTCACCTTCGCCGAAGGCGACGTTGGTCGTGCCATCGCCCGCCGCGATCCGGAAGGCGTGCATGAGCTTGCCCTCGGGAGATATCTTCAGGACCTTGCCGCCAAACCACTGTGCAACATAGATGTTGCCGTGGCCGTCGATCTTCATGCTATCGGGTCCGATCCACCAGGAGTCGTTCTTGTTTTTCACGAGAAGGTTGAGCAGGGCGAAATTGGACCGATGACTCAGGGTGCCGTCGTCGTTGATCGTGAATTTCAGCAGACAATTCCCGACCGTCTCACTGACGTAGAGGGTCTTCTGGTCGGGGGAGACGCCGATGCCGTTGGCGTAATTCAAATCGTTCGCCACCTCCGCCCATTGCTGAGCGTCCGGCGCGAGATATAAAATTTTTCCAACCACGGCGGTCGGCTGCGGGTCAACGTAGGGACCGAAAACGGTCGCATAAGCGGCGCCGTTTGGGGCGACCACGATGTCGTTGATGCCGCCGGCAAACGGTTTGCCTTCCTTGTCTGCATCCCAACGGCGGACCTGCTTGCCCGTCAGATCGAGTTCCAGGATCGCGCCATGCTCATCCGTGCAGGCGAGAAGGAAGGTGTTGTGTTTCGTGAGCGCGAGGCCGTTGTGGCCGCAACCATCGGTATGATTCAGGACAGTCCGCGTTTTGCCGTCCCATTTTTCGAGCGTGTTGGATACCCAGCCGACAAAATAAAGATTGCCGTCCATCACCAACGGGCCCTCCGGCCCCTGGACATCGCTCACGACGGTTTTTTCCCCCGCTCGCGCGGCAGCAACCAACACAATGTTAAGAACGCAGCAGATAATTTTGTTTGTCTTCATTTCGGATTCCCTGGGCCGATTTTTATCCGGATGCCTGGTGTTTAGACAGGCTGAATTTTGGCTTTTCCAAAGAGCAGGCGACTGGCGCTCAAACCATCGGACCTGCCACATCTCGTAAGCTCTCCGGAAATGGAAACCGATTCCTCACTTGTTGGGCTGCCCGCCGGCGTTTCGGCCGCTAAAACAACGGCGCAATTCGATTCGCTCCAAGAGAAACTCGTGCCGCTCTGGCGCTCGATCGAATCCTTCAACGACGACTGAACGAGGAAGCGGCATTTAACCCATTCTGAACGGTGGTCGAAAGTCCTGAAAACCCGCTTTGCAGGCAAAGCCTCAATCGCGCATTCTGCTTCCATGCCGAGCTGTCCGTGGGCGACTAACGAACTGACCGTTCCCTATCATGACGAAGAATGGGGCGTGCCGGTGCACGGCCAGGCGCTCTTCGAGTTTCTGATCCTTGAAGGCGCGCAGGCTGGTCTAAGTTGGACGACTATTCTGAAAAAGCGCGCGAACTACCGGAAGGCTTTCGACCACTTTTGCCCGGAGAAAATTGCGCGCTACGGACCGCGCGATGTGAAACGTCTGCTGGCCGATGCCGGGATCGTGCGCAACCGGCTCAAGATCGCGGCCACGATCCAGAACGCGAAGGCGGTGCTGGTGCTCCAAAAAGAAACCCCCCTCGACACGCACCTCTGGAGTTTCGTCGGCGGTCATCCGAAACAAAATCGTTGGCGGACAATGACGCAGGTTCCAGCCAAGACGTCGGAATCCGACGCCATGAGCCGCGATTTGTCAGGCCGGGGATTCAAGTTTGTCGGCTCGACCATCTGCTACGCCTTCATGCAGGCGACCGGGATGGTGAACGATCATCTTGTGAGCTGTCCGCGCCACGCGGATCTCAGTCGCCGCTAGTTCCCTCAACTCAGTTTGCCTAACGAAACTAGTCGCCACGCTTGGAGATGACCTTCGAAAATCACTACGCGGTGCTGGGATTGGATCGCAATTGCACCGCCATGCAAATTCGCGACGCCTATCGCCTGCTGGCAAAGCGTCATCATCCGGAC
>JBPCLI010000009.1:0-10441 GCA_051003415.1 Chthoniobacterales bacterium | reverse complement strand
CAAAAGTTCGCGATGGCGAGGGCGCCATCGCCAGCACGCGAGGCGCGTGCGCTCCCCAGACTGCCCTCGATGCTGTTAGGAAGATTCGCGCATTTCATCTTGGCTCGAAAGATTTTCTAAAGATAGTTGACTGATTAGTAAACTATGGCAACTTCCACGCATGCCGAGAACCAGTGATGTCGAAGAGCGTTTGATGAACGCGGCGATGGATCTCATCTGGGAAAACAGCTACGGCTCGACCTCGGTCGACGCGATTTGCGAGAAGGCCGGGGCGAAGAAGGGGAGTTTCTATCACTTCTTCGAATCGAAATCGGAGCTCGCGGTCAAAGCGCTCGAGGCCGATTGGCAACGCAAGAAAGCAAAGATGGACGACATCTTTTCCGCGTCGGTTCCGCCGCTCGAGCGCTTGCAGCATTACTTCGAGCACGTTTATAAAGGCCAGACGAAGGCGCACGGCGAGTGCGGCGCGGTTCTCGGATGTCCCTACTGCAGCCTGGGGTGCGAGATCGGGACGCAGGATCGCGCCATCGGCGACCAGGTGCACAAGATTCTGGACCGCAACGCGAAATATTTTGAATCGGCGATCCGCGACGCCCATGCCCAGGGGCTGATCAAGGCGCCGGACGCGAAAGCAAAAGCGCAGATGCTCGTCGCCTATTTCCAAGGAAGTCTGTCGCAGGCGCGGATCGAAAACGACGTGAACCGTTTGCGCGGCCTCGCCAGCGGCGCCCTTGAACTGCTCGGCGCTCAGCCGCAGCGCGCCGCGAAGTAGTAGACCAAGATTTTAAAATCATAACCAGAAAGAAACAAATAGATGACTAGTCAAGTAACCACCTCACCCGCCGCCTTGGAAACTCACGTTTCGGAAAAGTGCCGGCCTCCGGCCGATGCTCCGAAAGATTACTGCCGGAAACTGAAGAGCGGCATCGCCCGGCTCGAAACCAACATCCGTCTCCAATACGAAGAGGCCTTTCCCGCGGGTGGCGCATGGATCGCGAACGCGATTCGGGAAGCGCGCGAAGCCGCGTGGTCCACGCCTTTCCCGTCGCTCTTTTTCCCGGCCCTCGCGCATCTCCGGGTCCATGAACGAATTCCTTCAGCCTAACCAAACCCAACCAGCCAAAAGCAATTCATGAACAATAAGAAAACTGCCCTCATCACCGGTGCCAACAAAGGCATCGGACTCGAAACCGCCCGCCAGCTCGGCAAACAGCACGTGACCGTTTTGATCGGCGCGCGTGACGCCGGCAAAGGCAAGGCGGCCGTCGATGAACTGCGCAAAGACGGCGTCGATGCCCACGCGATCGTGATCGACGTGAGCGATTCCTCGAGCGTCAAAAGCGCGGCCGAGAAAGTCGCGAGCGACTTCGGCCGACTCGACATCCTGATTAACAACGCCGGCGTAATGAACGACGACAAGAAAAAGAAAGTGAGCGAGCAGGCGCTCGACACCTGGCGTTCGACCTTCGCGACCAATCTTTTCGGCGTGATCCAAACGACGAACGCGTTCCTGCCGTTGCTGCGCAAGAGCGACGCTGGCCGGATCGTGAACCTCTCCAGCATTCTCGGATCGACGGAGTTTCACGCCACCCCGGGCTCGCCGGTTTACGAGGCGAAAGACACGCCGGCTTATAACGTCTCGAAAGCAGCGCTCAATGCCTATACCGTGCAGCTCGCGCACGAGCTCAAGGACACGAAGGTGAAAGTGAACGCGGCGCATCCAGGCTGGGTGAAGACGGACATGGGCGGCGAGGAAGCGCCGATGGAGATCGAAAACGGCGCGAAAACAAGTATCGCTTTGGCGACCCTGAAGAGCGACGGGCCGAATGGCACGTTCGTCCACATGGGCGAGCCGCTGCCTTGGTAAGCGGCGCACGGGGTTTGAAAACGCTTTCAAGAAAAAGGTCTGTCCTCGCGCCCATTCTTGACGAAGGTGAAGGGACGTTTGACTCCGTGGCGCCGCCGTCGTTAGGCGATTCCGCGCTGCTCGACGGCTACTCGCAAACGATAGCGGCGGTGGTGAGCCGCGTTGCGCCGAGTGTAGTCAACATCCGCGTCCTGAGCGGAGAACGCGGGCCGGGTGGCGGCTCCGGTTTTATCCTCGCGCCGGACGGTTTTATCCTCACGAACAGCCACGTTGTCCACGGAGCGCGCCAGATCGAGGTGACCTTGCGCGATGCCCGCGTCTATCCCGCGCAATTGATCGGGACCGATCCGGAAACGGATCTCGCGGTTATTCGGATTGATGCCCCCGACGTGCACCATGTCCGGCTGGCCGATTCGGCGCAGATCCAAGTTGGCCAGATCGCGGTCGCGGTCGGTTCGCCTTACGGCTTTCAACAAACCGTCACGTCGGGAATCGTCAGCGCGCTTGGCCGCTCGATGCGTTCGGAGTCGGGGCGGTTGATGGACGAAATCATCCAGACCGACGCCGCCCTCAATCCCGGCAACTCCGGCGGCCCGCTTCTGAACAGCGCGGGCGAAGTGATCGGCGTCAACACCGCCGTCATCCTGCCGGCACAAGGCATCTGTTTCGCAATCGCGAGCAACACGGCAAAATTTGTCGCAGGCTGGCTGATCAAAGACGGGCGCATTCGGCGCAGCTCGATCGGCGTCGCCGGCCAGAACGTGCCGCTGCATCCGCGCGTCGTCCGTTTCCACAAACTGCCGGCCACGAGCGGAGTGCTCGTGATGGAAGTCGAGTCGAACAGCCCGGCAGGGCTGGCTGGACTCCGGCCTAACGACACCATCGTCGGCCTCAAAGGTCAGCCGATCGCGAGCGTCGATGATCTGCACAAGCAGCTCGTGGCGGATGAAATCGGGCAGCCCTCGCCGCTCATGTTCCTTCGCGGAACCGAGAAACTTTTTTGCATGGTCGTACCGCGCGAATTGCCGCCGGTCATCCAACCACCTCGAAGAAAATCACCCTAACGAAATAAACTATGAACGAACCTATGAACATCAATGAAGCCAGCTTTGAAAAAGTGGTCCTGCAATCTCCTATCCCCGTCCTCGTCGACTTCTGGGCGGAATGGTGCGGCCCCTGCAAGATGATCGCCCCGCTCCTAAACGAAATCGCGAGCGAGAACGAAGGAAAGTATCGAGTGGCTAAGGTGAATATCGATGACGACCCGGCGCTGATGCAGAAATACAACGTCCGCGCCGTCCCGACGCTCTTATTTTTCCACGGCGGCGAACTGCGTGACACACTCGTCGGCGGCGCCCCCAAAAATGCGATCCTCGAAAAGCTCGGCAACCTTGCCGCGGCCTAACGTCTCAGTGCAGAAGATTAAGAAAACCAGATGAACGAACCGAATGCAGATATTGCTGCTCCTGACCTCACGAAACGACCGCCACGCAGTCCACGCGCCCGCCTCGGCGGTTACGTCCTTCTGCCACGCATGCTCGACAAAGGCCGCGCCGACATCTCCGGCACGATTGGCGAATTCAAATACAACTGCCCGCTCGACCAGCGCTTCGTCGAGTTCGTCGGGATCGATCCCGAAGCGCTTCGCGACCAGCTTGCCTCCGGCGAAGGCGACGGCGAAATTCTGAATTGGATCAACGAAACTGCGCAGCACAAACGGACACCGTGGGAGATCGAGCTCTGGAGCGAACACATGGGCCGGCGCGGACCGGAGAGCGACGCGGAGACGCTGCAATATTTCAGCGAGGCCGTCGGCAAAATGACCCAGACGCGCGAAGACATTAAGACCTGGGCGGACCTGCTCGACCTCGACGATTATGTGACCTTTGGCGGGAAGGCATAGAAGCGATGCCGCGGTGGAATTCGCGAGCGCGAGGTTGGCTCCAGCGGTAGGACTCGAATTTACGATCCGCCAGAGGCGATTAACAGCCGAGATGCCATTTTAGCCAAGCGCTGCCTTGATCTGATTTGAGCATTTTTTCGCGAGCGAGCGCGCCTGATCGCGTCGCGAAATCCTAGCCATGGACCACGAGACCGCTTGGCATTGCGGGTAAGCGTATGCGCCGGGTCGTTATGCTGGCCGACGCGCGGTGCCAGGTCATCCCCCATCCGGGTTTTGCAGGCCGTAAACAAAAAATCGATCGGCCACAAAGTTGGCTCCAGCGGTAGGACTCGAACCTACGACCAATCGGTTAACAGCCGACCGCTCTACCACTGAGCTACGCTGGAATCTGATCCGTTTTGAGCGGGCGTATACCTTGCCCTTGATGATCGAGGCGGCAAGTCTTTTGTCCGCGCGCTGCGAAACACGAAATTCGTGGTTTGCGTTCGGCGCGAACGCGGTGATAATTGGCCTCTCAAGATCGCGGGGTGGAGCAGTCTGGTAGCTCGTCAGGCTCATAACCTGAAGGCCGTGGGTTCAAATCCCACCCCCGCAACCAATCGCAATCGCGGTTGCGTTAGCAGGCCGTCGCACGTTGTCTGAATCCGTGCCGACGAAACATTTCTCGAACATCCTCGTGGGGACGGCCAGCTGGTCGGATCCCGGTTTCGTCGAGCGCTGGTATCCGCCAAAGCTGCCGGCGGGTGACCGTCTCCCGTGGTACGCGGAGCACTTTGGTATGGTCGAAGTGAATTCGACCTTCTACGCCGTGCCCGACACGCGATTGGTCGAACGCTGGGTCCGTGGGACGCTGGAGGATTTCGTTTTTAACGTCAAGCTGCACCGTTTGCTTTCGCGCCATGCCGCCGTTCTGAAATCGCTCCCGCCGGCTCTGCAACGGAACGCAGCCGCCGATCCAAAGGGCAAAGTGGAGCTAACCAAGAAACTGGAGCACGCCCTGCTCGAGCAGATCGTCGCGGCGGTTGAGCCGCTGCGGGCAGCGAATAAGTTTGGCGCCTTTCTGCTGCAACTTTCGCCGGCCTTCTCGCCGCGGAAACATGAGCTGGCGGAATTGGACGATTTGCTGGCTCGCCTGGCGTCGTTAGGGGTGGTGGTGGAATTGCGCAATCGGAACTGGACGGAGCGCGAACAGCTCGCTGCGACGTTGGATTATTTCCAGCAGCATCACACCGCGCTCGCGCTCGTCGATGCGCCCGACGAAGCGCATTTCACGATCATGCCGAGCGGGTTGAATGAAGTAACCAACCGACGCCTTGCCTACCTGCGCCTGCACGGCCGCGACGCCGAGGCTTACCTGCGCGGCAAGACGGTCGCGGAACGCTTCTATTATGACTACAGCGACGAGGAAATCGCCGAGGTGGCAGAGCGTGCAACGAAGCTCGCGGGCGAGGTCGAGCAGGTTCATGTTGTCTTCAATAACAACGCGCTCGATTTCGCGCCACACGCCGCCCTGAGACTACGCGCCGCCCTTGGTCAGATCGCAAAAGGCCCCGCGCGCCAACCGGATCTGTTTCGTTAGGGGGAATTTATGGCGCAAGAAAATCCCGAACAATCCGGAGCCTGGCGGCGTTTCCGAAACTGGCTGAGCCATCTCCACGTTCGCATCGTCACGATCAAGGACACCCCGCACTCGATCGCACTCGGGGTCGCGATCGGAATTTTCTTCGGCTTCACTCCGCTTTGGAGCCTGAAGACCCTCCTCTCGATCGCGGTCGCCTGGCTTTGCAAAAGCAACAAGATCGCGGCCGCGATCAGCGTCCAGTTGCATGACCTGATCCTGCCCTTCATGCCGGCGATTTATCTTTGGGAATACAAAATCGGCTTTTGGGCGCTGTACGGTCATCTCCCGCAGCGTCTCCATTTTCACCCGCTGGCGCTGCGCGATTACATCCACTGGGAGATGTTTTTTTCCGTCGGCCGCCCGCTTCTGGTTGGTTCGCTCATCATTGGTTTGCCGTCGGCGGCGGTTGTTTATTTCGTTTGTCGAGGCCTGGTCACGAGCCATCGGGCCGGGCGAGGGGAGGGACGGGCGCGCTGAATTTTCCGTCCCGGCGGCACGGGAGTTACATCATGGAAACGAAGTTACGGGCTGTTGTCCTAACGACGGCGGCCAATAACAAATCAAGCAAATCTATGAAATCCGTCGCCGTAATCGCTTCCAGCCTTCTCTTGTGCTCGTGCGCCGACATCGTCGTCACGAAGACCTAAACGTCCGCTTCCGCCAGTCGCACCGGAGTTGATGGGAAAGAATTTGGTTCAAGAGAAGCTGTCGCAGCCGCGGTCAGGGCAAGCTCGATAGGATCCGGTCCAGCGGCCCGGGGCAAGGCGACGCCATTCGACCTCCGCAATGCCGCCGAGCGCATTCTCCTTCTCCTCAGCACCGACCCGTTCCGCTTCACCGCATGGTCAACGGTCTCGCTTCGCTAGCCTGCGCGATTCGTTAGGCAGGCGCCGATGGATTGCGGTTGCCAAGCGAGGGTGTCCAGTTACCGTGCAGCGGTTTCGACCTCTGCCGGCATGAAGTTTCTTCGCAAAATCCTCTGTCTGCTGGCTATGCCGGCGTTCCTGCTCGGAGCGGCGACGTCTGCCCGGGCGGCCGAAGCAGTGATGACGGTTGATTCCAAGACCGGCTTTGTCCTCGAGAAAGTCCAGGCCGACAAGAAACGCCAGGTCGGGAGCCTGACGAAAATCGCGACTGCGATGGTCATCCTCGACTGGTCAGCCAAACAGGGCGGCGATCTTGCCCAAGTCGCGGTCGTCCCGCCGGCGGCGCTGGCCGAGGCAAACGAAAACAACGTCGGCTTCCAGCCGGGTGATACGATCACTTTGCGCGACCTCCTCTACGCGGCGCTCGTTCAATCCGACAACATCGCGGCCTATACTTTAGCGGACCACGTCGGTCGCGCACTCCAGGCAAACGTGCCGCCCAGCGGTGAGGCCGCGAGGGGCACGCCGGTCGATTACTTTGTCCTGCAGATGAACGCCCTGGCCAGGCATCTCGGGATGGAACGGACGCGTTTTCTCAATCCGAGCGGGGTGGACGCGAAGGAGAGGCCTTACTCGACCGCGGCCGACATCGCACGCCTGACGAGATACGCGATGAATAGCGCCGGCTTCCGCTTTTATGTTTCGCAAAAGGAGCGGGAAATCGAATTCGGTCGCGGATCGGAACGGATGCGATATCTGCTCCGAAACACAAATGAGTTGCTCGGTCGCGACGACATCGATGGCGTAAAGACCGGCCGGACGGCGCGAGCCGGCGATTGCCTCGTTATTTCGGCCGCTCGGTCTTCCGAAGTCGTGCAGCAGGGCACAACCACTTTGGTAACTCCGCGGCGTCTGATCGTGGTCGTGCTCGGTAGCCCCGATCGCTTTGGCGAGGGCGCGGCGTTGCTGGCGCGCGGCTGGTCGCTCTACGACCGTTGGGCGGCGGCGGGGCGGCCGATGGACAAGGGCGAAGTGCTGGGCGGACCTAACGAATAAATGAAACCGCGGGTTGGTGTCCTGACCAGTGGAGGTGATTGCCCGGGCCTGAACGCGGTCCTGCGCGGAGTGGTGCTGGCGGCGGAAAAACTTGGCTGGGAAGTCGTCGGCTTCAAAGACGGCTTCGAAGGACTCCTCCCGCCCGGGCAATACGTGATCCTCGACCGGGCCCGGACTGATGGCATCATGTCGTTAGGCGGGACGATTATCGGGACGACGAACAAGGGACATTTCATCGCCAAGGTGGGCGCCGGCAATCGTGCGGTGGTGGCGGCCGAGGTGATCGAGGCTGCGCGCGGCGTGCTCGACCGGTTGAACGTCAAATCTTTGATCATCGTCGGCGGCGACGGCTCGATGACGACCGCCCTCCAGCTCCAGGAAGGCGGCATCAACTGCATCGGCGTTCCGAAAACAATCGACAACGATCTCGAGGCGACGGCGATGACCTTCGGATTCGATTCCGCGGTCGCGGCGGTGGCCGACGCGCTCGATCGGCTGCACACGACGGCGAGCAGCCACAAGCGCATCATGGTCTTGGAAGTGATGGGGCGTCATGCCGGCTGGATCGCCCTCCATGGCGGGATCGCCGGTGGCGCCGATGCGATTCTAATCCCGGAAATTCCTTTCGATTACGAAAAGCTGGCCGATTTCATTAAACGCCGCGAAGCGGCGGGGTCGCTAAGCTCGATGGTGGTCGTGGCGGAAGGCGCGAAACCGAAGGACGGCCAGCAGGTATTACATCAAACGGAAGCCGGCGAATACCGTTTCGGCGGCATCGGCGACG
This sequence comes from Chthoniobacterales bacterium, assembly GCA_051003415.1. Classification (GTDB taxonomy): domain Bacteria; phylum Verrucomicrobiota; class Verrucomicrobiia; order Chthoniobacterales; family UBA10450; genus Palsa-1392. The sequence continues at coordinate 2,344 of JBPCLI010000009.1, read as the reverse complement.
TCGTCGCGCACGAACTTGCGGCGCGGACTGGCAAAGAGACACGCTGTTGCGTCCTCGGCCATCTGCAACGCGGCGGGGCGCCCACGACCCTCGACCGAATTCTCGGGACGCGCTTTGGAGTCAAGGCGGTGCAATTGGCGAATGAGGGCCTCTTCGGCTCGATGGTCAGTTATCAGAACTACCAGGTGCAACACGTGCCGATCGCGGATGCGGTTAACCGTTTGCGACTCGTGCAGCCCTCGAGCCAACTGGTCGAGACGGCGCGCGACGTCGAGATCTCGTTTGGGGATTAAGTCGCGGCGGCTTAAAGGATTGCCGCGACCTGCTCGACCGACAGTTCATCGAGCCGCCTAACGACGAGGTCGGCCTCCAACAATTGCTCGAGCGGATGCGTCGTCGCGACCGCTACCACTTTCATGCTGGCGGCGTGCGCCGCTTCGATTCCGACATGCGCATCCTCGAAGACGACGGAGCGGCCGGCCGTGATCCCGAGACGCGCCGCGGCTTTTTGGAAAACTTCGGGATTCGGCTTCCCGTGCACAACATCCTCCGCCGAGATAATCTCACAAAAAGCATTCTGTAAGCCGATCCGGTTGAGGACAGCGTCAATGTTTGCCCGATGGGTCGAGGAGGCGACGGCACAGGGGATGCCGGCCGCTTGCAGCCGGCGGAGCCATTCTTCCACACCCGGCAACGGCGCGATCTCGCCCTGGCCGACCAGCTTGCGATAAAGGGCCTCTTTCCGATTCGTGAGGCGAGCGATCTCGGCCGGATCTTTCGCCCAGCCGTGAATTTCCTCGATGATGCGCGAGCTCTTCATCCCGAACCCGCGAATGAAACTGTCCGGCGCTAACGTTCGGCCGAGTTCGGCGGCAAGTAGCTGCCAACTTTGGGCGTGCAGTTTGCCCGAATCGATGATGACGCCGTCCCAGTCAAAGATCGCAGCGAAAGGTGTTAGCGAACCGGCGGTCACTCCAGACGTTGCAACGCGGGCAGCCCGTAGTTTTTTTGCAGCGCATCGGCTTCGCCTGCGACCTGCGAAGCATCGAGCTCGAGCTGCTTGGGGTCGTCCACGGTTCGGATCACATCAAAACCGTTCACCGGCGTCTTTACGGCCTCGGCGAGGTCGCCTAACGAGTGAATCTCTTTGTCGTTCACTTTCGTGACCACGAGATAACTGAAGTCGTCGTAACCGATTGTGCTGTTGGCCGGCAGGACCTGGCTGAGGATGACGACATGACGTTTACCTTCCGGGAAGAGCTCGGACTGGAACTTGTCGAGATAAACGAAATCCTGCGGAGCATCTTTCTCCCAGTTATTGCCCCATTCTTTTAGATACTGGCGAGTCAGCTCTTGGAAAATGAGTCCGCCGAGCACGTAATAGGAGGGCGGATCATCGATGTCGTAGGGCGGGATGACATAATCTGCTTCCGCGCGATGCTCGAGTTTCACGTTCAAGGTCAGCGGCTTTCCTTCGCGCAAGACGTGCAGCGCCACTGAGTCTCCGACATAAGCTTTGGCCGTCAGGAGATTGCCGAACCCGAGCTTGCCATAGAGTGAATCGACGTAGTTCCCGTTTTGATCAATGTCATGATCCGCGACCGCCGTCACGATGTCGCCTGGCTGAAGACCGGCCTTGGCCGCGGGCAAGCCGGGCTCCACGCTTGTGATATAGACGCCGGTCGCCTTGTCCGCCTCGCCGGCGTAGGCGCGGAGTTGCGGATCGCGCGTCGGAAAAAAGGAAATGCCTAACGAGGGAAAGCCCTGATACTTGGGCCCGGCCGCGTCTTTCAGGAAATGCGCGATGATCGGCGCCGGAATAGCGTCCAGGACCTGCGAGCGCGGCTCGTAGCGCAGAAGCAGCGCAGCCAGCTTGTTGTTCTTCACCAGCGGCACCGTGTAACTGTTGTCGCGATACTGCATCGGGATGCTAAGACGGTAAGTGAGGAAATCCGCCACATCGGCCGGGTAACGTGTGATCCCGATCGTGGTCACGATTCCTTCCGTCACCACGAGCGCGCCGGTCGCCTCGAGCTGCCAGGCGGAAAGGCGATCGCCGACCACGGTATCGAGCGCGAGTTCGAGCGGTTGCAGGCCCTTGAGGAAATTCTTATCGGTCGGCTCGATCAGGGCGAGGTTCGCTTCGTAATCGACCACCACCAGGGTGGCCGCGGTCTTTTCGCCCGATTCCGCGCGCTCCAGCTCGACATAATTCTGGTTCGCGACCAGATCGGCGTTGACGAGGACGCGGTCGTTAGGCAAGACCGCCCCGAGCGCGCGTTTCGAGAAGGGCGCCTTCTTTTGCCACGGTCGAAAGTAATCGTAAGGCTGGCCGGTGACGTTG
>JBPCLI010000008.1:0-23157 GCA_051003415.1 Chthoniobacterales bacterium | reverse complement strand
ACGCCGGAGAGCGCGCCGTCGTCCGGCGAGCCGCCGGACGAAGCACGCGAGTCGCGTGCGCTCCCCGGACGGGGAATGGCGGCGATCTCTGCGGAGTTCGCTTTTCGCCTTTACGACGAACAGGGCTTCCCGCTCGACCTGACCCAACTGATGGCGCGAGAGCGCGGGCTCAGGGTTGACACTGAGGGCTTTGAAAAACTGATGGAAGCGCAGCGTGCCCGCGGCCGTTCGGCGCAGAAAAAGGAAGTTGTCGCGGTCTCCGATCTTGGGACGGACGAGCCGACCAATTTCCTTGGCTATGAGCACGATCACACCGGCGCGGACGTCCAGGCCATCGTGGACGTCGGAGAAAAACGCGGCGTCATTTTGAACAATTCCGTGCTCTACGCCGAGATGGGTGGCCAGGTGGCCGACCGCGGCGAGATGATGGGCCAGACCGGTTCCTGGAAAATCTCCGATACGCGTAAATCGGGCGACACTTGGATCCACATGATCGATGGCGAATCGACCCCCGCCATCGGTGAGCACGTCACGTTGCGGGTAGAACTCACGCGGCGCTCGGCGATCGAGCGACACCATACGGTCACGCACCTTCTCCACTGGGCGCTGCATGAGGTGGTGAGCCGCGAGGCGACGCAGAAAGGCAGCTACGTCGGGCCGGAGAAACTGACCTTCGATTTCGCGAGCGCCGCCTTGACGAAACTGCAGGTGCGCGAGGTGGAAAAACTGGTGAATGACAAGATCGCGGAGAACGCCCCGGTTTCGTGGAGGGAGATTCCGTATGCCGAGGCGAAGGAGCGCTCCGACATCATGCAGTTTTTCGGCGACAAATACGGCGACCGCGTCCGGGTCGTGCAAATCGGCGGCACGCCTAACGAGTTGCAGGGCTACTCGATGGAACTCTGCGGCGGCACCCATGTGCGCACGACCGGCGAGATCGGCTATTTCCGCATCGTGAGCGAAGGTGCAATCGCGGCTGGCATTCGGCGGATCGAGGCGATCGCGGGTAACGCAGTCGGCGACTGGGCTCGGACGGAAGCGGAGCGGCAGGAGGAAAAATTTCAGACCTTGGCGAAGAAGAAACCGGACCTGGCCCCGCTTCCAGCGTTCGCGAGCGAGAGTAGCTCCGAGATGGTCGGGGCGGTCGAGGCCCGCGCCTCGCACCTCGAAAAGGTTGAGCGCGAGGTGCGCGATTGGGAGAAGGAAAACGCGAAGTCGGCCGGGGCTGCGATGCAGAAGCGTGCCGCCGACTTCGCCCGGGAACTCCTGGCCGCGCACGGCGCGGAAAAATTTCTCGCGCTGGAGATTCCGGAGGCAGACGGGGCGCTGCTTCAGGCCGTGGCCGACGCAATGAAAAACCAGTTCACCGGTCCTATCTTTCTCGTCGGCTCGAGCAATGGCCGGGTTGATCTGCTCGCAGCGGTGCCGAGGGAGCTAACGACGAAATACCCGGCGGGCGCCCTCGTCCAAAAAATCGCCCCGATGGTTGGAGGTAAAGGCGGTGGACGACCGGACAACGCTCGCGGGGCGGGTAAAGACGCGAGTAAAATTCCGGAGGCGCTGGCTGAGGTGCGCACCTTGCTGGCTGCAGATTGAAATTGTGCCACCCTCTGTTTTGAGACGTTGAAAAAGATGCGACGCAGGTGAGGAAGTTATTTTCGCGCCGGCTCTTCAGCTGGATCTGCACCTTCGTTGTTTTCGCGTTGGCCTGCGCCGAGCTGGGCTGGCTCTTCCCGCGCCAAGTGAGCGGCATTTCGCTAAAGGTCCGTCACTTTACCGAGAGAAAGAAGAAGGTCGACATCCTCTTCGTCGGATCGAGCAGGATTTACCACGGGATTTCGCCCCAGGTCTTTGATCAAACCCTGCGCGCCCCCGGCCGCCGCTGGCATTCTTTCAATATGGGAATGGACGGGATGACGACCGCGGAAAGTTTTGCCCTGGTGCGGCGACTGCTCGCCCTCCACGTGCACAAACCGAAATACATTTTCTTCGAGGTGCAATCGGGGATCGGAGCTGGCACTCCGATCAAGGACGACGAGGTGAAAGAACGCGACGTTTATTGGCGCGACTGGGACTCGCTCCTGGCCGGTTTTCGGAAGTTGAGCGCGGGATTGAGCTGGTCAGGCGGGACGCTCGCCGGTCAGCCGTATTCTCTTCAGCGCTGGAATTACTTCGGACCACTCTTCATGGCCGATCTCCGGCTTTGGATCCGAAACGCGATCAACTTCGGCCTAGGCGACAAAGTGATCGCACGCTATAAGACACTTCTCCCGGTCTGGGGCAAGGCCGCCGCGCCCAAGCCTTCCCCCATTGAAGGGAGCGATTTGCCGTCGAGTTGGGACGGTTATTTCGCCATGTCCCAGCCGATGGCGGGTGAGACGCTCGCCGGCTATCGAGCGGATTTGGAGAAAGCGCTAAGTCACCCGATCGATCGGGCCCCCGATCTTATCATGCGCGCCGAGCTGCAGCACTTCGAGAAGGCGATGGCGCGCCGAAAAATTCAGATAGTCTTCGTGGTGCCCCCGGCCCTTCTCGGGAGTCGAGGCTCGGAGCTGAACGCTCCGCTCCAGGCCACGCTCTTCAATTACAACGACCTGGTTCGTTATCCGCAGTTTTTCGCGGAGGAGAACCGGCTCGACAGCGCACATCTCAACGGCCCAGGGGCAAATCTTTTCTCCGCCACTTTGGCGCGGGATTTTGCCCGGACGCTGCCGCCGGTCGCTCGTTAGGCAGGACGCTGTCTTGCTGTGCCTTCGTTTCCGTGTTAATGGCCGCGCCGGGATGAAATTCATAGGGGCCCTCGCTTTTCGCTGCTCCCGGCTCTTCTTTGCCATCGTTCTTGGCGCGGCTGCGGTGGAACCGCTGGCGGCCCAGCAGCTGAGTCCCGATTCGCCGCGCTGGCTTTGGTTCGAGAAACACAAAGACAATTTCGACATTGTCTTTCTCGGCTCGAGCAGGATCTATCACGGCGTCTCGCCAAAGCTGTTCGATCGCGTCGCCGCTGAGCACGGTCAGCGCTGGCGCTCATTCAATCTCGGGGTGGATAAGATGCGGCCGGCCGCCACTCTTGCCCTGGCCCGGCGGGTTCTCGAGCTCCAGCCGCGCAATTTAAAATATCTCTTCTTCGAATTACAGACGCGGAGCGGACCGGGGGCCGCGAAGACGAATGACGAATCCGACTCGGCGAGCCCGCAATCGCCCCAGACCCTCGGTTGGCTGCAGGCTGCGCTGGGCGGGTCCCCGAGCGGAATCGGTCCCTATGGCGACGGGTTCAATCCCTTGAACAAGACGATGACCGAGCAGATGCGTCCGAATTATGAGCGACGTCTGCGGTCGGCAAGGGAACACACGGCGCCGCGCCGGATGGATCCCGAAATGCGCAGCGAATTGAGCTCACTGGTGCGGGAGCTGGCGGCCAGGAACATCACTGCGGTCTTCGTGGTTGCTCCTTCGCTCCGCGCCGCTCGTGGTTCCGGGGTGGACGCGCCGTCGGGCAGTCTGCTCTTCTCCTTCGACGACCTTGATCATTACGCTGCGCTCTACGACGAGGCCAATCGCCCGGACGCGGAACACCTGAATTCCCGCGGAGCGGAAATCTTTACCCGGACGCTGGCCCAGCAATTCGCCCAGGCGCTGCGGACGGGATCGCGTTAATCGCTCGCTTAGGATTCCGTCGTGCTTTTCGTTGAGGCCCGCTTTTTCTTTTTTTTCGCGATCGTTTTTGGCGTCGCCTGGGGCCTTCGCTCTAACACCAAACGGAAGGCGTTCCTTCTCCTTTGCAGTTACTTTTTCTACGCCTGCTTCTTCGTCGGTAACCCGGTTGCTTTTCTCGGCCATCTCTGGGCCCGGCAATGGTCGGACCTGCCACCGGGGTGGTGGTTTCCTTTTGTCCTCTTCGGCTCCACCTGTCTTGATTATCTCGTCGGCCTCAAAATGGAGGGGAGCGAAGGCCTCCTGCGGCGGCGCGCTCTTTTGCTCGTTAGTCTGACGGTCAATCTCGGGACGCTCTGCATTTTCAAATACCTCAACTTCCTCGTCGGTTCGGCGGGCGAATTCCTCGCCTGGCTGGGTCTGCCTGCCTCCGTCCACACCCTGCGCATCATCCTGCCCTACGGGGTGAGCTTTTACACCTTTCAATCGATCAGCTACACGATCGAAGTCTATCGGCGCCACATCCGGGCGGAACGCAGCTTCCTCGATCTGGCCTTTTTCATCGGCTTCTTTCCCCCGCTGGTGGCAGGGCCGATCGTGCGCGCTTATTATTTTCTTCCCCAGACCAAGAGCCGGCCGCAGTGGTCCCGGGTCGATGCCCGCGCCGCACTCGTTCTTTTTCTCTGCGGCTTCGTCAAGAAAGCCTGCGTGGCGGACAGCGTCGCCCCCTTCGTCGATCAGTATTTCTCCAACCCACAGAGCTATGACACTGCCAGCGCCTGGATCGGCGTCCTCCTCTATGCCGTGCAAATTTACTGCGACTTCTCAGGCTATACCGATATGGCGATCGCGGTCGCCGGTCTGCTCGGCTACAGCCTCACGATTAATTTCAACTTCCCCTACTTCGCCTCCTCTATCACCGATTTCTGGCGGCGCTGGCACATCAGCCTCTCCAGCTGGCTGCGCGACTACCTTTATATTTCGTTAGGCGGCAACCGCGGCACGTGGCTCTTCACCTATCGCAACATTCTCCTCACCATGTTGCTGGGCGGCCTTTGGCATGGCGCTTCCTGGGTCTTCGTCCTCTGGGGGGGGTTGCATGGGATCGGTCTGATCGTGCATCGGCAGTGGGTCGGCGCGCGGGAAAAGGTCCAGGCATTGTTCGGCGCCTTGCCCCGCCTCGCGCATCTGGCCTATCACGCAGGCGCGGTCCTGCTCACCTTTTATTTCGTCTGTCTCTGCTGGATTTTTTTCCGCTCGGTCGATTTAGGGAAAGCGTGGTTCATCGTGCATCGTTTCGTTCTTTTCCAGTCCGGCGGCAGGCAGGCCCTCGATCCGCGCCTCTGGTGGCTGTTCGGCGGCCTGGCGGTGCTGCACTGGCTAAATTACAAGCGCGTCTTCGCCACCTGGTGGCGGCGTCTGCCCGAGCCGGTTTTCGCGGCTGCTTACGGTGGCGGGTGGGCGGTGGTCCTGCTCTTCACCCCCGCGCAATACGTGCCCTTCATCTACTTCCAATTCTGACCCGCGAACCCAGAGGTCGTTAGGCAGGCGACTTGCTAGGGCAGAACAAAAGTCGCGATCGCGGTAATGGCGAGCGCCGCCGCCAGGACGATGAAATAGATGAGGCCGCCGAAGAAAAACTTGAAGGTGGTCATGAACCAGCCCTGTCCATAGACCTGCCGGATCGAGAGAAAGATCTGCAACAGGATCGCGAACAAGAGAATCAGGATCAGCGGCGCGCGCAGCCCAGGCGCCCAGCGGCTTGCAGCCATCGCGCCGAAAACCATGAGCAGAATGGCGAAGTAAAAAAACGAGTGGATGTGGAGCGCATAGACGAGGTGCTCGATGTAAAAGCGCCCCTTGCGCAGATACAGAATCTTTAGGACGAGCGCGAAGAGCGGGATGCAAAAGAGCATCATGGTCGAGATGTTGCTCCGCAGCGTGTCGGCGAAAAACTGCAGTTTGGTCCCGTCTTCACCGAGCTTCGATTTCACCTGTTGTTCCATCCATTTCTCAAATGGTGTCCGAGTCGCCTTCGGATCATCGAAGATGATCAATTTTCCCGGTTCTTTTTTCACCGGGGCGGCGGTGGGCGGAGAACCAGATACCGGTTCGCCCTTAGTTCCGTCCGCCGGGGTCTCCGCCGTTGCCGCGATGGCCTCGTTTACTTTCTTGCGCACACCTTCCGGAAGGTCCTTCATCTCAGCCATCGTCTTCCCGATCTCGGCGCGGGCTTCCGGCGTCACCTTGCTCTTGTCGATCGTCGGCGCGCTCACCGGGATGAGCCGGGCAGCGAGGAAAAAGGCAATGCTCACAAGCAGATAAAGCCGGAGCGGATGGAGGTAGCGGGTCCGCCGGCCCGCCACGAATTGATTCGTCAGCCAGCCGGGCTTGAGCAGGAGCAGCCAGATGGTCTTAGTGAACTTTGAATCCCAATTCAGGAACGAGTCCGCGACATCCGCAATGACGTGGCGAAACGAGCGCCGGTAATCGATCGCCACCTGGCCGCACTTTGAGCAATACTGGCCGTGCAGCTCGGCGCCGCAATCTTCGCAATGCGTGATCGGCGGCGGCGGCGGCGCGTTCTTGCGCCAGCCAAAAAGTCTACGCCCCTTTTGCTCCGGCTTCTCGAGGGACGCGACGAACGCGTCGCCCATAATCGCGTCCGTCGTTTCGTCTGACATTTTCCCCCTAACGAATCGCCGCCCAGACCCGGTGGACGTCGTCGTGGTCCTCGAACGTTTGCAGAAATTCGCCGACCTGGATCCGGTCCTCCTCGCTCAATTCAGGAAAATTCTTGGCAACGTAACCGAGTTCGCTCGTCACCACCGTCCAGCCATTTTGCGCGAGCCATTGCGAGACTGCGTGCAGATCGACCGCTGCGGTCGTTAAACGCGCCCCGGCCGTTCCTTCCGGAATGTCGTCGTTCTGCTCTGCGCTGAGCGGCTCCACTTCCTGCGCGCCGGCTTCGATTGCAGCCGCCTCGATGTCTGCGGCCGGATCGGCATGATGCGCTTCGACCAACCCGACGTGATCGAAGAGGAATTTGTTGCTCCCGGGCGCGCCGAGCTGACCGCGCTTGAAGAGAACCCGAATCTCGGGGGCGGTGCGGTTCTTGTTATCGGTCTGCACTTCCACGATCACCGGCACCTTGTTCGGCGCGTAGCCTTCGTAGACGACATGCTCGAGCTCGAGCTTTTCTCCACCTATGCCGGCGCCTTTCTTGATCGCACGCTCTATTACATCACGCGATACGCTGGCTCTGCGCGCCTTCTCCACGACGGCGAAGAGACGCGCGTTACCGGTCGGGTCAGCACCGCCGAGCTTGGCGGCGACCATGATTTCCTTCACCACTTTCCCGGTGACCTGGCCCTTCTTCAGCCCGGCGACTTCCCGCTTCGCGTGCAACCATTGACGACCCATGCGCCTTTCTACCCCGGGGGGCGAGGTGGTGGCAAGTGGCACCTCCAATCAGGTCGTGCGTAGATAATGAGCATGGACTTGAAATTGAAAGACAAGACCGCCTTCGTCAGCGGCTCAACCGCCGGGATCGGACTCGCCATCGCCAGCCGGTTGGCTCGCGAAGGGGCTGAGGTTTGGTTGAATGGGCGAACGCAGGAGCGCGTTGGGAAAGCAATCGCGGAGATCAAAAAAACAGCGGCCGACGTCAAGGTGAGTGGCATCGCGGCAGATCTCGGAACCGCCGCTGGCTGCGCGGAGGTCGTTAGGCAACTGCCGAAGCTCGACGTGCTGGTGAACAACGTCGGCATTTTCGAACCGAAGCCGTTTGAAAAGATCACCGACGAGGAATGGGAGAAGTTTTTTGCCGTGAATGTTCTTTCCGGCGTCCGCTTGAGCCGCGCCTACCTCCCGGGAATGAAAGAGCGCAACTGGGGTCGGATCATTTTCATCTCGAGTGAATCGGGGCTGCAGATCCCCGCCGAGATGATCCACTACGGAACCACGAAAACCGCCCAGCTCGCCGTCGCCCGCGGCCTGGCCGAGACCTGCGCGGGCACAGACGTAACGGTCAATTCCGTCCTGCCCGGTCCCACCGCCTCGGAGGGCGTGACGGAGTTCGTTAGTCAGCTTGCCGAGGAAAACAAAATGAGTCGCGAGGAGTTCGAGCAGGACTTCTTCAAGAACGCGCGCCCGACGTCGCTCCTCAAACGCTTCATCAAGCCGGAGGAGATTGCGAATGTCGTGGCCTTCGTTTGCAGTCCGCTCGCCTCGTCGATCAACGGCGCCTCGGTGCGCGCCGATGGCGGTGTCATCAAGTCGATTGCCTAACGACTCGGCGCCTCAGGGAAGAACGAGAGTCACCATCGCGGTGACGCCAAAGGCGAGGCTCAGCAGGACGAGGTAGATCAGGCTCCCAAGCGCGAATTTGAAAAGAGTCGCGAACCAGTTCTGGCGATAGACCCGCCGGATCGCGGCCAGCAACTGGAGCAAAACCACGAGGCCCAGGAACGGGCAAAAGACGGCCGTGAGAACGGGTGATTTCAGCGCGAGCAAGAAACCGACCCCGATGATGATGACGGTGCTGAGAAAAACGAAAGCGTGGGTGTGGAGCGCGAAAATCAGGTGCTCGATGTAAAAGCGCTTCTTGAAGACGTAGAGGATTTTCAAGACGAGCGCGAAAAGCAGCAGAGCACCATCGGCGCGAGATTTTGAATCAGCGCCTTGAGGAAAAGGTCACCGCGATCGCCTGTGGGTCCGATCTTTTCCCTGGCCCGCTTTTCGATCCAGCGGCCGAAGGTGGAGGTGCTCTCCTCACCCCCGAATTTCGGGAACAAGCCAGGGGGCGGAGCGGGTGTGGCCGTCGGCGAAGGCAGCGCTGGAATGCCTAACGAAAAACCAGGCATTGGTGTCGGAATGACGAACGGACCCGGCATCGGCGATGGAGCCGAAAGGGAAAGATTGGTGTCGCCAGGCGCGGGGTTGGTCTGGAAATGCGTGTCGCGGGCGAGAAAATTGATGACGAGGAAAAAGATCACGCTCGCGATGAGGTAGACGCGAAGCGGATGGACATGGCGGGCCCGTTTTCCTTCGACGAACTCGTTCGTTAGGCGCCAGGGTTTAAAAAGGAGCAGGCCGAAAGATTGAAAAAAGCGCGCGTCGAAATTGAAAAAAGCATCGGCCGCGTCGGCCAGGAGCGAACCAAACGAACGATGGTAGTCGACCGCCGGCTGGCCGCACTGGGCGCAGTAGGGACCGGTCAACGGCGCGGCGCAGTTTTCGCAATGAGTCAGGGGAGGTAGCACGCTCTTCTTGCGCCGAAGCCGCTTTCGTCCCTGAGACTGCCCCAGCTCGGCGACGGCGGCGTCGCCGAAAATGAGCGGAGTCGTTTCATCAGACATCGCGCGCAGATTAAGGCCTGAGCGCGCCGAGATTCAATCTTGAAGCGGCCCGAAGTTACTGAGTCGCGTAGCCAGAAAAGGGCGGCTGAGCCGGCCAGCCCAAAGGCCCGGAGGTTCACCGTGTCCTCGATGAAATAAGGATAGGCCATCAAGGCCAGGCCGCGGGAGGGGCGGGCCCGGGTGGTCAGCGAAACAATGGATTGACCGGCACAATCGCGCGGTGCGACGATGTGCCACTTCCGCGATACCTTCGACGGATAACCGGAGAACACCTGTGGCAAATCAACTCTTTAAAACTAAAAGCCCCGAGCTCCTGATACGCGAATCGGAGGCGCCCGACCGCAAAATGAAGCGCTCGCTGACGGCTTTTGATCTCACCTGCCTCGGCATCGGCGCGATCATCGGTGCGGGAATTTTTGCCCTCGCCGGCACGGCCGCGGCGGGGGAGGCAGCGCGGGTCGGCGATTCGATCGTAAAGACGCCAGTCCTCAATTTCTTCATCTCGTGGATCAATCACACCGACCTCGTTTTTGGGCGCCCCGCAGCTGGTCCCGCGGTCGCGCTTTCCTTCGTCGTCGCGGCTTGCGCCTGCGGCTTTGCGGCCCTTTGTTACAGCGAACTGGCCTCGATGATCCCGGTCTCGGGCTCGGCCTACACTTATTCCTACGCCACGTTAGGCGAGATCATCGCCTGGATCATCGGCTGGGATTTAATCCTGGAATACGCCGTGGGCAACATGGCCGTAGCGGTGGGGTGGTCGGGATATTTCGTGCAACTCCTCGGCAATTTGCCCTTCGGGCTCCACCTGAAATTCCCGCTTTGGCTCGTGAGCGATCATACCACCGCCGGCACCATCATCGCGAAAGGGGGCGCGGCCCTGAGCGATTATTCATCCACCACCCTGCCCGTCATCATGGGCTATCCGATCGCTTTCAACCTGCCGGCTTTTCTCATCGTCATGGCGGTCACCGTCCTGCTTGTTTACGGCATCCGGGAAAGCGCGACGGCCAATACCGCGATCGTCATCATCAAGCTCGCGGTAGTCGTCTTCGTCATTGCGTTTGGTTCCTTCATGGTCAACCCGACGAACTGGCACCCATTCATGCCGAGCGGGTTTAGTGGTGTCATGAGCGGGGCTGCGATTGTCTTCTTCGCTTTTATTGGCTTCGACGCCATCTCCACCACGGCGGAAGAAACGAAAAATCCGAGGCGCGATTTGCCCATCGGGATGATCGCCAGCCTGATCATCTGCACCATTCTCTACGTCCTGATGTCATTTGTTCTGACCGGGATGAAAAAATACACCTCTTACCTGGGCGATTCGGCGGCGGTGGCATCGGCTTTTGCGGCCAAGCCGTGGGCGCAGGCGCTGATTAGCGCGGGCGCACTCGCCGGGCTGACCTCGGTGCTGCTCGTCTTTCAGCTTGGCCAGCCGCGCATCTTCATGGCCATGGCCCGCGACGGATTGCTCCCGAGTTATTTTGCCCGGATTCATCCGCGCTTTCGCACCCCTTATATCACCACGATCTGGACCGGCATCGTGGTCGGCGGGGTCGCGATGCTGACTGATATCGGTTCGTTAGCCGACCTGACCAATATCGGCACGCTCTTCGCCTTCGCGCTCGTTTGTTCCGGCGTCATCGTCCTGCGCAAAAAGGACCCCGACCGGCCGCGCCCGTTCCGGGTGCCGTTCGTGCCGGTCTTCCCGATCTTAGGCGTGCTCTTTTGTGGCGCTCTCATGCTCAGCCTGCCGATCGAGACCTGGATTCGGTTCTTCATCTGGCTGGTGATTGGCCTGGCGATCTATTTCTTTTACAGCGTGCGCCACAGCCGCCTCCGCCACGGCGTCGACACCGGCGACACCGAGCGGGATCTGCCGCCGATCAAGCCGTAGGCGGCAGTCGCTGTAGTATGTGCGCAAAGTTCCAGTTATATCCGGGGACGCTGCCCCCGGTCCCGTGGCCACTTGGAGCAAGCGCAGAACCGCAAACGCTTCGCATAAGCGAAGGCGGCTCGGTCTCGCGAGCCGGGTAGACGCTCAGCCGGGGACAGCGTCCCCAGCTACAACGACTGCACCTCGGGCAGCCGGCTTCAGATATTTCGCGAGGAACTTCTCCATCGCGCCGTAGAAATCGAAGCGGTTCTCCTCGTTGTGGAAGCCGTGGCATTCGTTGTCCTTCACCATGTATTCGACTTCCACGCCGCGCTTCTTGAGGGCCGCGACCATCTGGTCTGACTCATCCTTGTTCACGCGGGGATCATGCGCGCCTTGCGCGACGAAGAGCGGAGTCTTGATCTTGTCCGCGTGCATGACCGGCGAGGCGGCTTCCATCATCGCCTTGTCCTTCACCGGATCGCCCACCATCTCGTGGAACATGTCGAGGAATGGCTTCCAGTAGGGTGGGATGGTTTTCATGAAGGTAAACATGTTCGCCACCCCGACGTAATCGACCGCCGCCGCGTAAAGATCGGGCGTAAAGGTCACGCCGGCGAGCGTGGCGTAGCCCCCGTAGCTGCCGCCGTAAATCGCGACACGTTTCGGATCGGCGATGCCTTGCTTGACCAGCCATTGCACACCGTCGGTGATGTCATCCTGCATCTTCAGGCCCCATTGCTTGAAGGAAGCTTCCCAGAACTTGCGGCCGTAACCGGTCGAGCCGCGAAAATTCATCTGCAGGACGGCGTAGCCGCGATTGGCGAGGAACTGCACTTCGGGATTGAAACCCCAGGTGTCGCGGTACCACGGTCCGCCGTGTGGGTTAATCACGACGGGCAGATTTTCTGCCTCACGTCCGAGTGGCAAAGTGAGATAGCCGTGAATCGTCAGGCCGTCGCGGCTCAGGTATTCGATCGGTTTCATCGGCGCGAGTTCGCTCTCCTTCAGCCACGGCGCGACTTCCACCAGTTTCGTTAGGCTGCCGGTCTTGGCGTCGTAGAGATTGCGCGTCCCCGGCGAACGATCGTTGCTCGCCATGACGATGAACTTGTCTTCCGCCTTGTCATTCGCCACTACTTCGACTTCGTAGCCGGGCAATTTTTCCTGGAGAGTTTTGTATATCTGCTCGCTCTGCGGATCGAAGAATTTCCGTTCTGTCTTCCAAGTGTCGAAGGCGGCGAAGGTCAAGACTTTGCGTTTCTTCGAGTAAGCGAGCGCCGAGACATCCACGTCGGGATTTTCGTAGAGCTTCTCCAGCTCTTTGCCGTTGGTCGGGTCGATCGTCACCACCGCCTGCTTGTCGCGTCCGATGTTGGAAACCGCGTAGAGATTCTTGTTGTCGAAAGTGTAGAACTGCGGGCTGGCCGACTCGCGGAAATCGGTCGTGAGCACTTTCTTGAATGGCGTCTTTTCATCCGGCCGCGTCAGCAAGCTGGCGTTTACGCCATCGGTCTCGGTCGCGGCGCGGATGACGCCGGCGTGATCGGTAATCCAGCGATCGACCTTGCCGGGATTTTCCGCCACCATCTTCATTTCGCCGGTCGCGACATTGAGCCGAAAGGCGTCGAAAACTTCCGGGTTGCGCTTGTTCAGCGTGATGAGGATGTCCGTTTCAGAGACGTCGGCGAGATCGTCAATGATTTCGCTCCTCACCTTCGCGAACGGCGTCATGTCCTTCACCTCGCCGCTCTTCAGAGCGACCCGCTTGAGATGAAAATTCTCGTCGCCCTTATCGTCCATCGCGTAAACGAGAAACTTGTTTCCCTTCCAGGCGTAGTTGCGGATGTCGCGCTCCTTCTCGCTCGTGACCCGCTTGGCTTCACCGCCTGCGGTCGGGCGACTGAAAATGTTCATCCGCGATTCCCACGGTTGGAGAAAAGAAAGCGTCTCGCCATCCGGCGACAGATCGTATGCGCGGCTGACCGGATTCTTGAAGAAATCGCGTAGCGGGATCTGCGGCGGAACCGTTGTGTCGGTTTTGCCAGCATCGGCTGCCGCCTTGGGCGGAGAGGCGGGCAATTCAGCCAGGAGGGCGATGGCAAAGAAGGCGACGACGAGGTATCCAAAGATGAATTTCATAACGTTGTGAATGAGATGCGGTTTAGTGTGCATTTAGATTCAAAAACCTTCCAAGGCGTTTGAAAAGCAGGCACGATGCGCCCTTCCTTTTCATTCTTGCTCGAGGATATAAGGTTGGCGGGTGTGACCGAACCGATGCGAACCTTCGACCTGCTCGGCACTCCCCTTCTCGCCACGACATACGAGCAACTGATCGCGCACGCCCACACGCTCGCGCGACAAGGCGGGACGCATGCGATTGATCTGACGAATACGCATATCGTCACGTTGCGGCGACAGGACCCGCATTTTCGCGATCTGACGAGCCGGTTCGACTATTTCGTGCCCGACGGCATGCCTCTCATCTGGTGTCTCAACGTGCGCGGCGCCGGGCTGCGCGATCGTGTTTACGGGCCGACCTTTATGCGCCGCTGCCTGGAGGCGAGCCCCGCTCCCTGGAAACATTACTTGTTAGGCGGCTCGGAGGAGTGCCTGGCCGCCCTGCGGCAAAAGTATTGCAGTCCGGCATTCGATATCGTCGGCGGACACCACGGTTATTTCTCGCCTAACGACGAAGCGGAAATCGTGAATCAGATCAATCAGCTCGCGCCCGATTTTATCTGGGTCGGACTCGGGACACCGAAACAGCAGGATTGGATCCATCGCCACAAAGGCACCATCCAGCGCGGGGTCCTTTTCGCGGTTGGTTTTGCCTTCGACGTCAATGCCGGCCTGAAGCCGGACGCTCCCCCCTGGATGCAGCGATTCGGGCTCACCTGGCTTTTCCGCGCCGCGTCCGAGCCGGGCCGATTGCTTGGGCGTTATCTGCGCTACAATAGTCTGTTCGTGTACTATCTTCTGCGAGATGGCCTCTTTGCGCGACGCTCCTAAGACCTGCTTGCGCCTCGTCTGCCTGCTCGCCGTTTCCGTGCCTAACGGAATCGCGGAGGAACCGGCACGCTCTTTCATCAAGGGTGTGACCGTTTCCTGCCAGACTTCGGGCTGGGAATGGGCCACTCCGGAAATGGCCAAGACGCTCGATGAATTGAAGTCGTTAGGCGTGAACAGCGTCGCGATTCATCCCTACGCCCAAATCCAGAACGACGGCCACGTCCGGTTTCGGAGCGACAACGATTTTCATCATATCACGGTCCCGCTCGACTGGGCGCGCGAACGCGGGCTCTCGGTCATGCTCATCCCGCACATCGCCTATTGGGGAACGAAATTTCTCTGGCGCGGCGAAATCAATTTCCAGACGGCCGAGGAATGGGACCGCTTCTTTGGCGATTACCAAACCTGGATCGTGCAGATGGCGAAAATCGCGGAAGCACACGGAGCAGGCACCTTCTGCATCGGGCTCGAGTTTACCTACGCGCAAAAATTTGATGCCCGCTGGCGCCAGATCATCGCCGCAGTGCGCGAGGTCTATCATGGCAAGCTGACCTATGGCGGGAATTGGGACAGCTTTCAGGAGGTGACTTTCTGGGACGCGCTCGATTACATTGGCGCCCTCGCCTATTTTCCCCTAACGAAAAGCGTGAATCCGAGCGAGGCGGAAATCGCGCAGGCTTGGAAAAAGAAATGCGCCGAGCTGAGCGCCTACTCCAAGGCGCACGGCGATAAGAAAATCCTTTTCGTCGAGATCGGCTACAATGTTAGCGCGCGCGCCGCGGCCGAGCCATGGGCCTTTAAGATGGGTGGCCCGAAGGCCGATGAAATCCAACAGCGCTGCATCGACGTCGCGCTTGATTTGCCGGAGCACTGCCCGACGATCGCCGGGATGTATTGGTGGAAATGGTTCCCCGATTTGCCCAGCCGGGAAGAGGAAAATTACCGGCTGCAAACTCCGGCGATCAAAGCCCTGATCGCGAAGCACTGGAAACGCTAGCCCTGTAGCCGGGGACGTTGTCCCAGGTTCGGCGGCTCCCGCAGACGATTCCCCGCTTCGCCCGGCCGGGGACAGCGTCCCTGGCGACAATGAATGCGCCCGCCTTACAGTTTTCGGCCGAACTTCTTCTCCAGCTCGCCTAACGAGATCTGAATCATCGTCGGTCGTCCGTGCGGACAGCAGTAGGGCAGTTCGCACTCGAGCAGGTCGCGGATCAATTTTTCCACCTCCGGTGCCCGAAGCAGGTCGTTGGCTTTGACCGCGTGACGACACACCGTCTTCGCGATCATGTCCTCGCCGAGCCGGAGCGGTGAGCTGCTGTTGCTGGCTGATTTCAGACTGTCGATCACGTCCTGCAAAAGCCGGCCCGGCTCCACCCCGCTGAGAAACGGCGGCAGGCTTTCCAGCTTGAAGGTGTGCCGGCCAAACTCCTCCACCCCCAGCCCCATCTTTTGCAGGGTCGCGAGATTGCGCTCGATCCATTCCGCGTCACGCGGCGCAAGCTCAATCACCTGCGGCAAGAGCAAGCGCTGCGAAGGCACGCCCTGTTCTTCCATCCGCCGGCGCAGTTCCTCGAAAAGGATTCGCTCATGCGCGGCGTGCTGGTCGACCAGGACAAGGCCCTCGGCGTTTTCCATTAAGACGTAGAGTTTGTTCAAGATGCCAAGGATGCGGAACTGATGTTGCGGCAGCGGCCGCCGCTCTTCGTTAGGCGGAAAACGCTCATCGGTCACCGAAAGCGGGCTATTCGTCTGCGGAAAGGTTGGCTGGGAATCATCCACCGCCACTGGCTCCAGCCTAACGAATGGGACCTCGGGCAGGGCCGGGCCTCGAAATTGTTCCTGCCAGCTGCTTCGATCGCTTTCCAGCGTGCGCCGGATGGCGGCCACGACCGCTTCCCGGACCCCGGCCGGATCGCGAAAACGCACTTCACGTTTCGCCGGATGCACATTTGCGTCCACCTCCGCCGGATCGAGTTCGACGAAGAGAAACGTCACCGGGAACTGCCCTTTCATGAGCGCGGTGTGATAGCCCTCCTTCAGGGCCGCGCCGATGACCGGGCTTTCAATCGCGCGCCCATTCACGAAAACGAACTGCTGTGACCGGCTGGCCCGGCTCACGCCGGCCTGGCCGAGGAAGCCGCTCACCCGCAGCCTCCCTTTCCCCGGTTCCACCTCGAGCAGGCGCGCCACCAGCTCGCTGCCCATAAGATCACGGACCCGATCGCGCAGCGTCTTCGTTGCGGGTAATTGGAAGACGACTCGTTCATCGCGCACCAGGGTAAACGCGATCTCCGGATGCCCGATCGCCTGAAGGTTGAGTTGGTGCTCGATGTTTCGCGTCTCGGTATTCTCCGAGCGCAGAAATTTCCGACGGGCCGGCAGATTGTAGAACAGCGAGCGCACCTCGACCTGCGTCCCGGGCGCCTCGCCGCCGTCGCGCACCGTTTCGATTTTCCCGCCGGAAACCAGCACCTCCGTCCCCGCGACCGCTTCCTTTTCGCGGGTCGTTAGGCGAAAACGCGCCACGCTCGCAATGCTCGGGAGCGCTTCGCCCCGAAAACCAAGGGTCGCGACCGTCGCCAGGTCTGCCGCCGTCCGGATCTTGCTCGTCGCGTGCCGTTCCAGGCAAAGGAGCGCGTCGTCCCGGTCCATCCCGCTGCCATCATCGGTTACACGAATGAGCGAAATCCCGCCGCGCTTGATCATGACCTCGATCGATTGCGCCTGGGCGTCGATGCTGTTCTCGACCAACTCCTTTACCACGGAAGCCGGGCGCTCGATTACTTCCCCCGCCGCCACCTGGCTGGCGAGAGTATCTGAAAGAAGACGAACGCGGCTCATGCGAGCCCAAACTTTAGAATCGCACCTCTCGATTGCGAACGAAAAGCGACCGCCGCCGCCTTCGCTTGCCGCCAAATTACCGGCTCACTAGCACCGCCGCTGGATCGCTGCTATTTCTTGGAACCAAGCGCTTCCTGCACAGCTACCGGCAATTTATCCGCCTGATGCAGCAGCAGGCTGACCTGCCAAAGCTGGTTGTCATTCAGCTTCGTGCCAAACGAAGGCATGGCGCTGAAACGAATTCCGTTCTTTACGACCCAATGAGTCTCGCCGACCGGATCGTCAGTCACGCCTTTCGCCGGCGGAAGGAGCGGCGGAATGTGGGGATAGACTCTTTTCGATAAGCCGGAAGCGCCCTGGCCGAATTGTCCGTGGCAGCCGGCGCAGCTTTGTTTAAAAATCTCCGCACCCGCGAGCAGGTTTGCCTCGTCCGCCGGCAGCGGCGATTTCTCGTCCTCGCTTTTTCCGATCGCTGCGGCCAGCGCCTGGTGCGCCAGTGAACGCTCGAGCGGCAAAGGCTTGGCGTCGGTCGACATCGCGATCCCGCCTCGCGTTACAAAGAGATATCCCGCGAG
Source organism: Chthoniobacterales bacterium (assembly GCA_051003415.1). Taxonomy (GTDB): domain Bacteria; phylum Verrucomicrobiota; class Verrucomicrobiia; order Chthoniobacterales; family UBA10450; genus Palsa-1392. The sequence continues at coordinate 5,845 of JBPCLI010000008.1, read as the reverse complement.
CAAGACCAGGCAAATTCCAACAAGCAGACCACCCAAAAACTTAATCATATAGAACCTCGGAAGGACGCGAACTTAGTCCCGCTTTCGTTTGCTCGCGAACACAATGAAGTCAACGAAGTGTCGAGATGACGGCCAGAGCCTGTGGGAAATCGGCGCCGAAAGCCACGATCCCGTCCTCGTGCCCGGACATTGCAAAAATCTTCCTGGCTTGCACATCGGTCTCGCAAAAAAGCCGCTCAACTTCCCGCGCCATTTCGGACGTGCCGTAGGCAACATTCGGGCGAGTAGCAATGCCTCGCTTCCGCAAGATCTGCCACAGATTGGGGTCGTGAACATGCAGGACGACTCGCACCCGGGTGTCTGTCGCGTAGAGGGCAGCGTGCGTCAGTGACTCTGCGGAGGCGACAGCCTGGCCGTCGCTCCGCAGCCAGTTTCGTTCGAAATCCCATGCAACCACCTTCGCGTAATCCTGCAGGGTCAACTCCGGCAGCGCGCCAGTACCAGACCCGGTGACATAAAACGCATCGGACCCTCTATCGCGAAGGCTCACGTTGCCGAAACCTATGCCGTTCTCGTCCACGCCGAGCAGTCCGAGTCGCCGCAATTCCTGCCGGGCCGCATTCAGTTCCTCGAACCCGGGAAAGGGGGCGAGTTCCCGGCCGGTCGATTCGTAGTGGAACTTAACGACGCCCGTCTCGTTCATCTCGCCCGCTCGGGAAAAAGCGCAAGGATGCTTTGCTCGTTAGGCTGACAGATTCCTCGCTCGGTGATCAGTCCGCTAATCAACCGCCGCGGCGTGACATCAAAACCGTAATTGGCGGCCGGGCTGCCTTCGGGCGTGACGCGGACTTCGAGCGAGCGCCCTTCCCCCCAGCCATCGGCGTGTTGGACTTCCTCCGCGCCGCGCTGCTCGATCGGGATCTCCGCCAATCCATCTCGCATCTTCCAATCAAACGACGAAGAAGGCAGCGCGACATAAAACGGCACGCCGTTATCCTTGGCCGCGAGCGCCTTCAGGTAAGTGCCGATCTTATTCGCGACATCGCCGGTATATGTCGTGCGATCGGTTCCCACCAACACGAGGTCCACTTCGCCGCGCTGCATCAGGTGCCCGCCGGCATTATCCGCGATGACGGTGTGCGGCACGCCGTGCTCACCCAATTCCCAGGCGGTTAATTTTGCCCCCTGGTTGCGCGGGCGCGTCTCATCCACCCAGACGTGGACCCGAATTCCGCGGTCGTGCGCCGCGTAAATCGGAGAAGTGGCCGAGCCATGATCGACAAACGCCAGCCAGCCCGCGTTACAATGCGTGAGGACATTGATCGGTTGACCGTTTTTGCGCCGCGCGATTTGCTCGATCAACGCCAGGCCGTGCAGGCCGATCTGCCGGCAGTATTCGGCATCTTCATCCGCGATTGCTTCCGCGGTTTCACGCGCGAGCGCGGTTCGCTCCGCCGCGGTCGCGCCGGCCGCAATGCGTGCGAGTTGGCGATCCAAGGCCCAGCCAAGATTGACCGCGGTGGGTCGTGTCGACCGCAAAAGCTCGGCCGCGGCGGTTGCCTCCACGCCCCCCAGCATCGCAAGATACATCCCGTAGCCGGCGGCGGCGCCGATCAAGCCCGCCCCGCGCACGTGCATCTCGCGAATCGCCGTTGCCATGTGCTCGACGGTCGTCACCTCCTCGACCACGAACTGATGCGGCAAGGCTCGCTGGTCGATCAATTGCACGACCCGGTCATCGTTAGGCTGGAGCCAGATCGTGCGGTAATGTTGGCCGGCGACATTCATTCGTTCCGAACGATACTCAACCGCATCGAATCTGGTGACCGTTTTATTTCGTTAGGCCAAAACCGAACCACGCCCTGTATTCGGCGTCCGGACCGTGGTCTACTACGTGATGCAGAAGAAGTTATTCGCCGAGCTCGGGCTCGCGCCGGAGATATTGAAAGCCATCGAGCGGATGGGCTTCGAGGAAGCCTCTCCGATTCAATCAGCCGCCATCCCGGTCTTGCTCGAGGGCGCCGATGTGGTCGGGCAATCGCAGACCGGTTCCGGCAAGACGGCCGCGTTCGGCATTCCCGCGATTCAGCTGGTCGATCCGAATCTGCGCGCGCCCCAGGTGCTCGTCCTCTGCCCAACGCGTGAGCTCGCCGTGCAGGTCGCGGAGGAGATCGCGAAGCTCGCCTTTTTCAAGCGCGGCGTGCGCGAACTGCCGATCTACGGCGGGCAATCGTACGAAAGACAATTCCGCGGCCTGAGCGCCGGCGCGTAGATCATCATCGGCACGCCGGGCCGGGTGATGGATCACCTCGAACGGAAGAGCCTGCGCCTCGACCAAATCAAGATGGTGGTCCTCGATGAAGCCGATCGCATGCTCGACATGGGTTTCGTCGACGACATCAAGACGATCCTGCGCGATGTGCCTGACGAAAGGCAGACGGTTTTCTTTTCCGCCACCATTCCACGTCCGATCCAGGAGTTGATCAAGACCTTCACCCGCAATCCGGTTAGCGTGCGGATGGAAGCGGAGGCGCTGACCGTGCCGGCAATCGAGCAGATTTATTATGAAGTGGATCGGCGCTCGAAGCTGGAGGTGCTCTGCCGGTTGATCGACTTGGAGGACATCAAGCTGGCGATCATTTTTTGCGCGACGAAGATGATGGTCGATGACCTGACCGAACATCTGTCCGCGCGCGGCTACAACGCGGACAAGCTGCACGGAGATATGACTCAGGCGATGCGGGAACGGGTCATGGGAAAATTTCGCAAACACGCGATCGAGATTCTGGTCGCCACCGACGTGGCCGCGCGCGGGCTCGACGTCGACGACATCGAGGTCGTCTTCAATTACGACCTGCCGCACGACGGCGAAGATTATGTGCACCGCATCGGTCGGACCGGCCGCGCGGGCAAGGGCGGCAAGGCGGTGACGTTTGTGGCGGGGCGGGAAATTTATCGGCTGGAGAATATCCAGCGCTTCACCAAGAGCCGGATCCGGCGCGAGAAAATTCCGTCAGCCGAAGAAGTGGAGGGCCGCCGAGCGACGGTTTTTGCCGAGGCGCTTCGCGAAACGCTTGCCAAGGGCGAATACAAGCGGCACGACGAGTTGCTCGACCGGCTCCTCGAACAAGGGCACTCACCCACCGACATCGCGTCCGCGCTCATTCACTTGTTAGGCGAAGACAAAACGCGTGCCGGCCAGGCCATCCCCGAAGATCGCCCGCGCCCCGTCTACAACCGCTTGCCCGATCCAGGCGCGCGCGGACGACGGGAACGCAGCCGCGATGAGTATGAAGCCGATCGCCCGCCGCGCGGACGACGCGAACGAAGCGAAGGTCCACCGCGGAGCGGTCCGCGCGAAGAGGCCGGCATGGTTTCGCATGAAGCGGGGATGGTCCGCTTGGCTTTCAACGCCGGCCGCGCCCATTCGGTGCAGCCCGGAGATTTCGTCGGCGTGATCGCGGGCGTGACCGCGATCCCCAAAGGCGAGATCGGCGCGATTCATCTCCAGGCGACCAAGACCCTGGTCGACGTAGCCGAAGCCCGCGTTCCGTTGCTCTTGAAAAAGCTGAACGGGATTCAGTTCAAGGGCCGGAAACTTTTGGTCAAAGTATCGAAGTAGCGGCCGTCACCGCGCTCGCCTCAGGAACTTCGAGAGATCAGGCCCTGCAACCGGGCCAGCTTGGGCCCGGCCAGAGGCACGCTCAGCATCGTGCTCGCCAGCGCCATGAGCAGGGTAGCGGTGAACGTCTCACTCGTGATGATTTTCTTATCCAGCAGGACGTTGACGAAGATGATCATGATCAAAGCCTTGGTCTGCAGGAGCCAGCCGATGATCGAAGCTTCGCCCTTTTCCCATTTAAGGATTTTCCCGGCGATGTGAACGCCGGCCAACTTGCCGGCAACCGACGCGACGAGGAGCAGCGCGGCCGCTCCGAAAACGATCGTGCCGCCCACCTGCCAGGTGGTGCGCAGCCCGGTGGACAGAAAGAAGACCGGCATGATGGCGAGCAAGACATGACCGCGGAAGAGGTCCATCTGCTTTTGATCGAACATGGCCGCATCGAGCACCGCGCCGGAAAGGAAAGCCCCGACCATGAAGTGCAGGCCCGACCAGTCGGCGGCAAAGCCAGAGACCGCGAGCCAAATGAGCCCGACAAACCAGCGATCGCGTTCCGGAATCCGCCACATGATTTTGCGCACGACGAAGGCGGCGAAACCGAAAATGATGAGGAAACCGAACTGTCGCCCGACCCGGTTCCAATCAAGCAGGATGAGCGCGAGCACGCCCCAGATGGCGACGTCATCCAGACTGGCATAGCGCAGGATGCGCTGGCCGATCGGTTCGCGCAGGATGGCGAGCTTCTCCATGAACAGGACCAGGATCGGCAAAGCAGTCACCGCGCAAGCCATGCCGACGCCGACGATCAATTGCCAGGTGTGTCCGTTCGGGCCCATCCAGCCGCCGCTCATCGAAATCATGATCAGAGCCGCCCCGCAGCCGAAAAGCAAAGGCATGCCGAGGGCAAGGCCGGCGGTGATCCCCGTCTCGCGGCGATAACGCCATGCTTTTTGGATATCGAGTTCAATCCCCGCCACCCAGACGAAGAGCATCACCGCCCACTGGGCGATGCCGTTCAAGTAAGCAATGACCTTGGGGTTAAAAACGAAGTTGAAATAATCGGGAAACGCCGCGCCCAGGACACCGGGCCCGAGAAGGATGCCGCCAATGATCTGCACCACGACCAGCGGGGCGTAATACTCGGTTCGCAGGAGCCGCCAAACCAAATAGGGCACGGTGAAAATGATGACCATTGCGATCAGGAAAATTTCGGAAGTACTCATAGTGTGGGCTGACTAACGCTTTTCGAGCCAGGCTCGGCAAAGGACGCAAATGGCGCCGAGTCGTCGCAGGATTTTCCGCGAGCGTCAAATGACAAGACGATGACGGGCGCCGAGACGTTTACCGCCCGCCGACCCGACTGCGGTCAACCCCGGCCAGACGCGCTAATCGCCGCACAGCGCTTTTTCTTTGCCAAATTCTCTTCAGCCCGATAGAACGCAGCATCGAATGGCCCGCACCCGCTCCTCCGCGAAGAACAACTCCACCGCCAATCTCGGCTTCGAGGCCAAGCTCTGGCTCGCCGCCGACAAGCTCCGCAGCAACATGGACGCGGCGGAGTACAAGCACACCGTCCTTGGGCTCATCTTCCTCAAGTACATCTCCGATAGCTTCGAAGAAAAACACGCGCAACTAACTGGCGAGCCCGGTGCCGATCCCGAAGACCAAGACGAATACAAAGCCGAGAACGTCTTCTGGGTTCCGCCCGCCGCGCGCTGGAGCTATCTGCAGAATAGCGCCAAGCAGGCGACCATCGGCAAGATAGTCGATGACGCCATGGTTGCGATCGAGCGCGACAACCAGCGCCTGAAAGGCGTCCTGCCGAAAGACTACGCCCGCCCTGGCCTCGACAAGCACCGCTTAGGCGAACTGATCGACCTCATCGGCACGATCATCCTGATCGATCACTCCCCTGTAGCTGCGACGCCCTCGTCGCAGAAAGTGCCCGCCGACGCCTCGTCGGCGAACCTTAAAGGGAGCGGCGGGGCGCTCGCTCCAACCTCCGGCGACGAGGGCGTCACCGCCACGAACTCCCACCGTTCCAAAGACATCCTCGGCCGCGTCTACGAATATTTCCTCGGCCAATTCGCCAGCGCCGAGGGCAAGAAAGGTGGCCAGTTTTACACCCCGCAGAGCGTCGTCCGCCTCCTCGTCGAGATGCTCGCCCCTTACAAAGGCCGCATCTACGATCCCTGCTGCGGCTCCGGTGGCATGTTCGTCCAG
>JBPCLI010000007.1:0-37346 GCA_051003415.1 Chthoniobacterales bacterium | reverse complement strand
CGACCCCGCTCTGCTTCGCCCCGGCCGTTTCGATCGCCAGATCACGGTCAACCTGCCCGATGTGAAAGGCCGCGAAGAAATCCTGCGCGTCCATTCCAAGAAAGTGAAACTCGCCGAAGGCGTCGAGATGGGAGTCGTCGCGCGCGGCACCCCCGGTTATTCTGGGGCGGAATTGGCCAACGTGATCAATGAAGCGGCGCTCCTGGCGGCGCGTCGCGGGCTAAAGGGCATCACTCTTTCTGAGCTCGAAGAAGCGCGCGACAAGGTGCGCTGGGGAAAGGAACGCCGCAGCCTCGCGCTGAGCGAAAAGGAAAAGACCAACACTGCTTACCACGAAGCCGGCCACGCGCTCCTGCTGGAGATGCTTGAATTCACCGAGCCGCTGCACAAGGTCACCATCATCCCGCGCGGGCCGTCGTTAGGCTCGACCATGTGGCTCCCGCTCGAGGACAAATACACCCAGCGCCGCAAAGAGCTGCTCGACGATCTCGTCGTCAGCATGGGCGGCCGGGTCGCGGAGGAAATTGTTTTCGGTGATGTCACCAGCGGCGCCCGCGGCGACATCCAGATGGCGACGCGCCTCGCCCGCAAGATGGTTTGCGAGTGGGGCATGAGCGACAAAATGGGCATGGTCGAGTACGGCGAGCACGAGGATTACGTTTTCCTCGGCCGCGACATTTCGCGGGCCCGCGATTACAGCGAAGCGACCGCCGAACAGATCGACACCGAAGTGCGCAAGCTGGTCGACGGCGCTTATGCGCGCGCAAAGGACATTTTGATCGAGCACCGCGGCAAGCTCGAAGTCATCGCCAAGGCGCTCCTTGAATTCGAAACCCTTGACGGTGCGCAGATTCGGGAAGTGATCGAGCACGGTCGTCTGATCAACCCGCCTCCCGGGCCGCCGCCGACTTCCGGCAGCAAGCTCGCCCCTGAAAAACCGCCCAAACAAGTTGTGGTCGCGCCCGACGTGGCTCCGCCGCTCGGCGGTGGCCTGAGCGGCGCTCCCGCGTAGAGCAGTCCCCGTCGCGCTTCTTCTTTTTCGGAGACGACCTCCGCGCATCTAGCGTGCGTATTGCTAGCGTGGGCACCGCTCGCAAGCTCAGCCAGGAAAAGAAAAAGATCGCCGACCTCGAGATCGTGACCGATCCGGAGGAAGCCGCCGAGGAGGCGGGTCTCCGCTATGTCAGCGATGACAAGCCGGGCTATACCAGGAAGAAGCGCGGCAAAAACTTCATCTACTTCGACACTGAGGAGAAAGAGATCCGCGACGAGACGCGCATCCTGCGCATCAACCGGCTCGCCATTCCGCCAGCCTACGCCGACGTCTGGATTTGCCCCTCGCCTAACGGCCACTTGCAGGCGACCGGGCGCGACGATCGCGGACGCAAACAATATCGCTACCACGAGCGCTGGCGCGAGGAACGCGACGAAAACAAATACGAGAAGATGGTCATCTTCGCCCAGGCACTCCCGAAGATTCGCCGCCGGATCAACAAAGACCTCCAGCTTCGCGGGCTCCCGCGGGAAAAAGTCCTCGCGACGGTTGTGCAATTGCTTGAACGCACCTTCATCCGCATCGGAAACGAGGAATATGCGAAGGAGAACAAATCCTTTGGCCTAACGACGATGCGAAATCGGCATGTCGACGTCAAAGGCGCGACGGTGCGCTTTCGCTTTCGCGGCAAGAGTGGGAAGGAACACGATATCGGCACCGAAGATCGGCGGGTGGCGAAGATCATCCGAAAATTGCAGGAGCTGCCCGGGCAGGACGTTTTCCAATATCTCGACGAAGAAGGCGAGCGACACCAAGTCACTTCAGACGACGTGAACGATTACCTGCGCGAAATCACGAGCGAAGAATTTACCGCGAAGGATTTTCGGACCTGGGCCGGGACGGTCATGGCGGCGATGGCGCTCCAGGCGCAGGTCGCGTTTGAGAATAAGTCGCAGGCCAAACAGAATCTGAAAGCGGCCATCAGCGCGGTCGCCAAAATGCTCGGCAACACGCCGGCGGTTTGCCGGAAATGTTATGTCCATCCCGCAGTGCTTGAGACTTACCTGGACGGAAACCTGATTGAAGGCCTGAAGAAGCAAACCGAGAAGACGCTCGCGGATTCGTTAGGTGATTTGCGCTCCGAAGAGGCGGCTGTGCTCGCCTTCCTGCAGGAACGACTGGCAAAAAATTAGCCGGTCTCCCACGGCCATGGTTGACTTGGCCCGGCGTCGGCGGCTCAATCTTTACATGGAAGCGGCAACTGATTTTCGGATTCGACTCGCCGAACGCGAGGACATCCCCACCATTTTGACTCTGATTCGCGAGCTGGCGGAGTATGAACGTGCGCCTAACGAGGTGATCGCGACGGAGGATCAATTGAGGGAAAACCTTTTCGGAGCGCACCCGGCGGCGGAGGTGCTGATCGGCGAGGAGGCCGGCGAGCCGGTCGGTTTTGCGCTCTTCTTTCACAATTTTTCGACCTGGATGGGACGGCGTGGACTTTACCTGGAAGACCTTTTTGTCCGTCCGGCGGTACGGGGCAGGGGTTACGGCCGCGCGCTTCTCGTCAGGCTGGCGGAGCTGGCGCGGGAACGAAACTGCGGACGTATGGAGTGGGCGGTGCTCGACTGGAACAAGCCGGCCATTCAATTTTACCTCAAACTGGGCGCCCGGCCTAACGAAGAGTGGACAATTTACCGCCTGACCCGCGAAGGGATCGGGCGTCTCGCGGAGTGTCCCTGAAGGAGGCTAGGTTGCCTTGACTCGATGAAGAAAAGTCGTTCCCAAACCGCGCGTCCGCGGATCGAGGATTATGCCTTTATCAGTGATACCCAGAGCGGCGCGCTCATCAGCCGCCACGGCTGTGTTGACTGGCTCTGTCTGCCGCGCTTCGACTCCGGGGCTTGTTTCGCGGCATTGTTAGGCGAGGAGAAGAACGGCTCCTGGCATTTTCGGCCTAAGGGAAAAATCCAAAAATGCGCTCGGCGTTACCGGGGCGACGCAATGATCCTGGAAACCGAGATCCAGACGGCCGAGGGAAAAATCCGTTTAATCGATTTCATGCCGCCGCGCGGCACAAATCCCGACATCGTCCGCATCGTCGAAGGGCTGAGCGGAAAGGTATCGATCCAGATGGAACTGATCATCCGTTTCGATTACGGCTCAGTCGTGCCCTGGGTGCGCCAGCGTCATGGCGGCTTGGAAGCGGTGGCCGGCCCCGACGCTCTGATTTTGCACACGCCGGTCCAGACCCACGGCGAAGACCTGAAGACGATCGCGAAATTTACCGTCAGCAAGGGCGAGCGGGTGCCCTTCGTCCTTACCTGGTATGCTTCGCATGAGTTGCCGCCGAAGGAAGTAAACGCGGAGCATGCGCTGCAGGAGACGGAAATCTTCTGGGAGCAATGGGCACGACGGCACGAACGCGGCGGCCCCTGGCGGGACGCGGTCATGCGTTCGCTCCTCACCCTCAAGGGGCTGACTTACGCTCCGACCGGGGGAATTGTCGCCGCGCTCACCACTTCCCTGCCCGAGCAACTCGGCGGGCCGCGCAACTGGGATTATCGCTTCTGCTGGCTGCGCGACGCGACCTTTACCCTCACCGCTCTGCTCGGTGCGGGCTTCAAAGAGGAGGCCAAGGCATGGCGCGAATGGCTGCTGCGCGCGATCGCCGGCAGTCCCTCCCAACTGCAGATCATGTACGGCGTGCGCGGTGAGCGCCGGCTTGATGAATACCAGCTGCCCTGGTTGAGCGGTTACGAGAAATCGAAGCCGGTGCGAGTGGGAAACGGGGCTGCCAACCAATTCCAACTCGACGTTTTCGGCGAGGTGTTAGACGCGATGTATCAGGCTCATCGGGCCGGCATGGAGACGGAAGAAGCCGACTGGCGCCTGCAGGTGGCGCTGCTCCGTTTTCTGGAATCAAAATGGAAGCTCCCCGACGAGGGCATCTGGGAAGTGCGAGGCCCACGCCGGCAGTTCACGCATTCCAAGGTGATGGCTTGGGTAGCGTTCGATCGCGCGGTCAAGCTGGTCGAGCATTATCACTGCGACTCTAATAATAGTCTGGCGCGTTGGAAAAAACTGCGCGACACCATCCACCGCTCCGTCTGCCGTTACGGTTTCAACAAAAAACGCGGCGCGTTTACCCAGTTCTATGGCTCCGACGCAATGGACGCGAGCCTTCTTATGCTTCCGCTCGTCGGCTTCCTCCCGCCTGACGACGAGCGCGTCCTCGGGACGATCGCGGCGGTCGAGCAGGATCTCCTCCAGAATGGCCTCGTCCTGCGTTATCGGCCTAACGAAAAAAAAGTCGACGGTCTGCCCGGCTCCGAGGGAGTTTTTCTGCCCTGCTCTTTCTGGCTGGTCGATTGCTTCCACCTGACCGGGCGGAAGAAAGAGGCGCGCATGCTTTTTGAACGGCTGCTAGATTTGCGCAACGACGTCGGGCTGCTCTCCGAAGAGTATTCGCCCTCGAAAAAGCGCCTGCTAGGCAATTTTCCGCAGGCTTTTTCCCACGTCGCTCTCGTCAATACCGCCCTCCGCCTCTGCGGAAAATGCGCTCCGCGAATCTGATCGCCTAACGAGAAGAAGAACGGCCAAAAAAGGCGGCGCATCCGCCTGCTAGCGCGAGGACGAGGCCGGCCGAAAGCCAGTTACGATGGATCGTGCTCCACAGCTGCGGGCTCGAGCGACGCGCGCGTCGGTCGAAGGGGCCATGCGCGCCATGATCCTTCTCGGCGTCGAGCGGTTCCCACAGGTTATCGGGCCGATCGGGCTCTTCCCGTTCGTTAGTCTGCTGCGCCTCGAAACAGTTATGCGCCAGATAGTGATCGAGCAAACCGGGCGCGATCTCGTTCCCGACGATCGCTTCCACCGTCGGCAGCCCGACATAAATCTCCCGGCGCGGATGATGCGAAGCGAAAACAATGGCGCGGGCCGCGACCTCCGGTTGATAGATCGGCGGCACTGGTTGCGCCTTGCGCGGCAAACGGCTTTTCACCCAGCTAAATTGCGGCGTGTTCATCGCGGGCATTTGAATCATGGTCACGCGCACATTGCTTTTGTCGTGGATCAATTCGCACCGGAGCGAATCGCAAAAACCTTGAATGGCGTGTTTCGACGCGCAGTAGGCGGCCTGCAATGGAATCCCGCGATAAGCGAGGGCCGATCCAACTTGCAGAATTACGCCACGATCGCGCGGCAACATTCGTTTCAAAGCCGCCAGCGTTCCGTAAACATAACCGAGATACGTCACCTCGGTCACGCGTTTGAATTCATCCGGCGTCATCTCTTTAATCGGCGAAAACACCGAAGTCATCGCGTCGTTGACCCAGACATCGATCGGGCCAAAACGTTTTTCCACTTGCGCCGCGGCATCTTCTACCGCCGCCGCGTCAGCGACATCCAGCGGCAAAACGAGCGCTTCGCCACCGAGCCGCTCGACGTCGCGCTTCGCTCCTTCCAATCCTTCGCGGCCTCGCGCGATCAATCCGATGCGCGCGCCCTCTTTCGCAAACGCACACGCAATGGCACGCCCGAGCCCAGCGGATGCGCCGGTGATTACAATGGTCCGGCGCGATTTTGTATTTTTGTTCACTAAGGTCTATCGCATTGGATGAGGGCGACGCGCGTCATCCTTTCCGTAGGGCACGCAGCTCCCACTTCAGCGACCGGGGAACCGCGGCGCGATGCATATGCGTGTTCGACCACGCATTTGCCGACCGGTGTTCACCAGCGCCAAAGAATGATCGGCGCCGCAAACGCTGCGTGAAGCATCAGCAATACTGTTCCTCCGAGACGGCGTGCGCCTTTACGCCCATAAGCGAACACCGCCGCGGCGATCGTCATTCCGATTAACCAGCAAAGGACGAAAATCATGCGACTCGATGCGTGAGGCGATCCCATGATCAGTGCGTGCAGACATGTCCCGGCCACGATATTCAGCGGGTTACTGTTGAGCGCCTCGGTCACGACCTCGCACGGCCAGCCGGACCGCCGCGATCATGTTCGGAATACCAGTGAAACCCGCGGTAATGAGCAATCCGACAGTCGCATGCGGAATACGAAATCGAACTGACAGCGAAACCGAAGCGGACGAGGCCGCGGCTCGCGACGATGATCGCGAAAAGCGCCGGCACCAGCGCCAAAATGCCTTCGGCAGCCGTGTTTTTTTTTTGGAATCATCACGCACCTCCGCCAATGCGCTCGCGAGAAAATTCCGCACCGGCATCGCGATGTTCATCTTCTGGCCAAGGCAATCTCAGGTGCATCGGCGCCCTAAGCCGTCACGCCGCCCAGCAGCGCTTCAGAAAACCCGAGCCGCGTGCCCGTTTCTCAACGCTCGCCGTCAGCACAAAGCTCGACAGGAGCACGAGGATCAGGGAGCCCGCGAAACAAAGCGAGTTCAAATGGAAGATGTATTCGAGAAAATAAACGCCGCCGTCCCCTAACTTGGCGGCACGCAATGTAATGTCAGTGAAAAAAGCCCTCGGCGCGCACGGCTTGGACGATAGGAGATGATGAGAGTGATTTTTCTGAAACGACCAAAAGCCTCAACGAAATGTCGAGCGGGCTGCTCGCTTGGGTGACTTGCCAATGAAGACTTTCCTTATCGCCTGGCTCGAGCGGCTTCGAACCAGTTACTGGTTCGTTCCGAGCACTCTCGCGATCGGTGCGGTGACGCTTTCGTTTGTTACGGTGCATGTCGATAGGGAGAATGCGCGACGCGTCGGGCAAAAGGGGAGCGCCCATGCCTAACGAGTCGTCAATCGAAACCAAACGCGGTCTTCTCCCGCGCCAGGGAACGCTGCGCCATGTGCTCATTGCGCTCGGCCTGGCCGCCATCGGGCTGATCCTGCTCTATCTCCTACGTAGCTTTGCCGGTGCGCTGCTGCTGATTTTTGCCGGCGTTTTGCTCGGGGTGTTCTTGCGTGGCCTAACGATGCTGGCAGTCAAATGGTTGCGCCTTCCGCGTGTGCTGGCGTTGACCATGGTCGTTCTGCTTTTGCTCGGAATCGTCGTCGCATTTTTCTGGCTGGCGGGTCCGCAGGTCTTTCAGCAGGGACAATTATTGGTCAAGCAGCTGCCGCAATCGATCAATGTCCTCCAGAATTCGCTGGAGAAAACCGATTGGGGCCGCGCAATCCTTTCCAGCCTGCCATCGTTAGGCGAATTGCAACTCTCGTTCACTTCCATCCTCGGTTCGGTCACGCAGATCTTTTCGATCACGATGGAGCTGGCGGGCGCTGTCGTTTTCATATTTTTCGTGGGTCTCTATCTTGCGGCGTCGCCGGACATTTATGAAAGCGGTTTTTTGTTCCTCCTCCCGCGCGAGCACCGGGCGCGCGGAAGCGAAGTGCTATCGGCGCTCGGTGTGGCCTTGCGCTGGTGGCTCCTCGGCCGCGCGATCACAATGACTTTAATGGGAACACTGACCGCGCTTGCTCTTTGGTGGGCCGATGTGCCGCTCGCGCTCGTGCTCGGTATTATCGCGGGGCTACTCCTCTTTGTGCCTTATCTCGGCGCGATTGCGGCCGCCATTCCAGCGCTTCTCATTGGCCTGATGGAAAGCCCGTCGAAAGCGTTTTGGGTGACCGTAATTTATACCGGCGTTCATGTTTTCGAGGGCTATTGCATTACGCCTTTCGTCCAGAAACGCGCTGTCGCCCTTCCGCCGGCCTTGCTTCTTGCCGTGCAGATTTTGGCCGCGGCGTTGTTCGGTACCATCGGTGTCATCTTTTCCACGCCACTCACTGTTGTTGCTGTCGTCCTCATCCAAACGCTCTACGTGCAGGACGTGCTCGGCGAGAAAGTCGCGGTGCTTGGGAAGCACGAGTGAGCGATGGCGGGATTCGCCACTGGCTATCCGGTAAACTGGTGGCTGCTCCGCGCCGGAATCTAAGAGAAAATGTGACTGCAAGTTCGGCGGATGCGGATCATCACCAGAGACCGTTACGGCTGGTGGTCGCTCGGGAAACGAACTATTAGCGATGCGCTTCCACTATTCTCACAGCCGTCGGCCTCTCTTCTTCCTCGCCCCCGATCATGGAGGCAGCACCGTCTCCGGCGGCGGCCATCCATCGGCCGACTCTCCGCCCGCATCCGAAGCGATTAACGACGCCTTCGCTCAAGATGCCCGCGGACACGGCAACACGCCGGGCGTCGGCGTTCCCGGGAGCAAGTCCAATCCGGTATTGACGCGTAATGGAATTACCGAACGCGCCCAAAGAATATGGGAAGAAGAAGGGCGGCCCGATGGCAAAGCGGATGAACATTGGCGTCGCGCCGAAGCCGAGCTTCGCGAATCTTCTGACTCCCCTTAGACGGTGCGCGGTTTATCGCGCTAATCAGCCCTCGTGGCTTCGGATGACGAAGGGAAGGAACCAATGAAAATAATTCATCAATCAATTTTCGTAGCAATGGCTGCAATCTTGATTTCCAGCTCGCTGTTCACAGGGTGCAACAAGCAGCCGGTCGAGCGCACGGCCGCCGAACATCAGGACGATGAGAAACTTGCCGAGCAGGTGAAGGCGACTTTTGCCACTTCGTCCAGCTTCAAATTTCCCGATGTGCGGGTCGCCGCCTTCAGAGGAACCGTGCAACTGAGCGGCTTTGTGGTCTCCGATGATCAAAAGCAAGCCGCCGAAAATCTCGCTAAGAATATGCCCGGCGTTCAGTCGGTCGAGAACAAGATTTCTATCAAGCGCTAGCTGTGAGCTGGACGAAGAAAAGAATTTTAGATCCCGCCAACCGAGAAGGCCCTAAGTTGGGGGAAAGGTGAGTCTCAAGACACTTACCAGCGGCCTCGCGCGAGCGGCTTTACTCGGTTGCGCCTTCTATCTACTCGCGGGCAGACTTAGTGCCCAGCCTACAACGGCCGCGCCTACCGCAACGCCCTCCACCCCTGAACAGCAAGCCCTTTCCGCAGCGCCCGCGAAGGTGGATGTAAACCCCGTCGCTCACGACAGGGAAATCCAGGCGCGGCTGAAAAGCGTCTTGGATGCGACTGGCTGGTTTAGCTCGCCGCAGGTCGAGGTCAAAGAAGGCGTCGTCTTCCTCAAGGGAGAGGCGCAGTCGGCCCATCTGAAGAAGTGGGCGGGCGATCTGGCCGGCAATACTCAGGACGTGGTCGCGGTGGTTAACCAAATGGCTGTGACTGTGCCCTCGATGTGGGACTTCGGCCCGGCCTGGAGCGGTTTAATGGATCTTTGGCGAAGTTTTGTTCGCTCGCTACCTTTCTTCGGTTTCGGCTTAGTTATTCTGATCTTATCGATCGTGGCGGGCGTGCTGGCGACCCGTGCGGGACGCGCGGTCTTACGACCGCGAGTTCAGGCGAAGCTTCTTCGAGATGTCATAGCCGGCGGGATAGGTGTTATCGTATTTCTTTTTGGCACATATATCGTTCTTCGCGTTTCGGGCCTTACTTCGTTGGCCATGACGATAGTCGGCGGAACCGGATTGGTGGGTCTCGCTGTCGGTATCGCCTTTCGAGACATCACGGAGAACTTTCTCGCGAGCATTTTCCTGAGCATGCAGCGACCGTTCGCTATGGGGGACTTGGTAGAGGTGGCCGGGGTGACCGGTTATGTCCGGCAGTTGAATGTGCGGACCACTATTCTGATCACGCTCGACGGCAATCTGGTGCAAATTCCAAACGCCACGGTTTATAAGAGCAACCTGTGTAACTTCACAACGAACGCCAATCGGCGCGAGGATTTTGTGGTCGGTATTGGCTACGATGATTCCATCGCTGAGGCGCAGGAGATAGCGAGTGGAGTTCTAGCCGCACATCCTGCCGTTCTGAAAGACCCAGAGTCTTCAGTCCTAGCGGAGAGCTTGGGACAAGCCACCGTCAATTTGCGCATATACTTTTGGATCAACGGTCATGAATACAGTCATTTGAAAGTGCGGTCGTCGCTGATTCGCTTATTAAAAGGCGCTTACCAGAAACACGGCATCTCTATGCCGGATGAGGCCCGTGAAGTGATCTTTCCGCAGGGCGTTCCGGTCACCATGCTTGACGCCAAGCCTGGAGCGCGACAAAGCGCTCACGCGCCAGCGGGACCCAATGCTGCACGAGCTCATCCGGACTCGGATGCAGTCTCGACGAAAGCGGAGGCCGGGTTAGGCAGCGACGCCGGTGTGATAAAAGAACAGGCTCGCGAAGCTCAACCGCTGCAAGAAGCAGAGAATCTCTTGCCTGCTATTCCTGATCCCCCGCACGCGGCGGCAAAACATAGCTGAGTCGGACTAAACGCGCTTGACGACCGCGAAGATGATCGCAATCACGGCGAGGAGCACAAGGATGTGGATGAAACCGCCCAGGAGGTGGAAGCCCAGCCAGCCCACCAGCCAGAGGACGAGGAGGATCACTGCAATTGTATAGAGCATACAAAGAGATCGCATCTGCCGAGTCATCGGAAGGGAAATAGTTGGCCCGAATCGCTGCGCGGCTTGAAGGAGCCTCCGACCCGACAATCCACGGCATTGCATCACGTCGAGACATCTCCGGATCGCAGCGCGTGCGATATCACTCGGTAACGCATGCACGAGATAACAGAAGCAGAAGGCAATTTAGTTCGCGTGGTCGTGAGCGGAAAGCTCACGCAGGAAGATTACGACGCACTCATTCCTGCGTGGGAACAGACTATCGCGCGACATGGATCGATGCGCATGCTTCTCGTGATGGAAAATTTCGCAGGCTGGGAGCCGCACGCCGCCTGGGATGATTTTCGTTTCAACACCACGCACGCAGACAAAGTCGAAAAAGTCGCGGCTGTTGGCGAAGAAGCGTGGCAAAAATGGATCATGAAGCTCGGTTCGTTTTTCGTGCGTGATGATGTGAGATATTTTGATTCTTCGCAGCTCGCCGAGGCCGAACGCTGGGTTCGTGAGTAATAAAAGTTTGAACTCTTCGCATCAGCGATCTGTCAGTTTTGGAGGAAGCGTCAAACAATCCGGTTTCTTTTTTGAATCCGTTTCGGCCCGTCGCGCCGTTCACTTTGTGACGCGCGAAATTTCTTCATGAACAAGGTGGGACGAAACATTTGGGCAATCGCGGAAGGTTATATTCCGGGAGAAAGCACCGGCCCGGCGCCGGCGATGACCAGTCATGAAGCGATGTGTTTCCTCAATGCCGGCGAACGCGACGCGCACATTCGGGTCACGATTTTCTTTGAGGACCGGGCGCCGGTTGGTCCTTACACCTTCACCGTTCCGGCGAGACGCACGCACCACGTCCGCTTCAACAATCTCAAGGACCCGGAAGAAATTCCGCGTGACACAGCCTATTCCAGTTTAATCGAAAGCGACGAGCCAGTCGTGGTCCAGCACACCCGGCTCGACTCGCGTCAGGCGGAAAACGCCCTCTTCAGCACGATCGCCTACCCGATCGAATGATCTCTCAACTCTCAACCAATAACTCTCCATTTTCCCATGTCCGACACAGTTTCCGATCATCTCATCAAACGCATCACTGAATGGGGTCTGCGCCGCATTTACGGATTCCCGGGCGACGGGATTAACGGCATCATTGGCGCAATTGCGCGCGCCGATGACAAGGTCGATTACGTGCAGGTGCGCCATGAAGAAATGGCCGCTTTCATGGCTTGCGCGCACGCCAAGTTTACCGGCGAAGTCGGCATTTGCCTCGCCACCTCCGGGCCGGGCGCGATCCACCTTTTGAATGGCCTTTACGACGCGAAGATGGATCACCAACCAGTCGTTGCAATCGTCGGCCAACAGGCGCGCTCCGCGCTCGGGGGTAGCTATCAACAGGAGGTCGATCTCATCAGCCTCTTCAAGGATGTGGCCCACGAATATGTCCACATGGCGAGCGTGCCGGGGCAGGTCCGCCACCTCGTCGATCGCGCCATACGCATTGCGATCGCAGAGCGGACTGTGACCTGCATTATTTTCCCTAACGACATCCAGGAAATGGAAGCGGTCGAAAAACCGCCGCGCAAACACGGCACGGTTCACTCCGGGCTTGGCTACTCCGCGCCGCGCGTCGTTCCGCAGGAGAAGGATCTGCGGCACGCCGCCGATGTTCTCAACTCAGGAAAAAAGGTCGCCCTTCTCGTCGGCGCGGGCGCGCTTCAGGCGACTGATGAAGTGATGGAAGTGGCCGAATTGCTTGGCGCCGGCGTGGCCAAGGCATTGTTAGGCAAAGCCGTTCTTCCGGACGATCTTTCCTATTGCACCGGGCCGATCGGTTTGCTCGGGAGCAAGCCGAGCTGGGACATGATGACCGAGTGCGACACCCTGCTCATGATCGGTTCCAGTTTTCCCTACTCGGAATTTCTACCGGAAGAAGGCCAGGCGCGCGGCGTGCAGATCGAGATCGATCCCAAGATGGTCAGCATCCGTTATCCGATGGAAGTGAACCTGATCGGCGATAGCGCGGAGACCTTGCGCGCCCTCATCCCGCTGCTCGAGCGCAAAGAAGATCGCTCCTGGCGCGAGACGATCGAGAGCAACATCAAAGAGTGGTGGGAAGTGCTCGAAGCGCGCGCCATGAACAGCGCCAACCCGATCAATCCCGAGCGCGTTTTCTGGGAGCTCTCGCCACGGCTGCCTGATACTTGCATCCTCGCTTCGGACTCCGGTTCCTCGGCGAACTGGTTCGCGCGCGACCTCAAAGTGCGGCGTGGAATGATGGCGTCGCTCTCCGGAAATCTCGCCACCATGGGGCCGGGCGTGCCCTATTCGGTGGCGGCAAAATTCGCCTGGCCCGATCGCCCAGTCATCGCGCTGGTCGGCGACGGCGCCATGCTCATGAACGGGATCAACTGCCTGATCACGATCGCGAATTACTGGAAAGAATGGAGCGACCCGCGGCTCATCATCATGGTCCTGGCTAATCACGATCTGAACCAGGTCACCTGGGAACAGCGGATCATGACGGGCGACCCGAAGTATGAGGCTTCGCAAGACGTGCCTGATTTTCCTTTCGCGAATTACGCGGAAATGCTCGGCCTGCGCGGCATTCGGGTCGATAAACCGGAAGACGTTGGCCCGGCCTGGGATCGCGCGCTTGCCGCGGATCGCCCAGTGGTTTACGAAGCGTTGACCGATCCGGAAGTGCCGACCTTACCGCCGCACATCACTTTTAAAGAAGCGGAGAACTTCGTGAAATCGATCGTCAAAGGCGACCCCGATTCCGGCGGGATGATTCGCGGCGCTTTCAAGGACGCGGTCGAGAGTTTTCTGCCGCACCAAAAGTGAGCGGTCTCGGCGGAAGTTGCTGGGGAGCGCACGCGCCTCGCGTGCTGGCGATGGCGCCTCGCCATCTCGGACTTTTTTCGGCTTCGATCGGTCCCGGAGCAAAGCCTGTTTCGGCGAGGCGCCGAAACCAGCACGCGAGGGCGCATGCGCTCCCCAGATGAAAACCACCTCGATCGAGAAATTGCACGTCTCGGCCTACACGATCCCGACCGACCAGCCGGAATCCGACGGCACGATCGAGTGGGACAGCACCACGATCGTGATCGTGGAAGCAGAAGCGGGCGGGCAGCGCTCGTTAGGCTACAGTTACGCCGACTCCGCGACCGCGCACCTGATCGAATCGAAACTAAAAGACGTCGTCATTGGAATGGACGCGATGTCACCGAACGCCGCTTTTGTCGCGATGGTGCACTCCATTCGCAACCTCGGCCGCCCCGGCATTTGCTCAATGGCGATCTCCGCGGTCGACACTTCGCTTTGGGATCTGCAGGCAAAGCTGCTCGACGTCCCGCTCGTTAAGCTCTTCGGGCCGGTGCGGGAAGCGATGCCGATCTACGGCAGCGGCGGTTTCACTTCTTACACCGACGAAAAATTGCAGGAACAACTTGGTGGCTGGATCGAGGAAGGAATCCCGCGAGTGAAAATGAAAGTCGGCCGTGACGCTGCGGCCGATCCGCAGCGGGTAGCGGCAGCGCGCGAAGCGATCGGCGACGAAGCAGAACTCTTCGTCGATGCCAACGGCGGCTACAGTCGCAAACAGGCGCTCGAGTTGAGCTACGTTTTTTCCGAGCTCGATGTCAGCTGGTTCGAAGAGCCGGTTTCCTCCGACGACCTCGATGGGCTCCATCTGCTCCGCGACGACGGCCCTCCCGGGATGGATATCGCGGCGGGCGAATACGGCTACGACGTCACTTATTTCCAGCGCATGCTCAACGCTGGCGCGGTCGATGTGCTGCAGGCCGATGCGACCCGCTGCGGCGGCTACACCGGATTTTTCCAGGCATCGGTTTTGTGTGAAGCGCATCACCTGCCGGTCTCCTCGCATTGCGCGCCGGCCTTGCACCTTCCGGTCGGCTGCTCCGTCCGGCCCTTCCGGCACGCGGAATATTTCCACGACCACGCTCGGATCGAGCGGATGTTCTTCGACGGCGTGGCTCAGCCTAACGACGGCGCTCTCGCCCCCGATCTCGCGCGCCCCGGCAACGGTCTCGTCCTGAAAAAAAAGGACGCGGCGAAATTCGCCCTATGACGTCGCGGGAAATTCTACGTCCGGGGAGCGCACGCGCCTCGCGTGCCTGTTTCGGCGCCTCGCCGAAACAGACTTCGCGCGCGGCCCGTTGCGTCGAAGAAAAGTTCGCGATGGCGGGGCGCCATCGCCAGCACGCGTGCAGGCGTGCGCTCCCCAGAGTCTGCGGTCCACGCATGTCGAGAATTCGCTGATTTCACCGATGAAGACACTAACGAAACGCCTGCGTCGCCTCGCTTCCCCGCGCGAGACCGGCAAGTGGCCCGACAATTTCATCGATAAGCTTCTCCCGGAAAAATTCGCGCGTCGCGCACGCCAGGCCGAGGCGCACATTCGGGAGGGGCGTTTCCAGCGCAGCCTCTCCTTTCTCGCCGGCGCTTCCAGCGTGCTCGCCGGCGCGGAAGTGGCCTACGAACATTATCGCGGCAGCTACGGGCAACGCGTCATGTACACGCCCGTCGCGCTCGGCGGCGTGATGACAATCGCGGGAATCTGGGGCGCCTTTAGCACCCGCGCCACGCGGACCGTGCTGCGCTGGACCTCGGCGATCACGCTCCTCGATGGGCTGGTCGGCTTTGTTTTCCATGTGCGGG
Source organism: Chthoniobacterales bacterium (assembly GCA_051003415.1). GTDB lineage: Bacteria > Verrucomicrobiota > Verrucomicrobiia > Chthoniobacterales > UBA10450 > Palsa-1392. The sequence continues at coordinate 22,285 of JBPCLI010000007.1, read as the reverse complement.
GAATTGCTCGCAAACCGGGCGGCTGGCGCCTGCCGGTAGCGAACATCGTGATGGGGCCGCCGATCTTCGCGCCGCTCCTTTTCGGAGTGAGCGCTTATCTCGGGCTGATCGCCTCATACCTGCGTCCGGAGGAAGCGGGTCCGATGATCTTGCGCTCGCCGAAAGCGCGCATTCTCTCGCTCACTTCCGCGCAGATCGCGGCACAACATCCCTGGACGATCGGATTACGCGAAGGGCGTTTTCAAACGCATCTCGCCGTCGCCACCATCGTCGGGACATTTTGCAGCGGGGCAGAAGCGCTCTACTCGCATTACAAAAATAATTTCCGCTATCTCGCGCAATGGACGCCGATCATTATCGCGCCGCTTCTTATCGGCGCGGCGGCCGGATCGCTCGTTAGTCCAAAAGTGGCGCGGACCTGGCTCCCGGCCATGTCAGCGCTCGCGATCGCGGATGGCGGAGTGGGATTCTACTATCATGCCCGCGGCGTGCTCCGGCGTCCGGGCGGATTGCAGAAGCCGCTCTACAACCTGATTTACGGCCCGCCGATTTTCGCGCCGCTCCTTTTTGCCGCCTGCGGCTCGATCGGATTGCTCGCCAGTCTGATGCGGAGGGAACGGTGAGGCACGAGTTGTCAGATCCAAGTAGCGCCCACGTCTCGTGGGCTGGCGACGGTGTTCCACCGTCGCGAACTTTCCTCTCGAATCGTTCTTTTCGTGACGCTCGCGTCGTTCGAAAAAATTCGTCGCGCTGGAACAGCGCGACCAGCACACGTGACGTGTGCGCTACCCGAATCCTAAGATGACGCCTAACGACCAATCCATCCGCGGACGCCTCCCGCTTGACGCGCACACCCAGCAGCCGCTCTCGCCCACGGCGCGGCCCGGTTATTACCCCGGCTTCAGCACGCTCAGACAGCAGAGTTTCTGGGACGCAGCCACGCGCGAGGTGGTGCGCAAACGCGTGCACCAAATCCCGGCGATGCGCTTTTTTAACGAGGAAGAAACGCGCCAGATGGAAGTAATCTGCGCCCATCTTTTGCCGCAGGACGATCGCGACGCCGCGCATCGCATCCCGATTCTCCCTTTCATCGATGAGCGCCTCTTTCTCGGCAAAACACCGGGTTACCGCTTCGAATCGATGCCGCCGGATGGCGACGCCTATCGGCTTGGGCTCCGGGCGATCGCGCAAATGGCGCAGACAAATCACCAGCGCAATTTCCTCGAGCTGACCTGGCGCGAGCAGGAGGAGCTCCTGAAATCGATCCACGACGCCAAGCCCCTGCCGGGCGCGGCTGAGATCTGGGAACGGATGGAAATCCATCGCTACTTCGCGCTCGTGCTGCAGGACTGCGTCGAAATGTATTACGCGCATCCCTGGGCTTGGGACGAAATCGGTTTCGGCGGTCCCGCTTATCCGCGCGCTTACATGCGGCTGGAGCGGGGCGAGCCGGAGCCCTGGGAAGTGGAAGAGAAGCGCTACGAGTGGGTCATGCGCCCGGAAGTCTGGGTTTCCGATCCGAAAGAAGAAGAGATCGCGGCGCACCAGGAACATCCGCCCGCCGGGCAGGGGGGAACGCATTGAAGCAACCGATCGGCGGCGCCTTCGAAGCGCCTAACGACCACGAACATCGGCTCGGCGCGCTGCAAAAGCTGGAAGTGCCGATGCGGCGTTATGCGCCTGACGAAGAGCTCGATTACCTGGTCGTCGGCGTGGGCTCGGCCGGCGGCGTTTTGCTGCAACGCCTGGCGCGCGCTGGCTTCCGCGTGGCCGGTCTCGAGGCCGGGCCGTTCTGGGATACGGAACGCGATTGGGTGAGCGACGAGAAAGGTTCGCACCAGCTTTATTGGGAAGACATGCGCATCACCGGCGGTTCGCACCCGCTCACATTCGGCGCGAACAACAGCGGCAAAGGCGTCGGCGGCGGCTCGGTCCATTGGGCGGCGTTCACTCCGCGTTTTCACCCGTCGGATTTCGAAGTTTACACCCGCGACGGCGTGGGCGCGGATTGGCCGATGTCGTACTGGGAACTGAAACCGTATTACGAGCTGCTCGAGCTCGAAATGCCGGTGGCCGGACCGGCCTGGTACCCTTGGGGCGATCCGCACGGCTACGCTTACGGACCGCATCCGATGGGCGGCGTCGGCAATACGCTGATCAAAGGTTGCACGTCGTTAGGCATCGGTGTCAGCGTGGGCGGGCCGGTCGCAATTTTATCCGGCTCGCGCAACGACCGGCCGCACTGCATCTATCGCGGCTTTTGCATTCAAGGCTGCAAAGTCGGCGCGAAGGCGAGCACCCTCATCACTCATGTGCCCGACGCGCTCGCGCACGGCGCGGAAGTGCGCGATCGCTCGATGGCGAACCGGATTCATCTCGGGAAAAACAATAGGGTCACCGGGGTGAGCTATTTCGACCGGGAAGGCCGCGAGCATTTCCAAAAGGCGAAAGCAGTCATCGTCTCCGGTTACGCGATCGAGACGCCGCGCCTGCTCTTGAATTCCGCCTGTGACGACTACGAAAACGGCTTGGCCAACTCCAGCGATACCGTTGGCCGCTATCTCATGGCGCAGGCCGGCAACGTCGTCCTCGGCCGCTTCGACGAACCGGTGCGGATGTATAAGGCGCCGCCCGCCCACGCCCTGACCGAGGAGTTTTACGAGACCGATCCGAAGCGCGATTTCGCGCGCGGCTTCGCCATCCAGACGGTCGGCCCGCTCCCGATCTCGTTCGCGAAACAGATGATGGCGGCGCGCGGCGCTTGGGGCTGGGGGATGCGGCGCGCGATGATGGATTATAACCATTGGTCAGCGCTCGGGGTGCTCGGCGAAATTCTGCCCTGGGCCGACAATCGCGTCACGCTCTCCGACGAGCGCGACCAGTTCGGCATCCGCGTCCCGCACATCCACTTCGATCTCTACGAGAACGACAAAAAGTTGATCGAGTTCGGCAAAAACAAAACCGAAGAAGTGATGCGCGCGGCGGGGGCGACCGAGATTGCGCAGGAAGCGCGCTTCGCGCATCTCGTCGGCGCGTCCCGGATGGGGAGCGATCCGGCGACGAGCGTGGTCGACAAATTCGGCCGCAGCCACGACATCGCGAATCTCTTCGTCTGCGACGGCAGCATCCTGCCCACGCAAGGCTCGGCCAATCCCGGCCTAACGATCCAGGCGCTGGCCGCGCGGACTGCCGATTACCTCATCTCGCAGGGCGCGAGCGTTTTCAACTCCGACCGACGCGACCTGACCCCTCCGCCGGTGCGAGCGCATCTCTCGCCGCCCGGCACCCACGGCAAAGGAGTGCCGCGGCTGGGATGAGAAGCGCGAATGAAAGATGGACGCTAAGCAGTCGTCGCCCGCGTACAAAAGTGAATCCAAGCACGTTCTTGCGCACGAAAGAAAGAGCAGAACGGGTGCTTTGGAATTTGCTCGCTTATCCGGCTGGTGCATGAAGGTTCTTTTGTTTGTGAATCCATTTGGAGCCACGGGAAAAAGCGGGCTGGCCGGAATCGATTAGCGCCCCATGGCCCAAATCTTCTCTCGCAGCAGCAACGTCACTTCCAAGGTTCTGATCGTTGGATTTGTGGTCGCGCTCTTCTTCGTCGGCTGGACGACTTACGCCGTTTTCTGGTCGCCCTACACCACCTACGTCGACGTGCCGCAGGAGCAGCCGGTGGCGTTCAGCCACAAACACCACGTCGGCGATGATGGGATCGATTGCCGCTACTGCCACACCTCGGTCGAGAAATCCTCCTTTGCCGGGATCCCGAGCACGCACGTTTGCATGACTTGCCACTCGCAGCTTTATACCGAGGCGCCAGCGTTGCAGCCGGTCCGGGACAGCCTAACGACAAACCGGCCGTTGCAATGGAACCGGGTCAACGATCTGCCCGACTTCGTTTATTTTAATCACAGCATCCATGTCGGGAATGGGATCGGTTGTTCGACCTGTCACGGACAGCTCGACCGAATGCCGCTGACCTGGCGGACGCAGACGCTTTACATGAAGTGGTGCCTGGAGTGTCATCGCGCGCCGCAAAATTACGTCCGCCCTCTGGACCAAATTTACAACCTCCATTGGCAACCGCCGCCCGATCAGACGAAACAAGGCGCCCGCCTCGTCCGGCAATACCAAATCGAAACGACCGGTCGCCTAACCAACTGCTCCGTTTGTCACCGATGAAGGAGAAACCCAAAATGTGGCGCAGCCTGGAGGAACTCGCCGCGACTCCCGGGTTCGAGGAGATGCTCCATCGCGAATTTCCGCGCGGCGCCTCGGAGTGGACCAACGAAATGCAGCGGCGCGATTTCCTTCGCCTGATGGGCGCCTCGGTCGCACTCGCCGGTCTCGGCGCCTGCACCAAGCAGCCGATCGAAAAAATCGTGCCCTACGTCGATCAACCCGAGGAAGTGGTTCCGGGAAAACCGCTTCGCTTCGCCAGCGCGACGAGCTTTTGTGGTTTTGGCCAGGGCATCGTAGTGACGAACTACGAGGGCCGCCCGACTAAGATCGAGGGCAACCCCGACCATCCCGCAAGTCGCGGGGCGACATCCGTCTGGGCGCAGGCTGATGTGCTTGATCTCTACGATCCAGATCGGGCCAAGGTCCTAAGGAATGGTGATTCGGGCGCGACCTGGGGAGGGTTTCTCGATCGGCTGAAAGTCGCCCTCGAGGCTCAGGCTGGGAGCGGCGGCGCTGGCCTCCGCATTCTCACCCAGACGGTCACTTCGCCAACGATGGCGGCGCAGTTGGAGGCGATTGGTCAGAAATTTCCCGGTGCCAAATGGCACCAATGGGAGCCGTTAACTCGCGATGCGCAGCGCGAAGCGCGCGCCGGTGGCGTCTTTGGCGCCGAGACGCTCTACGATTTTTCGAAGGCGAAAGTGATCGTCGCTCTCGACTCGGATTTTCTCTACCTCCATCCGGCGGCGCTGCGACATGTGCGCGATTTCGCCGCGCGTCGCCGGGTCGAAGAGCCGCAGGGCGCGAGCATGAGCCGTTTCTATGCGGTCGAGCCGACCCCGAGCATCACGGGATCGAATGCCGACCACCGTCTCGTGCTCGCCGGCCACGAAATTCCAAAACTCGCCGCCGCCCTTGCGGCACTTGTCGGTTCCGGTGGCGCCGGCGCCAATGTGGCTGACGAAGCCACTGGCTGGATTCGGACGGCGGCTCAGGATCTGCGCGCGAACGCCGGGGCCAGCATCGTGATCGCGGGCGAGACCCAGCCGCCAGAAGTGCACGCGCTTGTCGCCCAGATCAACGCCTCGTTAGGCAATATCGGCACCACCATCCGGAATTGCGCCTCGATCGAGGCGAACCCAGTCAACCAACTTCCATCGGTCCAGCAGCTAGTGCAGGAAATGAAAAACGGAGTGGTCGAACTGCTTCTCATTCTCGGCGGCAATCCGGTTTACGACGCGCCGGCCGATCTCGATTTTGCGGGCGCGCTGCAAAAGGTGAAGCTGCGTCTGCATCACAGTCTCTGGCCTAACGAAACGTCGGAGGGCTGTCAGTGGCTCATCCCGGCCACCCATTTCCTCGAGAGTTGGAGCGACATCCGCGCCTTCGAGGGCACGGCCACGATCGTGCAGCCGCTCGTCGAACCGCTCTACGAGGGCGTCTCCGCGCATCAATTACTCGACGCCTTTCTCCTCCAGTCGGTGCGCAGTGCCTACGATCTCGTTAGGGCGACCTGGCAGAAGAGCAACCCGACCACTACTTTCGAGGCACAATGGCGTTCAATCCTGAGCGATGGTACAACTCCCGGCGTTGGAGGCGATTTGACCCCGGAACAGGGCGCCGCCTCCGCCCCGACCGCACTCACACCGCCGCCGACGGAGCAAGGTCTCGAAATTCTCTTCCGCCCCGATCCGAGCACGCTCGACGGTCGCTACGCAAACAATGGCTGGCTGCAGGAACTTCCCAAGCCATTCTCCAAGATCACCTGGGACAATGCCGCCATCGTTAGTCCAAAGCTCGCCACCCGTGAGCATTTGGAGAATGGCGATTACATCGAGCTGCATTTCCAGGGTCGGAAATTGGGTGCCCCGATTTGGATTCTCCCCGGCCAGGCGGAAAACAGCGTCACTCTCCAGCTGGGCTACGGCCGGAAGAAGGCTGGCCAGACGGGCACGAACAAGGGCTATGACGCTTATACCCTGCGCACTTCGGATGCGCTCTGGCAGGGCCTTGGCCTAACGATCAAGAAAATCGATCGGCGTCTCAAGTTCGCCACCACCCAGAATCATTTCTCGATCGAAGGCCGACACATGTATCGAGCCGGGACCCTCGCGGAATTCGTCAGGCAACCACAGTTCGCAGCCGAGATGGCCGAAGTGCCGAAGCACGACGAAACGCTCTACAACCCGGATGAATTCAAGAACGCCGGCTACGCGTGGGCAATGGTGGTCGACCTGAACACCTGCATCGGCTGCAACGCCTGCACGATTGCCTGCCAGGCGGAGAACAACATTCCGATCGTGGGCAAGGCGCAGGTCATTGCCGGCCGCGAGATGCACTGGATCCGAGTCGACACCTATTACGCGGGCTCGCCTAACGACCCGCAATTTCATCACCAGCCAGTTCCCTGCATGCACTGCCAGGACGCGCCCTGCGAGCTGGTCTGCCCGGTGGCTGCGACGATGACCGATGACGAAGGCCTCAACGTTCAGGTCTACAACCGCTGTGTGGGCACGCGCTATTGCTCGAACAACTGCCCTTATAAAGTGCGGCGCTTCAATTTTCTCGAATACAACGGCGCGCTGTCGCCGAGCGAGAAGCTGGTCAAGAATCCCGACGTCACCGTCCGCTGTCGCGGAGTGATGGAGAAGTGCACTTATTGCCTGCAGCGGATCAACGCGGCCCGCATCACGGCGCAACTCGAGCAGCGCAAGATCCGCGATGGCGAAATCGTTCCCGCCTGCGCGCAGGTGTGCCCGGCGGAGGCGATCACCTTCGGCGACATCCACGACCCGAAGAGCCGGGTTTCGCAGCGCAAAGCTCTGCCGCTCGATTACGGCATGCTGGCGGAATTGAACACCCGCCCGCGCACCAGCTACGCCGCGAAACTGCGCAACCCCAATCCGCACTTGAAGTCATGAAAGGAACGATCCCGCCTAACGAACAAGAGAGGACGCGGATGTCGCCGCTCGGCTACCCCTCCAACCTCCTCGCCCCGGGGCAGACCTACGAGACGGTCAACGAAACCATCGGCTCCATCGTCCTGCGCAACCGCCAGCCCGCGCCCTGGTGGATGGGATTTGTCGTCGCCTTCGGCTTGCTCATGATGTTTTTTTTCGCCCTCGCCTGGCTCTTCATCCGAGGCGTCGGCATCTGGGGGATCAACATCCCGGTGGCCTGGGGTTTCGCGATCGTTAATTTCGTCTGGTGGGTCGGGATCGGGCACGCCGGCACTTTTATCTCGGCGATTTTGCTCCTGATGTTTCAGCATTGGCGGACGGCGATCAATCGCTTCGCCGAAGCCATGACGCTTTTCGCGGTCGCCTGCGCCGGGCTCATGCCGTTGCTCCACCTCGGCCGGCCCTGGCTCTTTTATTATCTCTTTCCCTACCCCGACACGATGGGGCTCTGGCCGCAATTCCGTAGCCCGCTTGTCTGGGATGTTTTTGCCGTTGGCACCTATTTCATTGTTTCGATTTTGTTTTGGTATCTCGGTTTGGTCCCGGATGTCGCGACCTTGCGCGATCGGGCGAAAAAGCTCTGGCAGAAAAAATTCTACGGCGTCCTCGCCCTTGGCTGGCGCAATTCCGCCGCCCATTGGCAGCGGCAGCAGATCGCTTATCTCCTGCTCGCCGGCCTCGCCACCCCGCTCGTGCTCTCGGTTCATAGTGTCGTTAGTTTCGACTTCGCGGTCGCGATCGTGCCGGGTTGGCATTCGACCATTTTCCCGCCCTACTTCGTGGCGGGCGCGATCTATTCCGGCTTCGCGATGGTGCTCAACATCGTCATCCCGGTGCGCAAGATTTATCACCTCGAGAACCTGATCACCGAGCGTTACCTGAACAACATGGCGAACGTCATGTTCGTCACTGGCCTGATGGTTGCCTACGGCTACGTGATTGAGGCCTTCATGTCCTGGTACAGCGGCGACATCTTCGAGGAATACATGATGATGAACCGCGCCTTCGGTCCTTATGGCTGGGTTTTCTGGGGTTTGATGCTCTGCAACGTCCTCATCCCGCAGGCGCTCTGGTCCGCCCGCATCCGGCGCAATCCGCTCACCCTTTTTATCGTCGCTTTTTTCATCAACGTCGGGATGTGGGTGGAGCGTTTTGTGATCGTGATCACGAGCCTGAGTCGCGATTTCACGCCTTCGGCCTGGGGGATGTTTTTCCCGACGATCTGGGATTGGGCCACGCTCTTCGGCAGCGTCGGGCTTTTCCTCACCCTCCTCTTTTTGTTCGTGCGCTTTTTCCCCATGATCTCGATCTCGGAGTCGCGTGAACTGGTCGCGGAACCGCAAAAGGCCAACGCCCCATGAGCGAGGAACGCCTTTACGGAATGGCTGCGGAATTTGAGAGCGATGCGCAGCTCCTGCGCGCGGCGGAACGTGCCTTCGACCACGGTTATCGCAAGATGGATGGCTTCACTCCCTTCCCGGTCGCCGGTCTGGCTGAGGCGTTAGGCAAGCAGACCCGGATTCCACAGCTCGTGCTCGGGGCTGGCATCCTCGGCGGGTGCAGCGCTTACTTTATGCAGTGGTTTGCTAATGTCGTGAGCTACCCGATCAACATCGGCGGCCGCCCTCTGCACAGCTGGCCGGCCTTCATTCCCATTACCTTCGAGCTGACGGTCCTCGGCGCCTGCCTGACCGCGTTCTTTTTTTCGTTAGGCTTGAGCGGGCTGCCGAGGCCGTATCATCCGATGTTTAACCTGCCGGAATTCGAGCGCGCTTCGCAGGACCGTTTTTTTCTCTGCATCGAAGCGGCGGATACGCTCTTCGACACGGAGGCGACGCGAAGCTTTCTGCAGAACCTGGAACCGCTCATGGTCGCGGAGGTGGCGCAATGATCACGCCGCGAGGAGACATCGCGCGTCGGCTCTGGGGAGCGCACGCGCCTCGCGGGCCGGTTGCGGCGCCTCGCCGCAAACATTTGTTTAAGGGCGCACCATACATCACCTGTCGTCCGGCGGGGCGCCGGACGCAGCACGCAAGGCGCATGCGCTCTCCGGAGTTGGCGCTGGCCGGCGGGGTGTTTCGAGCGGTCACGCTGTTGCTGGCGTTTTCGCTTTTCGTCGGTTGCCGTCAGGACATGTATAACCAGCCGAAAGCGAAGACTTATTCCGCCTCGGAATTCTTCGCGGATGGAACGAGCGCCCGCCCCGTTCCCGCGCACACCGTCCAATTTCACGGCCTGTCGCAGAATGAAGCTTTCTCCACCGGCCTAACGAATGGCACGCTGGTCGCGCAGCTGCCGGTCAAGCTGACGCCGGCGTTGCTCGAGCGCGGTCAGGAGCGCTACGACATCTATTGCGCGGTCTGCCACGGCGCGACCGGGGAGGGGAACGGCGAAATCGTGCAGCGCGGTTTTCCCGCGCCGCCGACCTATCACAGCGACCGGCTGCGCAACGCGCCGATCGGACATTTCTACGACGTGATCACGAATGGCTACGGCGTCATGTATTCCTACGCGGTGCGAGTCGAGCCGCAGGATCGCTGGGCGATCGCGGCCTACATTCGTGCCCTGCAATTGAGTCAGCACGCGAGCGCGAACGAGCTTCCGCCTAACGACCAGAAATCCTTGGAGCCGGTCCAATGAGCGAGGATTTGAAAACGTTGGTCGGCCATCGCCACCGCCTCGCGCTCGGGGTCGGGGTCGTCGCGCTCTTCCTTTGCGGGCTCGGGTGGTTCGTTAGTCCGCGGCAGTTTTTTATCTCCTATCTTTTTGCCGAGCTCGTCTGGCTCGGCGTCGCACTCGGTTGCATGGCGTTTCTCATGATCCATTACCTAACCGGTGGAAAATGGGGCTGGCCGGTCCGGCGCATGTTTGAGGCCGCCGCCAATACGCTCCCGCTCCTCGCGGTTCTTTTTATCCCGATCTTTTTCGGAATTCACTGGCTCTACCCATGGGCGCAGCCCGCGCAGGTGGCGGCGGATCACGTCCTGCGCCACCAGCATCCCTATATGAGCCCGCCGTGGTTCATCGTGAAAGCGGTCGTCTTCTTCGGCATTTGGATTTGGATGGCGCACCTGCTCAACAAGTGGTCGCGGGAACAGGACGCGACCCGCGATGTCGCGCCGATGAAGCGGCTCCGTAAATTAAGCGGCCCGGGCCTGGTGATTTATCCCCTAACGATCACGGTGACCTTCGTCGACTGGGTAATGTCGCTCGAGCCGGACTGGTTTTCGACCATCTTCCCAATCCTAATCTGCATCGGGCAAATGTTGAGCGGGCTGGCCTTTATCATTCTCGTCCTGGCCTGGCTCGGGCCGCGCACCTCGCTCTCAGAGATTATCGGGAAGGAAAACTTTCATCACCTCGGCAGCTTGCTCCTCGCCTTCACCATGCTCTGGGCCTACATGGCTTTTTCGCAATTGCTCATCATCTGGTCGGGCAATCTGCCGCACGAGATTTCGTGGTACTTGCATCGCATCGCGGGCGGCTGGCGATGGGTCGTGGTCTTTCTCGTTCTCTTCCATTTCTTCGGACCGTTTTTCCTCCTTCTTTCCCGGCAGATGAAGAAGACGCGACAGGCGCTGGCCACGGTTGCGGCCGTCATGTTTACGGCCCACGTCGTCGATGTCTGGTGGATGATTACGCCGACTTTTTATCCGCACGGGCTGCACGTCAGCTGGCTCGACTTCACGGCATTGTTAGGCGTGGGCGGCGTCTGGTTCTTCGTTTTCATCTTTAACCTGGAGAGCAAACCGCTCGTGCCGGGGAATGACCCGCGGTTCGCGGTCGCGACGAAGGTATGAATCCACAGGGTCATCAAGCGAGCTACGGCACACACGAAAAGAAGGATGCCGACATGATCAGCCTCGCGATGATCGCCGCGCTTCTGCTTCTCATCATCGCGGTTTGTCTGCTCGTCTGCTGGGGCATTTTGCATGTGTTCAATCGCTCCCGGGCCGCCCACGAGCGGCCGCGGACCCATGCGGTCGAGGAGGTGGCGCAAATGCCGCAACCGCAGCTCATCACTGAGCCGGGAAAGGAATGGAGTGAAGTGCGACTGCGCGAGCAGACCAAGCTGCGGACTTTTGGCTGGGTCGATCGCCAGGCCGGGGTGGCGCGGATTCCAATTTCAGAGGCGATGAAGCTGCTGGTCGAACGCGGTATGCCCGAGGTGGGCGCCGGACAGACACGGCTCCAGCTCATGCAGGCGCGCCCGCAAATGGATGTTCAGCCTGACAATCCCATCGCTTCCCCGGCGCCGGAGGCCACGCCATGAGAATGCGCGTGTTTCTTTTCAGCCTAACGACTGCGATTTTGGTCCTGCGGGCGGCGCCGCTCGCGGCTGAGCTGTCGCCGGACGACATGAAAAGGATCACCTACGATCAACACATCGGGCAGCAGCTTTCGCCCAATCTCACTTTTCAGGATTCAACCGGGAAACAGCGGGCCTTGGGAGATCTCTTCCCCTCCAAGCCGATCTTGCTCGTGCTCGGCTATTACCATTGCCCGATGCTCTGCACCTTGATCAACGATGGCCTGATCGAGGCGCTGCAGGAACTGCCCTTCAATGTCGGGCGCGACTTTAACGTCATCAATCTGAGCATCGATCCGCACGAGACTCCGAATGTCGCGGCGGCGAAGAGGAAGGAATACCTCAGGCGCTACGGACGGCCGGGGGCGGCGGACGGCTGGCACTTTCTCACCGGGAACGAACAATCGATCGCGCAACTCGCGAACGAAGCAGGATTTCGCTACCAGTTCGACCCGGTCTCGAACGAATACGCGCACCCCAGCGGATTCATCGTTCTGACCCCGGACGGGAGGATTTCGCGTTACTTTTTTGGGGTAAATTTCGACCCGAAAGAGTTGCGCAGCGCGATCATCGCGGCTTCGAAAGGCGAGCAAGGATCGGTCATCAAACAACTGATCCTCCTCTGCTGCGAGTACAACCCGATCACGGGAAAATATGGCGCACTGGTCCTCACGGTTCTGCGCGTGCTTGGAGTGGGGACGGTGATCCTGCTTCTTGGCTGGATTTTCTGGATGAGCCGGCGCGAGCCGCATCAGCAGACATCAACGGAGGCTGGCTAGGATGGATCGCTTTCATCTTTTTCCGCCCGAAGCCTCGACCAGCGCGCGCCAGGTAGACTGGCTCTATTTTGGCCTGACGGCGATGCTGATTTTCTTCTGCGTCGTCGTCTTTGTGCCGGTGATTTTTTTCTGCATTCGCTACCGCAGAGAATCGACCGCCGACCGCTCAAATCCACCCGAGGGCAACAATCTCCTGGAATGCGGCTGGACGCTCTTTCCGTTGCTGGTGGGACTGGGATTCTTCGTCTGGGGCGCGGCCCTCTACTATCACATTGAACGTCCCCCGAGGAATGCCTTGCAGGTCCAGGTGGTGGCGAAGCAATGGATGTGGAAACTGCAACACTCGGAGGGAAAAAAGGAAATCAACGAGTTACACGTTCCGCTCGGCCGAAACGTCGAACTTACGATGGCCTCCCAGGACGTCATCCACAGTTTTTTCATTCCGGCGTTTCGCGTGAAGCAGGATGTGGTGCCCGGCAAATACACGACGGAATGGTTTCATCCGACGAAGTTGGGAGAGTTTCATCTCTTTTGCGCGGAATACTGCGGGACCAATCACTCCAAGATGATTGGGCGGGTGGTCGTGATGGCGCCGGCGGACTATGCGCGCTGGCTCACCACGGGTGAGACCGGACGGTCGATCGTCTTTGAAGGACGGCGGCTTTTTCACGAGAATGGTTGCAGCGGTTGTCACGTGGGAAGTTCAGTCGTTCACGCGCCGCCTTTGGAAGGACTTTACGGAAAACAGGTGCCGCTGGCTTCTGGAGAAATCGTGACCGCCGATGATCAATATATTCGCGATTCCATTCTGTTGCCGGCAAAACAGATTTCAGCGGGTTACGCAAACGTGATGCCGAGGTTTACCGGGCACATCACCGAAGCGGAGATCATGCAGATCATAGCTTATCTAAAATCGACCGGCAATCAGCCGCAGGAAAAGAACTGATGACCGCTTCGCAGCACCGAATTACGGGAAGGTAAACTCATGATGGAAGCAGACAGCGCTACGGCAACAGTCATCAGAACATCCGGGGAGATGGCTCCGGTGAATTACCTAAGCTGTGATTATGAAGTTAAGTCTTGGCTTTTGACGACCGATCACAAACGGATCGCCATTCTCTATCTATGGACGCTTGTCCTGTTTTTTGCCATCGGCAGCGTAGCGGCCGCGGTCATGCGGCTTGAGCTGCTCACACCCCAGGGAGACCTGGTGACTTCGGAGACTTACAACAAGCTCTTCACCATTCATGGCACCGTGATGGTCTGGTTCTTTCTCATTCCATCAATTCCGACCGTCCTGGGAAACTTCCTTCTGCCCATGATGCTGGGAGCGCGGGACGTCGCTTTCCCCAAGCTTAATCTCTTAAGCTGGTATCTCTTTATCGTCGGCGGCGCACTGGCTCTCTGGTCGCTGATTCATGGCGGCGTCGATACCGGCTGGACCTTCTACACACCTTATAGCACCACTTACGCTAATTCGCACGTCATATCCATGGCGGCCGGCATCTTCGTGGCCGGGTTTGCGTCCATCCTGACGGGACTAAATTTCATCGTCACGACCCACAAAATGCGCGCGCCCGGTCTGACCTGGTTCCGACTGCCGATTTTTGTTTGGTCGCTTTACGCCACCAGCCTCATCCTTGTACTCGCGACTCCCGTGCTGGCGATAACGCTCGCTCTCATGTCGGTGGAGCGTCTCTGGGGCATCGGAATTTTCGATCCGAAGCTGGGCGGCGACCCGGTTCTCTTTCAGCACCTCTTCTGGTTCTATTCCCATCCGGCGGTTTATGTCATGATTCTGCCAGGGATGGGTGTGATCACTGAATTGATCACCTGCTTTTCGCGGAAACGCCTCTTCGGCTACGTCTGGGTGGCCTGCTCCAGCATGGCGATCGCGATTCTGGGGTTTCTAGTTTGGGGGCACCATTTGTTTGTCAGCTCGCAATCGATCTATGCCGGCATGGTCTTCTCGATTCTCAGTTTCATCGTGGCAGTTCCTTCTGGAATCAAAGTTTTCAACTGGACGGCGACCTTATACAAAGGCTCGATCACATTTCAGACTCCGATGCTTTATGCTCTTGGGTTTATCGGGCTCTTTACCATCGGCGGTCTTACAGGACTCTTTTTGGCCTCGCTCGCAGTTGATGTGCACGTTACTGACACCTATTTCATCGTGGCGCATTTCCATTACATCATGGTGGGAGGAATGGTCATGGCGTTCATGGGCGGGTTACACTTTTGGTGGCCCAAGATCACGGGTCGTTTGTATCCCGAGTTTCTCGGCAAGATGGCGGCGATCATTACCTTCATCGGTTTTAATCTCACGTTCTTTCCGCAGTTCCTCATGGGCTATCTCGGAATGCCGCGGCGTTATCACGCTTACCCGCCGGAGTTTCAAGTCTTTCACGTTTTGTCGACGGCCGGCGCTTCGATCCTCGGTGTTGGCTATTTGTTGCCGCTCCTCTATTTCCTCTGGTCGCTCAAGCACGGTCGGGCGGCTGGTCCCAATCCTTGGCGCGCGACCGGCTTGGAGTGGCAGACCGATTCGCCGCCGCCAAAACATAACTTCAGGCAAACCCCCGTCGTTACCGGGCCGCCCTACCAATATCGCGCCGAAGAAGATGAGGATTTGCGGGTCGCTAACATCTAGAGCAATTGCCAGACGAAGCTTCCGGTTGGCGAAGTTGTAGCCGGGGTCGCTGACCCCGGCTGGTCTGGCGCGTGGTCACGGTTGCTCCAAGCGGGGACAGCGTCCCCGGCTACAACCTGCTGGCACAGCCGGAAATGATTTCTGGCGGTTGCTCTAGCTGAGCAGAGACGGTTGGCGGGGCAGTCACAGCCGATTCATTTGCACGATGGCTAATTCGATCGAGATTATTCTCAATAAGGGATCCGGCTCTCACGAGGCGCAGGATTCCCGTGAGATCCTGACAAAGGTTTTTCGCGAATCCGGCAGGTCTTTTTCAATTTCGGTCGCGTCGGGAGATGAGATTGGTCGGCTCGCGCGGGAAAAGGCGAAGAGTGATTGTGAAGTTTTGGTGGCCGGAGGAGGCGAAGGGACGATCTGCGGGGTGGCTAAAGCGGCGCGGGAACACGGCAAGACCCTGGGTGTTCTGCCGCTGGGGACCTTCAATTATTTCGCGAAGAACCTCGGTATTCCGCTCGAATTGGAAGAAGCGGCGCGGGTCATCTTGGAAGGAAAACCGGTCCGTGCTTCCGTGCTCGATCTGGATGGACGACTGGTTCTAAACAACAGCAGCATTGGTATTCATCCGGCCGTGCTCATGCAGCGCCGGAAGCTGTATCGTCGAGGGGGCCGGAATTAGCTGAACGCGTATCTCTCTCTTCTTATAACGGCCTCGCAACCTCCGCCGCGTCTGCGTGTTCGCCTCGCGACGGATGAAGGAGAAGTGGTGCGGGAAACGCCGCTCGTCATGATCTGTTCGAATGCTTTCCAGATGGAAGAGTTTGCTCTCGACGGGAAGGAATGTTTGGCGGAAGAAAAATTCGCGCTCTACGTCGCGCGAATGGCTGGTCGCGCAACAATCTTTCGCTTGGGGATGCGGGCGCTCTTCCGCTGCCTGCGGCCCGGGATTGATTACGAAGTCATCTGCACATCCGACGTCACAATCGAAACGCTGCAGCGCCGCCGTCTGCGCGCCGCGGTCGATGGGGAACTGGAGACCTTGAAAAGTCCGATGCGTTTTCAAGTCGCACCCCAGCCCCTCTGCGTTCTCGCGCCACGGGAGAAGCCGGGCGGGTGAGGACGTTGCTCCATCTTTCTGACCTGCACTTCGGACGGGTGGACGATTCGTTAGTCGAGCCACTCGTCATTGCGACCCGCGCGATCGCACCCGATCTTGTCATCGTCTCAGGCGATTTTACTCAACGCGCGCGGCGGATGGAGTATCGCGCGGCCCGGGCGTTCCTCGGTCGAATGCCGGAGCCGCAATTGGTGGTCCCGGGGAATCACGACATTCCGTTGTGGGACGTGATCCGTCGTTTCGTTAGTCCGCTTGGACGATACCGGCATTACATTTCGCAGGAACTCATGCCCTTCTACGAGGACGAGGAAATTGCCGTCCTTGGAATCAACACGGCGCGTTCCCTGACCAGAAAATACGGCCGGATCAACGCACGCCAGATCGAGGAAGCCGGGAAGATTCTCGCTGCTGTGAAACCGAATGTCGTGAAAGTGGTGGTGACTCATCACCCGTTTGATGTGCCGCCGGGTTCGCGCAGCCATCTGGTCGGCCGAGCGGTGATGGCAATGGAAGGGCTGGCGCAGGCGGGGGTGGACCTTCTCCTGGCCGGACATCTTCACCTCCGGCACACCGGACTGACAGCTCAGCGCTATCAAATCGAAGGTCACTCGGCTTTGATCGTGCAGGCTGGGACAACCATTTCCACGCGCGGCCGGGGCGAGGCGAATTCGTTTAACGTGATTCGAATCGACGGGCCCAACATCTCGATCGAGCAGTACGCCTGGTCGCCAGAGAAAGCCGAGTTCGTGGAGGAGCGTGTCGAACGATTCATCCGCGGACCAGTCGTCTGGACCCGTGCCACGTAGCTGATTGCGGCCAGACAAAGAGAAGTTGGTGTCTCTAAGTCCGAAGACGGCCGTGACTCCCGTACAGCAAGAATCTTCCACCGAGCAAGGCCCGGTGGAAGATTTTGCGTTAAGAAGTTAAACTTGGATTAAGGAGTCGGGGACGCCTCGGTCGTGGTCGTCGACTCCATGGTGCTGCCCTCGGCCGCGGCCGGGGTCATCGTCGCCATAGGCGTGGATTCCGCCGGGGTCATCGTGACGGTGGTGTTGTTGTTCGTCGTCTCGCTCGTCGTCGCCGGAGGATTCACGACAGTCGTGTTATTCTCGGTCGACTCCGCGGGTGAGGCCGCCGGTGCAACAGTTTCGGTTTTTTGTTCGCACGCCACGAGGAGCGCGGCGCTAGCCAGGATGCAGATATATTTCTTCATAGGTTATGGATGAACGCCCATGTTGGGTTAACTATTGAATCGGGGCAAGCGAAGTTTTCGGCCCTGCGGCATTTTTATTTTTTGCTCCGACGGTTCAAAACTGCCCGTCTAGGAAGGAAATGCAGCGCCACCGTTGGCTTGAAATGGCGGCTCGAATTCCATCCCGTGCGCCTCGGCCACGGCGCGATGCGTGAGCCGTCCGTCCATCGTGTTAATGCCGCCGATGAGCGCCGGCTGGCGTTCGCAGGCTTCCTTCAAACCGAGATCGGCGAGCAACTCGACATAGCGATAAGTGATGTTCGTTAGCGCCTGGGTGGCGGTGCGCGCGTAGGCGGCCGGCATGTTGGCGACGCAGTAGTGAATCACGCCTTCCTCGACATAGACCGGGTCGAGGTGGGTCGTCGGGCGCGAGGTTTCCACGCAGCCGCCCTGATCGATCGCGATATCCACAACCACGCTGCCGGGCCGCATCTGGCGCAACATTTCCCGGGTGATCAACTTGGGCGCCTTGGCTCCCGGAACCAGCACCGCGCCGATGAGCAGATCGACTGTCGGCATCAACTCGGCCAAATGCGCCTCACTCGAGTAGAGGGTGTGCGCCGAGTGCATCGTGATATCGAGAAAGCGCATCCGTTCCAGATCGACCTCGAGGATCGTGACGTCGGCGCCGAGGCCGGTCGCCATGCGAGCGGCGTTAACGCCCGAAGTGCCGCCGCCCAACACCACCACTTTGCCTGGCAGCACGCCCGGGACGCCGCCGAGCAGGACGCCGTTGCCGCCATTGTGTTTGGCAAGAAAATAAGCGCCCATCACGACCGACATGCGCCCGGCGATTTCGCTCATCGGTTCGAGCAAGGGGAGGCGATTGCCCACCTGAATCGTCTCATAGGCGATTGCGGTTACGCCGGATTTCATGAGCGCTTCGGTCAGCGGTTTGCTCGCCGCGAGGTGGAGATAGGTGAAAAGGATTTGTCCCTTGCGCAGCAGTTCCCACTCCGCCGGCAGCGGCTCCTTCACTTTTACGATCATGTCGGCCTGCTGGAAAAGATCGCGCGCGTTATCGATGATCTTCGCGCCGGCGGCGGTGTAATCGGAATCCGGGTAGCCGGTCCCGACGCCTGCATTTTTTTCCACCAGAACGGTGTGGCCGCGTTTTGTCAGCTGATAGGCCGCTGACGGTAGCAGGCTGACGCGATTTTCCTGCTGCTTAATTTCTTTGGGAATGCCGATGATCATATTCCCACAGCTTTTCGCACCGAACGTCGTGCGAAGCTAGAGCGATTGCCAAAAGAAGCTTCCGGTTAGCGAAGTTGTAGCCGGGGTCGCTGACCCCGGCTGTCTGGCGCGTGGTCGCGTTTGCTTCAACCGGGGACAGCGTCCCCGGCTACAACCTGCTGGCACAGCCGGAAATGATTGTTGGCAGTTGCTCTAGTTCAAAGAAGGATCGTCCGGCGCGGCCGAAAGCATCTTAAACCAAGGGCCGAGATTGCGCATGATCTCGAACCAGAGCCGGGGAAGGCGGTCCGGGTTGAGCACGGTCCGGTCCGGCTTTTGCAGGACCCAGGCGTTTTGCCGCAACTCGTTTTCGAGCTGGCCGGCGTTCCAGCCCGCGTAACCGACAAAGGCACGAATGGCGTTTCGGTCCTGTTCCGCGAGTTGGTTAGCTTCGTCGATGGCGACGTTCTGATTCAGGCTAAGTGAATCTCGTCCGGCCCAATCGAAGACGGCAAACATAAGCTGGTTTGTCCCGACAGGTCCGCCGAGAAAAACCGGCACGTCGGAGAGCGCGCCCGGGGCCGGATCAGCCAACAACTCCGAGACGTGTTTGTCGAGCGGACGGTTGATGATTACGCCCATCGCGCCCTCCTCCGCGTCGTGCGCCGAGATGAAAAGCACGCTTCGCCGAAAATTCGGATCGAGCATGCTTGGATGAGCGACAAGGAGTTGCCCGGTGAAATTTTGCGGCGTGGCCGCTGGCTGGCGCATAGGAAAATAAACGGCGCGGCAGCACGCTCCGCAAGTTGGAGGAACCGGCCTCTACAATTCGAGAAGCGAACCTTCCCACTTGCCCGTTCGCCAATCGAGCGCGGTGGCGGTTACGAGTTTTTGTGAGTCGTCAGGCAAATGGGAGAGGAGAGCATTCCTCCGGCTGGCGTCCAGTTCGCCGAAGATGTCGTCGATCAGGAGGAGCGGCCCGGCGCCGGTTTGCTCGGCGAAAATGCGCGCCTGGGCCAATTTGAGGGCGATTGCGATCGTGCGCTGTTGGCCCTCGGAAGCGAACTGCGCCGCCGGCATACCCTGCACTTGCAGACCGACGTCGTCCCGGTGCGGCCCGACCGTCGTTAGGCGAAGACGCTCCTCTTCCGATCGGCTCCGGGCCAGATGAGCGGCGAAATCTTCTTCGTTCCCGGGGGCATACTCCAGGACGAGTGTTTCCCCACGGCCGCTGATGGCCTGCTGGCTCGCCTCAGCGCTCGGGGCGAGTTGCCTAACGAGTTTGGCGCGCATTGCGTTTAATAAATTTCCGGTCCGGATGAGCGGCTCGGTATAGGCGTCCAGCTCGCGCGGCCTCGGCGCGGCTGACTTGAGCAGGGCGTTGCGCGAGCGGAGAGCCCGCTCGTAGGCCCGCAATGCCGGCCGATAGCGCGCGTCCACCTGCAGCCCGATGAAATCGAGATAGCGCCGGCGCATTTCCGCGGCTCCGCGGACCAGCTCCAGGTCGTGGTTGGCAAACGAAACCACCCTAACGAGGCGCAGATATTCCGACGGATCGCGTTGCTCGACTCCGTCGAAGGCCAGCTTGCGGCGCAGAGCGCTGTAGTAAAACTGGAGTAGATGTCCCTCCGCATGGCCCGAGAGCACAAACGAACGCTGGCCGGTGCGCACCGTCGGGGTCAGGTTCGGCGCGCGTTGTGATTGCAGGCGGAGGAGCACGCAGGCCGCTTCCAAAAGCGTCGTTTTCCCACGGCCGTTCGGGCCGACGATGAAATTAAAACCCGGCTGGAATTGCGCGGCGAACGATTCGAAGCAGCGGAAATTCCGCAGTTGCAGGTCGCGCAGCATCACGCGGCCGTTAGAGATTTACGAGCTCCAGCCGGCTTGTCATTTGCGGCGTGGTGTCTTGAGGCGGAGAAAAGCTGCCGTCGATCGGTGTCACATCCGCCGAAATGATCCCGACGGCGGCGGTTATAAAAGTGGGATTCGCAAAAATTCCATTCGTCCCGTCCATTCCGACCCAGCCTGCGCCCGGCAGATAGACTTCGGTCCAGGCGTGGAGCGAGCCTTCCGCGCGCTTCGTCTCGGAATCCGCTTCGCGCAGATAACCACTCGCTAGGCGAGCGGCCAGTCCATGCTGGCGGAGCGTGGCGGCGAGAAGGAGCGCCACGTCCCGGCAGGGGCCTCGGCCGTGCTGAAGCGTTTCTCCCGGCGACCGGGCCGGTCCTTCCTCGCGCCGCTCGTAGCCGATGCATTCATGCAGCGCCTCGTTTAATTCTACCAATACGCTGACGGTCGCGCGGGGTGCACCACGGGTGGGGAATTTCCAGCGCGGGATGGCGAGCGCCGGTCCCGTTTCCTTTTGCAGGAAAGGCGCGAGCACCCGCCGCAACTCGGCCGGATAGGAAAACGGCACCCGGGTCGCTTCGTCGCGCAGGAGGAAATCAAACGGGTTCTTTTTTTCCAGCGCGAGATCGAGCTCGAGCAGAAAATGGAGTTCGTTAGCCGGTTGCGAGAAGGAGCAGGAGGCCACGCAATTATCGAAGACGTCGCGCCCAAAGCGGACGTGGGCGTTGCGATTGGTCTCGAAGCGCAACCGGTGGACCTGGGTGAAGACATCCCCGCGCGGGAAGAGGCGGATTTCGTGTTTCGAAAAGTGGACCGGCGTCGCGTAATGGTAGGCCGTTTCGTAGCGGATGCCGAGTCTCACGGGAGACGGTAGGTGCTTTCTCAACTTTTTTTCAACCGGGGAGAAGAATTTTCTTGCACCCGCAGGTTAGGTCGCTTATTCCCCACTCGCATTTGAAAGATTGTTCTGGGGGGAACAGCCGCCCTTCATACCCTTCGGGTGTGGGGGGCGGTACTTTTTTGGGCTGATGGAGTTACAAACGGACCGGCCCGCGCCCGAGAAGAGATCGCGGTCGCTCGGGTGCCTTGCTGCCGCCGTCCTCGTCCTGCTCATTTTCGCGCTCCTGGCGGCCTTCATTTTTCATCGAATTGAAACCTGGCCCGAGCGCACGGTCGACCACGGGGTGACGAGACTGGAAGAACTCGGCCGCAAGGCTCGGGACGCTTTCGTCGAGCTGGCGCACCTTCAACCGACGGTGACGGTGAACAATCGCGTTTACCTGGAACAAACCGCGCCCGTGGCCGAACTGGCCGTCCTGGCGCGTCGTGTCCAAGTCGAGCACGAGATGACACATACCTGGGCCGGGAGCACGAAACGGATCAGGCTCCATGGAACTTTTTTGGTGAAAGCCGGCTTTGATTTACGGAAGAAATTCAACGTCAACATCCGCCCGAGCGAAATCGTGATCGAACTGCCGCACGCCCAATTGCTTTCCGTCGAGCAGGAGAAAATCGAAGTGCAAGCGCTCGAAAATGGATTGTGGAACCGGATCTCGCCGGATGACGTGCAGTCGCAACTCGCCGCCCTCCCGCAGCAGGCCCGCGCCAAAACCGCCGATTTGCCAGGCGCGGCCGAGCAAATCTTTACCCGCCAGCTTCTCGAAAAATTTCGCCCAGAGCAGCCGGTGCGTGCAATCTTTCCTGCGCCCACGCCGCACGGTTAGGTATCGTTAGGCGGGGCTGCCAGTCGATGTCTTTTCGCAAACGTCTTGTCGTTTTCGTGCTCTTCGTCCTCGCGGCCGGAGCGCTCGACGCGCTTTTCGCGCCCTTTGTCGTCGCGCATGGTGTGCGCTGGTGGATTGAGTGGGCAGCTCAGCGCGAGGGATTGTCGGCGGAGATCGAGCAGGTCGATGCGCCGTTTCTGCGCCCCGTCACGATTCGTAATCTGTCGTTCGGTTCGGGTAAAAAATCGGACCACCAGATATCGTTAGGCATGACCACCGCCACGGTCGATT
>JBPCLI010000006.1:0-8657 GCA_051003415.1 Chthoniobacterales bacterium | reverse complement strand
TTCGGGGAGTGTGTGTTTTCATAGGTATCAGTTTAACTGGGCGCGATTATAGGAGCCGACTTGTTTTAGGCAAGAAGAGTTTTTAGCGATTTCTCAGAGGCTTCGGCAGAACTTTTAATGCTCCTTCCAGGGAGCGAAACCGAAGCCGAAATCTTTCTGCAGACGGACGAGCCGTTTTTCCACGCGCAGGATCTGGGGGACTTCCGCCTGCGTGACGGCGTCCGCTTGTGACGCCGCGCGGGGCTCGGTCTCACTCGACGGCCATTCCGAGAAATAGCCGGCACTCAGGTTCATCGGAGCGCCGCCGGCGCGCTTGAAATTGATCTTGCCCCGGACCGACATGGCGCGCGTCCGGATGCCCTTGACCGCCATCTTGAAAGTGCGCAGATCGAACGCAGTGAGATCGGCGGCTGGTGTCTGAATGAAAATTCTCGACCGCATCTGGGACTGGCCGACCACGACGAAGAGAGTCCCACGGAGGAGCCGGATCGAGGCGTGGCGGGCCTGCATCGGGTGTAATGATTTTGTTTTCGAGCGATCCACTGGTGTTGACAAGATCCTTTGCGAGGGGGCGTCCCATTCTGCAAGCCGGCGGCTGATCTGCGAGAGCGATGCTAGAATGGGGGATGAAGTTCGTGCCTTTTCTCTTGGTCTTTCTGCCCTTGCTCGCTCTGGCCGCGGAAAATTCTGCCCCGAAATTCGATGCGCACGCTGCCGAACGCTTCGCGCGTCTCGCGCTCGCCTGCGTGCACAAGGAATATCCCAACAAGATCAGCCACGTCCTGAACAGCGATGCCGACGTGGCGCCGCCGCGAAAACTGACTCCGGCCTTTTGCGGCTGCTTCGACTGGCATTCTTCGGTGCACGGACATTGGCTGCTCGCGCGGCTGGCGCGGACTTTTCCCGACGCCGCTTACACCAATGACGCGCGGACCGCGCTCGAGCAAAGCCTAACGACCGCAAATATCAAAGCCGAGGTCGTCTATCTGAACGGCAAGGGGCGGGCCAGCTTCGAGCGGCCGTACGGGCTCGTCTGGCTGCTCCAGTTGGCGGCCGAACTACGCGAATGGGACGACCCGCTGGCACGCGAACTGTCCACGATAATGCGCCCTCTTGAAGAAGTGGCAGTGCACAAGTTGTCGACCTGGTTGCAGAAACTTTCACATCCTGTTCGCGTCGGGGAGCACGACCAGACGGCTTTCGCGCTCGGGCTGATGCTGGATTACGCGCGAGTGAGCGGGAACGAGGCCTTTGCGAAACTGGCGGCCGATTCGGCGAAGAAGTTCTTTCTGGCGGACAAGAACTGTCCGCTTGCCTACGAACCTTCCGGCGAGGATTTCCTCTCGCCCTGCCTGGGCGAGGCGGACGTAATGCGGCGAGTGCTTCCGCCTAACGAGTTTTCGAAATGGCTGAGCGATTTCATGCCGCAGATCCCGGGGAAGGACTCGACCGACTGGCTCCCGGTGACTGTCTCGCCGGACCCGAGCGATCCAAAGCTGGCGCACCTCGATGGTTTGAACCTGAGCCGGGCCTGGATGCTGGAGGGAATTCTTTCGGATCTCCCGCCTAACGACCCGCGCAGGCCAGCCCTTGCGGCCACGGCCGAGGCGCATCGCCGGGCCGGATTGGCCGCGGTCACCGGCGAGCATTACGAAGGCGGTCATTGGCTGGGGAGCTTCGCGATTTACCTGACAACGCGGCGCGGGATCGCCTCGGAGAAAAGAGCGGATCGTTAGGCTAAGTTTTCGCGGATCGGAAAATCCGGGGAGCGACACGCCTCCCGTGCTTTTACAGCCATACAGCGCAGGACGCGAGACGGGCACATCGCGGATCTGAAGCGCGGCACCGATTTTCCGATGAGGCCGCAATCGTTGTCCGGGTGCCCCGGGGATGCACGGTGTGCAAAAGTAACTCGATTGTCACTATTTTGCAAAGTTAGATATGCTAACAAGGACGCGACTTTGGAAAAACTCCGATGAGTTGAGTGGTCGCCGCAATGGAATAGCCCGGCCCCTTTTTTCAAACTCACCTGGCGGGTCGTGGTGCCGGAGCGAGGTCTCCGCGTCGCGCAAACATAAACAAAAGAAATATTATAACTACTTATGAAATACCTTCTCAGCATCCTTCTCGTCGCGTTCTTTGCCCTGACTTCCGCCCAGGCACAGCAGTTGCTTTACGGGGCAACCGGGTTTGCCGGCTCCAGTGGCGAGCTATACGTGCTTGATCCTTCGGATGGATCGGTGGTCACCGATATCGGGCCACTTAACGATTTGGACGGTAATAATTATGGACTGACCGGGCTGCGATATGATTCCAGCACTCATTTGCTCTTTGGAATCACTGGTTCCTCCATGACGGCGCCAAATTCTCTCGTCATCGTCAATCCAAGTAATGCCCAGGTCCTTTATGTCGGTGGCCCGTTTAGCTCGCGATTGTCTGATATCGCGATTGATCCGACCACTTTTATCGCCTACGCGATTTCCGGCAGCTCGAAGTATTTCTATATTATAGACAAAGAAACCGGGCTCACCACCAGGACGGGTAACACGGACACCTATCCGGCCCGAGGTGGCGGATTCGTGGCCGACTCAAAGGGTTTCCTTTACGGGACGAACGATAAGACTCTGTATACCTACGATCGGATCACGGGTGAAGCCACCGCGGTTGGGGACACCAATCTTGAACATTTTGTCGATGCTTTGGCGTTTAGCCCCTCGGGTGTGCTCTACGGGAGTGAAGGCGGAGGCAACACTGACAGTGACCGCTTGAGATGGTTGGTGGTGATAGATCCGGCGACCGGGGCCGCCGTGGAGCTCGGTTCGACGGTCGGAGACCTAAACGCCCTCTGCTTCGCTCCGGCTCCCTGATGAGTTTTATTTGGCACCCGAGCTTCGATCCTGACGCGCCGCGCCATCTCGGGCGTTTTACGGCCTGAAACGATCAGTCGGCTGCCGAAAAAGCTCGCTCGATCTAGAACGTCAAGCTCGAAGACGATGGCATCTCGAGAGGAACACACGATCACGCCAAGGTCGGGCCGTTCCGGCGGATCGTTGGTCGTCTTTTCCTTTCCGCTGCGGTGGCGGCCGCGCTCGGGGCGGTCGCTTCGTCGCGCGGGTGGATTTCGCTCCGATCGTGAAAACGGAGCAGGGCGCCCGAACGAGGGCGGCGTTTTGTTTGTCGCCGCTGAAGTCTTCGAAGGGCAGGAGTTCGCCCGCCCGGGATTGGCGGTGCGTCCTAACCGTTCAGGGTGCGGGCAGGACTGCCACCGGCAGGACGGCTTTGGTCGTAAAGCCGCCGTGGCCATCGCCGAGGAGGATTGACATGGTGGCGTCGCCTCGATTCGAGACCGCCAGATCCAAGTGTCCGTCCTGGTTAAAATCGGCCGCGAGAGTGGTGTGCGGATTTTGCCCCACGGTAATCGGTTGACCGGTCATCAGGTTCCCTGTGCCATCGCCTGAAAAGAGAAGAACCGTCGTGCTCTGAATGTCGGTTTGACTGAAGGTGATCGGGAAGGCGACATCGGGATTGCCGTCTTCGTTGAAATCGGCGAGCGCCATTTCTCCTTCAAGGGTGCCCGGGCCCAGATTGATGACCTGTTTCTGTGTGAAATTACCAGTCCCATCACCAAGATAGGTAGAAACAAAGAGCCCAGTGTCGTTTTGTGGACCGGCGCCGCCGACAATCAGGTCAATATTACCGTCATGGTTCAGGTCGCCCAGGATAATGTCACCTGCTTTTTCGCCGACCGTAATCCGAGTCTTCTCCGTAAAATTTCCCGCGCCGTCCCCGAGATCGATTTCGACCCGCGTGCCGGTCGGACCTTTCCCGACAAACTCGATCACCGCGAGGTCGAGGTTCCCGTCATGATTGAAGTCGCCGACGGCAAAGGAGTAGTCATTGCTGAGACCTTCGAGTTCCGTGGCGTGATTGCTAAAACCGCCATTCCCGTCGCCGAAGTAGAGTAACATCTTTCCCTCCGAGGGAGCATTGGCGATGAGGTCGAGCTTGCCGTCGTTGTTCAAGTCGCGGACTGCGATGCGGGTCGGATCTCCATCTCCGTTTAACTCGTTAGTCCCAACGAAGCCGCCGAGTCCGTCGCCAAGGTTTATCCGGATGTCATAGCCCCATTCGTTGATCGAGACGAGGTCGAGATGGCCATCTCGGTCGACGTCCGCGGAGGCGAGACCTTTCGGCAGCGTGCCGTCTGAATGTGTTTCGTGAGGGTGAATCCGCCCTGTCCGTCGCCGTTGAAGATGGCGATATTGTCGAACCCACTCACGTTTAGTGCGAGGTCGAGTTTTCCATCCTGGTTGAAGTCGCCAGCGACAATTATTTCCGGAAGCGCAGAGTCGCCCGATTTGTGATTCGCGAAAACCGGAGAAATGAAGGACGCACTGAGAATGCAACTGGCGAGAAGATAGCGGGAAGAAGTAAAACTTTTCATCGTTAGGGGTTGAGTCACGGTTGAATTTCGATCTGTCCGATCGCCAGGTGCGGAACGGGCCCGGTGCCGGGATCGATGGTGGCATCCTGGTTTGGTGTTCCCGCAATAATTGTGGCCACTCGGTTTGAATCAAAGTCCGCCGAAGTGAGAGAGGCGCCAAAGGCTGCTCCGGTCTGCGGAGCGGCGCTGGTGAGGGTCTGAAAGATCCTGCCCCGCCGGCCGTCGAAAACAGTAATCGCTCCGGCTTGCAAATGACCGCTCACGTTTTGTCCCGGTGCACCGACCGCAACGTCCGGCCGGTGATCGCCCGTCAAATCGTCGGAGACGCAGATCGAGGCACCGAATAGAGCGAAGGGCTGACGAGTGGCGGGCAAAAGCGTCCGTTGTAGGCTGCCGTTGCTGCCATTAAAAATGTAGGCGGCGCCCTGGAAACCTTCCCGCGCCGGTGAACCAACGACCAGGTCGGGCTTGCGGTCCCGGTTGAAATCCTTGCCACCGGCGACTGCCGCACCAAATGAGTGCACCGTCTCGGCGAATGGACTAACGATCGTAAAAATAATAGCGCCGGTTTTACCGCTAAAGACAAATGCCTGGCCTTCGCCGGGCGCGCCGATGAGCGCGTCAGTGACTCCGTCGCCGTCGATATCGCCGGCGTTTGCCACCGCCGTGCCAAAGGCCGCTCCTGCCTCGGTGCCGCCTTCGTCGGGATGATTCAAAGTGCGAATGACCTGACCAGTCTTACCGCTGAAAATGTAGGCGAGCCCAACGTTTGCGAGACCGCCTTCGCCGCCGGTGTCCTTGCCCGGCGCCCCAACGAGAATATCGGCGACGCCATCCGCGTCCACGTCACCGAGCGCGGCCACCGAAGTAGCCATTTTGCCATCCTCTTCCGCCGTTGGGTCGGCCAACGTAAAGAGGACGCTGCCGTTTTTACCGCTAAAGACGAAAGCCTGCCCTGCGTTGATGATCGGTCCATTATCCGGATTTGCAATGTGATGAGGAACACCGGCGACGAGGTCGGCCACGCCATCGCCGTTGAGGTCGGCGACGGCGGAGAGGGAGCTTCCCAACTGTCCTCCAAAATGCTGCGGTTGGACGAGCTCAAATCCCGGATCGTTCAATAGGCTGAGGACAGACAGGGTCGCTCCATCAACGATAAAAATTTTTCCTACGTTCTGAGGTTTGCCGTACGAGCCCTCGGTCGAAACAAAGTCCCCATCCTGGAAGGGCGCCGCGACCGCGAGGTCGGGAACGCCGTCCCCGTTGACATCGCCGAGACTAACGACCGCCTGTCCGAAACGGGTTGTAGAATTTTCCGGGAGCGGATCGAGAGCGGTGCTGGCGCATATTTCCCTAACGAGAAAGAGAGAAACAGCGAGAGTGAGAATGAATGGAAAAGTGGTGGGTCGAGTCATGCCGGTGATGGAAGAGTTATTTTCGGGAGAGTTTTGCTGGGCAGTACGTGCAACTGTTTTCAGCAGGTTTCGCGATCGTTGGCAAGAAAATCATTGCGACTGCGAGGGTCGGATCGAGCGCGACGAGCATGACTCGGAGAAAGAATTGGCAGCGCGTACGGGGATCGAACCCGTGCACCAGCCTTGAGAGGGCTGTGTCCTAACCACTAGACGAACGCGCCGTTGTGCGAGCGCCATTTTAGCCGCGCTCCGCGGCAGCGGCAACCCGTCGATTTTCCGCCCTCTATCGATCAGGGGTGTACGTCCCGGCTGGCCTTGGCCTGCACCGGCGTCGGGAGTGTCGTGGCGGCGCCTCGACTCGTTTTAAAAAGAGCTGTGGCCTTCGCTTCATCCGTTTCGTGGCGCACACGCGGTTGGAGCAGGAGTAATTTGTGGGCCGCTTCCTGGGCGTCGATATATGTTTTCAATTCCGGAGTGGAGGCGAACCCGCGCAGCTTTCCGAAATAGAGCCCGTAATATTCCTCCAGCCGACGGCGTCGCTCGAGATCGGTGGAGGCCCGAAGCGCCGTCGCTTGAAGCGCGTGCAGGTCTTCATCGTTCCGAATGCCCGTTTCCAGTGCGGCCATCTCCAGGTGAAGACGGTGTTCGTCGGCCGCTTTCCCCAACGAGGTTGACTTGAAGTAAGAGTTCAGGAGATCCAATTCAGGTGCCGTCGGAGCCTTCGGAAGAGAAGCCGGAGCGGGCAAAATATTTGGCGGAATAAGCGAAAGCGGTTCGACCGGGGCAATCGCGGAAGGAGACGGCGCTGCATCGGCCGCGGCTGTTTGGGCGCTGGCTGCCTGGGCCGAGGTGTTGTCAGGACCTGGCGATGATTGGGCGAGAACGGTTCCGCTGCCGGCGATTACCGAAAGGAAAATCAGATGCGGCAAAAATCTCATCGATTGAAGGATAAGGATTCTCCGGAATTTGTCATCGCCGTCGAGTCGAAAGATCGCGAGGGCGCAAACTTCGCATGCGCCGGCGGTCGGCACGTGTTATAAGGGCAGCGCGTAATCCGGGGTGTAGCTTAGCTTGGTAGAGCGCCTGGTTTGGGACCAGGAGGTCGCAGGTTCGAATCCTGTCACCCCGATTTCTCAACGTTTTCATCTCCCGCGGTCTTAAACCGCTTGCCTCGGCGGCGCGAAGCAGCGACACTTCGCCCTCTTTCTCGGGCGGATTCCCGCCCATCTCCGTTATGTTCAAGAACGAAAAATTTAATATCGCCATTTTCACGATCCTCGTCGTGCTGCAGGCTCTCGGAGTCGCCGCGGTCTGGACCCGATTCCAGTTTTTCTATTTGCCGATCATGATCGGCGTCTATCTGTGGATCGGACTCGGCACCACGCTTTATCTCCATCGTTATCTCACTCATCGCGGATTTGAGATGCCGGGTTGGTTGAAATTTATTTTCGCTGCCGGATCGGCTATCGGGCTCTCGGGCGACCCGGTCACGTGGGTGGGCGACCATCGTTATCATCATTTGAAATCCGACACTGAGGAAGACATCCACAGCCCGCGGCACGGATTTCCCTACGCCCACATGATGTGGTTGATCCGCAAGCCGCCCTCTTTTCGCGAGCGTTCCCTCCGTTACGCGGCTGACGTGCGGAGGATCTGGTACTGCAAACTCTGGGAGAACTCTGCCCTCTACGTTATCCCGCATCTGATCGTTGCCGGCCTTCTCTTCACGACTCTAGGTCTCGCCGGCATGCTCTGGTGCCTCTACGTGCCGATGTTGTTCGTTTATAACTGCACCTGGGCGGTGAATTCGATCTGCCACATGAAGCAGTTTGGATATCGTACTTTCGAGACGTCGGACGAGAGCAAAAACAACTTTTGGGTTGGCCTCGGCGCCCTGGGCGAAGGCTACCATAACAACCACCACGCCAAGCCGCGCTGCGCGGCGCACGGCTTGAAATGGTGGGAATTCGATTTGACCCGTTACACCATCTGGACCCTCGAAAAGCTGCACCTTGCCTGGAACGTCGTCTGGCCCGAACCGGCTCCGGCCGAGAAGGTCGAGCAGGAGGTTACGGCGGACGAAGCCGGCACGATGTTGATCGCCAGCGCCGACCCGAACTCTCTTGGTTAACCGGCCGCGCCCAGCGGGCGCAGATACGGAGATGGCCCGGAAAAGTCCGTGGCAAACTTGAATTTTCAGGTTTAGTGGCAGGGCTTCCGTGTCATTCTTCGCCCGGCAATTCCAACGCCTTCCCGAGTCGAGCCGCTCGATTCTTCTCACCGGAATCTACGGTCTGGTGGGCGGACTGGCCGCCGTCGTCTTCGAGCTCGGGATCAACTGGATTTATCTCTCCACCTTCGTTGCTCTCTCGCACCGCACCCCGACGGTTTTTCTCCTTGGCACGCTCGCCGTGGTTGTCGGCTGCTCGTTAGGCGGGGGCTGGCTCATGTCGAGCGTCGATCAGGGCGCGGCGGGGAGTGGGATTCCGCAGCTCAAGTTCGCTTTCTGGCAGGATTTCGGACTCATTAGGCTGCGAACCGTGTTCGTGAAGTTCTTCGCCGGCCTTCTTCACGTCGGCGGGGGAATGAGCCTGGGCCGGGAAGGGCCGTCCGTTTTCATCGCCGGTGGCGTCGCGTCCGAATTAAGCGGAAGGCTCGGCATTCCCAAGCAGCGGCGGCGGCGGCCGACAGCGGCCGGGGCGGCGGCAGGGTTGGCCGCCGCTTTCAATACTCCACTCGCTGCCATTACCTTTGTGCTCGAGGAAATCGTGCAGGATTTGAACAGCCCGCTCGTCGGC
>JBPCLI010000005.1:0-5839 GCA_051003415.1 Chthoniobacterales bacterium | reverse complement strand
TCCATCGCTACAACTGGCACCGACCTCACTCCGCTCTCCTTCATCGACCTCCCATCTCCAAACTCAATTTATCCATGAACAACCTCTTGAGCCTCCACATCTAGCGCGTCCACAATTCCGCGGGAAGTTAGCCTAACGATATCTCCGCAGCCGGTCCCTCTTTCATGGCGCTTCGCCTAACGAAAAAGGAGGGAGTTTTTTTCCAGGCCGGGACGCGTTTTCATGGACGCGCGACCAAGGACGAATCAGACTCCTATCCGAATGAGCTCCGAATCATCCCCGCTATGAAAATAGATGCCTTGCGCTCGGTCCCGCTTTTTCGGGCACTCGATGAGGTGGCCGCGATCGAGCTCTGCTCGCTTCTGACCACGCGGGCGGTCGACAGCGGCACCGCTCTTTTCCATCGCGGCGACCCGGGCGACTCGATGTTTGTGGTCGAGAAGGGCTGCGTCGCGATCAGCGTGAAAGACGCGGACGGGCACGACGCGACCCTCGCCGAGATGGGTCCGGGAGATTTTTTCGGTGAGATGTCACTGCTCGACGGCAACCCGCGCTCCGCCGATGCCATTGCCAAGGTAGACTCACGCTTGGCGGTTTTGCCGAGGGACGATTTCCGTTCTTTCCTGCGCAAGAATCCCGACATCGCGCTCGGGATCCTGACGGCGCTCACTCATCGCCTGCGCCGAACCGACGATTTGTTGCGACATCGCGTTTCGCGCAACGCCAACGAAGAGGAAGAAGCGCGCCTCACGGTCGCCGACCGAGCGGCCGATATGATCGCGGAATTTGGCGGAAGCTGGAAGTTCATCGGGGCCTCGATCGCCTTTTCCCTTCTCTGGATCGCGTTCAACACCTGGTTCCTTTTTCGTCCGTTTGATGAATACCCATACGTCCTGCTTAATCTGGTCCTCGGGATGGTGGCCGGATTGCAGGCGCCAATCATCATGATGTCGCAAAATCGCCAGGGACAGAAGGACCGGATTCGGGCGGATCTTGATTACCGGGTGAACTTGAAAAACGAGCTCCTCCTCTCCGAAGTCTTGCGCCGGCTTCAGGCGCTCGAATCACACGCCCAGGGCCATCCGGCTGACGAGATGGAATTCGGCCCGGACGATTAGGAAAAAAGTGGCGGAAGGGGTGGGATTCGAACCCACGGTGAGTTTAACCCCACGTTCGATTTCGAGTCGAGTGCCTTAAACCGGGCTCAGCCACCCTTCCTGGCAACCGCTATTATGGGAGGCCGCGTCGAATTTGCAATCGCGAAGGCGCGGCTTCGTGAGACCCGTCCCTAACGACTAACGACACCCGCCTCATCGGCTGAAAAGCATCCAGGTTCCCCAGCCCACCAGAATCAGCCCGCTGACCTCTCGCAGGTAGCTGGCGCGCGGGAGGATTTTTTCCAACCCGACGAGAATGGTCAGAAGGGCAATCCAGAGCAGGTTCATGACTCCGAGGACGAAGAGCAACGTCATTAATGCCCAGCAGCAGCCGAGACAGAAAAGTCCGTGCTCCAGCCCCATGATGAGCGCGCCCCTCCAACCCTCCCGCCAATGTGCAGTGATGAAATCAAGCGGTGCACGGCAACGGGTCAGGCAGCTGCGCTTTAGAGGCGTGAATTGAAAAATCCCGGCAATGAGGAGGAGAATGCCGCCGAGCACGAAACTGGAACTGGCCATCATCGGTGAAAGTAACTGCGCACGATGCAGAAACCATTGCGCCACCGACGCGACCACGCTGAATCCACCCCAAACGACTAAATACCCCGCGCCGAAAACCGCCACTGGCACGAAGGGTTGCTGGCGCTGGCGTCGATTTCGCGACACGGCGGCAAAGGTCAGGATCATCGGGGCGGCGGTGGGTAGCATCATCGCCACCATCATGACTGCCCACATCACGAAGAGGGACAAAAGCGCAGCGCTCGTCCAAGCCCGCGGATCTGGCTGGGCCGTCGACCTCATGGCTCCTTCCATTTGTTGCGCAGCCGCCGCCGTGTACCACCAGGCCAGAACCAGGACGAGAATGATCCCGACGCCGACCAGGAGACGGTCGCGCTTGAGGAGCGACGCGAGTGGTTCCACGCCGTCTAATTATGATAATGAATCCGCGCGATGAAGCCGGCCTTGTTCGGATAGGAAAACTGCATTTCCGAGGTGTCCAACTCGCCCTTTCTGGCCGAGGCGCATTCTGCTTTTTGAAAAATGAAGCCGGTGACGTGATTCACCTCCACCTCCTCGGGCTCGTTCGTGACTGGATTGCGGATCGGTTCCAGCGCGATTCGCAATACGTCCCCGACGTTGACCGAGCTGTTCAAGCCGTCGAAATGAAAGTCGAACGGGACGAAACGTGGCTTGTGAAACGTGGTCATGGTCGTGGCCAGGATCTCAAAAGGCAGGCCGCCCGCCTTGCCCGAGGCGATTTCCAGGAGTGCGTCGCGCTGTTCTGAGGACGCTTTCTCGTCCACCAAAACGAGACCGCTGCCGTTGCCCTCATGGATCGCGCCGGGCCATTTCACCGCCAGGCCGAGACCGAGACCGTTTAGAGAGACTTCACCATGCTCGCCCTTGTCGATTCGCCAGACGCACAATCCCTCACAGGCGCCTGTCGTGGGGCGCGCAGAAAACTCGCAAGGACAGCCGTAGTGTCGCAATTGCAGCTCTGCAGATAGTCCGCATCGAAGTACCACTTTTTCATTTTGTCACCTCCGGTTGAATGTCTTCAAAAAGCTGAAAACCGATCGGCTTAGAGTCAACCTTGGTTTTTTTCCGTGCGGTGGCGTCCTAAGCCGAGAGAAAGCGCCTCGAGACGCGTTCGAAGGCCGGACAAAAAAAGCGGTTCCGGCGACCCAAGAAAATGTTACAATAAAGTTCTTGATCAGGCCTCCAAAATGGCCGCATATGGTGGTCGCACTGAGCGCAGCCCCAATATCCTGTTGTTAGTCGTTATGCACAGGATGTTCACGGGCCGACTCAGAGGCTCATTCACCGCTATTCACAAACCCGAACCGCCTTCAACCATGATCCAACTCAAACCCGGCCTTCAGCCCAACACGCTTGCCAAAAATCGCAAATCGCTTTCTCGTCGACCAAAATCCGCCCGGAAAAAGAAACGAGGCTTGTGCTTCGAGCGTGTTTTCAGTGACGCGAAGGTCGGGCCGTTTGAGCAGCTAGAATGGGAGCGCCGAACCGCGGAAATCACCGACGACAGCGGCAAGGTGATCTTTAAGCAGGAGGACATCGAGGTGCCGAAAAAATGGAGCCCGCTCGCGACAAAAATCGCGGTCTCGAAATATTTCTACGGCGACATTGCCAACGGCACCGACCCGCACAAAGGCGGACGTGAGACGTCCGTCCGGCAATTAATTCACCGCGTCACCCGCACCATCACTGATTGCGGCATGGCCGACGGTTATTTCGCCGACGCGAAAACGGCCGCAATTTTCTACGACGAACTGACCTGGCTTTGCGCCAATCAACACGGCGCCTTCAACAGCCCGGTCTGGTTCAACGTCGGGCTCTATCATCAATACGGCATCGGGAAAGACGCCGGCGTCGGTAATTATTTCTACAATCGCGAGACCAAACAGGCCGAGCGCGCCGCGACCCAGTACGAATATCCGCAGGGCAGCGCCTGCTTCATTCAATCGGTCGAGGACACGATGGAAGACATCATGGAGCTGGCGATGAGCGAGGCGATGCTCTTCAAGTATGGCAGCGGCACCGGGACCGACCTTTCCAGCCTGCGCAGCACCCGCGAGAAACTGAGCGGCGGCGGCAAACCGAGCGGCCCTCTCTCGTTCCTCAAAGTTTACGACCAGGTCGCGAACGTGGTGAAGAGCGGCGGCAAAACCCGCCGCGCCGCGAAGATGAACACGCTCAAGGATTGGCATCCCGACATCGAGGAATTCATCGACGCTAAGCAGAAAGAAGAGAAGAAGGCTTGGGCGCTGATCGAGCAGGGCTACGACGGCAGCTACAACGGCGACGCCTACGGCTCCGTCATGTACCAGAACGAAAACCTGAGCGTGCGGGTGAGCGACGAGTTCATGAACGCCGCGGTCGAGGATCGCGAATGGTGGACCCGCCGGGTGCGCGACGGTTCGCCCTGCGATCGCAAAGAAGCGCGCACTCTGCTGCGCAAAATTGCCGAAGGCACCCACATCTGCGGCGATCCTGGGATGCAGTTCGACACCACCATTCACAAGTGGCACACCTGCAAAGGCACCGGCCGGCAGAATTCCACCAATCCCTGCTCCGAGTACCTCTTCCTCGACAACACGGCCTGCAACCTCGCTTCGCTCAACCTGATGAAGTTCAAGTGCGAAGACGGCGCCTTCGACGTCGAGCGCTTCAAGGCTGCCGTCCGCGTCTTCATCACCGCGCAGGAAATCATCGTCGATAACGCCAGTTACCCGATCAAAGAGATCGCCGAGAACAGCCACATCTTCCGCACCCTCGGGCTCGGCTATGCCAACCTCGGCTCGCTCATTATGAGCTACGGCTACGGTTACGACAGCGTCGAAGGCCGCGCGGTCTGCGGTGCAATCACCTCCATCATGACCGGCGAAGCATACGCCGAAAGCGCCCGCATGGCCGCCGGGATGGGACCGTTCCCCGGCTACCGCGACGCCCGTGCCAGCGGCGTGCCGAAGCCGGTCGCAAAGGACAACGTCGCCTCCATGCTGGAAGTGATCGAGCAACATCGCTGCGCGGTGCGCGAGATCCCTGACAACGAAGAGTTCGGCTACCTGAAAAAAGAAGCGGCCAAAGTTTGGGACACCGCCGCCGAGCTCGGCCAGGAACACGGCTACCGCAACGCCCAGGTCACCGTTCTCGCACCCACTGGCACGATCAGCTTCCTGATGGATTGCGACACGACCGGGATTGAGCCCGACATCGCGCTGGTGAAATACAAGCTCCTAGCTGGCGGTGGCATGCTGAAGATCGTTAACCAAACGGTGCGCCCGGCCCTTGAGAAGCTGGGTTACAACTCCGGAGAGATCGATCGCATCATCGCGCACATCGACGCTTTCGACACGATCGAGGATGTCCCTGTAGCCGGGGTCGCTGACCCCGGGCGCGCCGATGCCGAAGCGGGGCCCAAGCCCAACGGGGACGGCGTCCCCGGCTACAACCGCTCGGGCCTGAAACCGGAGCACATCTCGATTTTTGATTGCGCCTTCAAACCCTACAAAGGCGAACGCTCGTTAGGCTACATGGCCCACCTGCGCATGATGGCGGCGGCCCAGCCTTTCCTGAGCGGCGCCATTTCGAAGACGGTCAACATGCCGGAGAACGCGACCGTCGACGAAATCATGCACACCTACACGGAGGGCTGGCGTCTCGGATTGAAGGCAATCGCGATCTACCGCGATGGCTCCAAGCGCTCCGCTCCCCTGAACACGCGCAAGACCAAGGACATGGGCGGCTCCGCCGACGGCGTTGTCCTGACCGATCGCGAGCAACTGGAAAGCCGCATCGTTGAGCTGGACGAAGAAATCGCCAAGCTCCGCTGCCAGCTCGACCAACCCGTAAGGCATCGCATGTCGGACACCCGCATATCGCTCACCCACAAATTCGAGATCGCAGGGCACGAAGGCTACATCACCGTCGGCCTCTACGAAGGTGGCCAGCCCGGTGAGCTCTTCATTCAAATGTCGAAGGAAGGCAGCACCATCGGCGGCCTCATGGACACCGTCGCCACCCTTACCTCGATGGCCTTGCAGTACGGCGTCCCGCTCGAGTCGTTAGTCAAAAAATTCGCCTACCAGCGCTTCGAGCCGAGCGGCTTCACCAAGAACCCCGACATCCGCAACGCCAGCAGCATCACCGATTACGTCTTC
>JBPCLI010000004.1:0-2166 GCA_051003415.1 Chthoniobacterales bacterium | reverse complement strand
GTCTACAGGACAGCCGCATCCCATCCGCGAGATGCTCGAGAAAGCGGGAAGGATTCGGCCACAGATAAGCACGGATTATCACAGACAGGGGAGCAAGCCGCGAGGCCATTCCGGAAAATCTGTGTTTCATCTGTGGTCATCTATGGCTAAAGAATCACCATGAATTCACCCATCAAAGTCGCCGTCACCGGCGCGGCCGGCCAGATCGGCTACTCACTTCTCTTTCGGATCGCCTCCGGCTCGATGTTCGGCCCGGACCAGCCGGTGCACCTTTCGCTCATCGAAATTCCGCCGGCGCTTGGCGCGCTCGAGGGGGTGGTTATGGAATTGCACGATTGCGCGTTTCCGTTGCTCAAGGGCATCACTCCGACCGCCGATCTCGACGAAGGCTTCAAGGACGTAGACTGGGCGCTCCTCGTCGGCAGCATCCCGCGCAAAGCGGGCATGGAACGCGGCGATTTGCTCGGCATCAACGGCAAGATTTTCATCGGCCAAGGCCAGGCGATCGAGAAAAACGCTGCCTCCGATGTGCGCGTCCTCGTGGTCGGCAACCCTTGCAACACGAATTGCCTGATCGCGATGAACAACGCCAAGTCCATCCCGCAGAATCGCTGGTTTGCGATGACGCGCCTCGATGAAAACCGCGCCAAGGCCCAGCTCGCGCAGAAGGCCGGCGTCGAGGTCACGAAGGTGTCGAACATGACGATCTGGGGAAACCATTCCGCCACCCAGTATCCCGATTTTTACAACGCGCAGATCGACGGCCAGAACGCCGACCAAGTCATCGGCGACGAGACCTGGCTGAAGGAAACTTTCATCCCGACGGTGCAACAACGCGGCGCGGCGATCATCAAGGCGCGCGGCTCTTCCTCCGCCGCTCCTGCCGCGAACGCGGTCGTCTACACTGTCCGCAGCCTAACGAGCGACACGAAAGCGGGCGACTGGCAGAGCGTCGCGGTTTGCTCCGACGGCAGCTACGGCGTGGAGAAAGATTTGATCAGCTCCTTCCCGATCCGGACCAAAGGCGACGGCTACGAAATCGTGCAGGAACTTCCGATCAATGACTTCAGCCGCTCCCGGATCGACGCCTCGGTTAACGAGCTGAAGGAAGAAAAGTCGCTCGTCGGCGAACTGCTCAAGCCGACGTAACCGGCTGGCAAAGCCACGAGTGCTGCATGTAATCGTAGGGCGGCCGGGAGGAGAGAACTTTCCAGCCGGCTTCCTCGATCAGTTTCTGCAGATAAGCAGGATTATAAAACGCGTTGAGCAGGGGTTTGTCCGGCACCCGGTCTTCAAAGTCAGCTATCGCCTCATCGCAAAACGCGGTGAGAAGAAAGCGCCCATCTGCCCGCACCACCTTGCGGGCCAGCCGCAGAATCGCGCTGATATCGCCCGGGTTGAGATGAGTAAAGAGCGAGTAACCCAAGATCACGTCCTAACTCGCTGAGACTGGCAGGTCCCGGTAACTCTCCATCGGCGCGGCCGCCTTGTTATACATGGTGTTGTAAACCTTCCAGCAGGAGAAATGGAAGCGATCGTCCTGCTTTTCCACATTTTCCTGCAGCCAGGTTACTAAGGTCGGCCAGACATCGATACCGGTGTAGGAGGCGAATGGGACGTCGCGGTTCACCAGCGTTTGCGTGAAGCGCACGCCACAACCGATATCGAGTAGATCGAGGCCGGCGAGATCCGTGCGGTCCAGACGTTCCGC
Source organism: Chthoniobacterales bacterium (assembly GCA_051003415.1). Taxonomy (GTDB): domain Bacteria; phylum Verrucomicrobiota; class Verrucomicrobiia; order Chthoniobacterales; family UBA10450; genus Palsa-1392. The sequence continues at coordinate 455 of JBPCLI010000004.1, read as the reverse complement.
GAGGGCGCGGAAGAGAATTTCCCCTGTATTCTCTACTCCGAGCTTGATGACGTTGGGATCGTTGCGTTGCAGGAGCTCGGGCACGGCAATCGCAGTGAGTCGACGCTCGGCTCCAGTCTGCGCGGGGAGTTCATTCGATTCCACAGCGTGTTATAACTCCCTGAGCCGCTTTGGCAATTTTCCTCTACCCCGCAGCCGCCGGTTGGCGCCGGCACCGTCGCTCACCGGCCCGCGCGCGGAGCTACGTCGCCGCTCGCCCGTATTTTTCACGGACCACGAGAGGAAAAGGCGCCGGTAGGCGAACTGGTTTCGTGACCTGGGTGCGCTGACGGCCGCTCGAGGATTCAGGAACCTATCTCCGGTTCGAGTTTCAACAGCTCTCGAGCGCGGTCCCGAAGATAGCGGGCCGGAACTCCCGCCCAGATTTCCCACGCAGGAACATTGGTGCGCGCGAG
>JBPCLI010000003.1:0-15752 GCA_051003415.1 Chthoniobacterales bacterium | reverse complement strand
TTGGTGGGGAGGGGGGGTTTTCTTTTTTTGGTTTGACCACTTCCTGGCTGCTTTGTTTTTGTCCCCGTCCCCCCCCGCCACCACCCTGAAGCAGGCGCGCGTGAGCCAGGTCGTCAAGGACGTGAATCTTCTCCCGAACCAGGCCACGCCGCACCCGGCGAAGGTGAGCGATGAGGTGCGCGACGGGACGGCCGTGCGCACCGGAACGGAGTCGCGCGCGGAGTTGACCTTTACCGATCAAACTATCGCCCGGCTTGGGGCCAACACGATTTTTAGTTTCAACGAAGGCACCCGCAACCTCGATCTGGGCGGCGGGGCGATGCTCCTGCGCGTCCCGAAAAACTCCGGCGGCGCGCAGATCAGAACCGCGGCGGTGACGGCGGCGATCACCGGCACCACCGTGATGCTCGAGTTCCACCCGGACAGCTACATCAAGTTTATCATCCTCGAAGGGACGGGACGTATCTTCCGCAAGGGGCAGGCCGGTGAGTCGGTCCTCGTCCATGCGGGCCAGATGTTGATCGTAGACCCGAAGGGCAAGGGATTGCCGGACCCGGTCGACGTCGATGTGAATCGGATCATGGAGACGTCGCTGCTCATCACCGGCTTCCCGCCTTTGCCCAGCCGCGACCTGATCGCGCGGGAAATCGGCGCGCAAAATGAGAGCAAGAGTACAGGCGCGTTGGTCCAGACCAATCTCGTCATCTTCGGCGGCGGCACCACGGTCTCGCTCCTCGACCCGACGCAGACCAGCATCGTCAACCAGGCGAATTCGACTGAGTCGCGCCAGGCCATGCTCTCGCCCACGGCGACTCCAACCGCCACACCCACAGTAACTCCGACCGTTACACCGACGGTCACCCCAACTGTCACACCTACAGTGACTCCAACCGTGACGCCTACCGTAACTCCAACTGTGACTCCGACGATAACTCCAACCGTCACACCTACCGTAACTCCGACGGTCACTCCCTCGGTGACGCCTACTGCGACACCGAGCAAGTATGGGACGCCACCAGTTATTACCTCGCCGAACCCGTATATCATCACGAACCAGACGACGATTCAGACTGACCCGGCGATCACAACTAACGGCCAGACTGACTACGGCAAGATTTATCGCGGGCCGATTCAGGACGGACTGCCCTCGGCCTATCTCTTTGGGTCTACCTCGGCTTTCGATACGGCCATCGGGTTCGATCAGACCTTTGCGGATATTAATCTTCTTCCGCTGGCAGTCTTTAAATTCAGCGCGCTCGATATCACCGGCAATCCGGGCATCACGATCCCGGCAGGAGGCACGCCGAATCTCGCGCTCATCAGTGTAGGCGACATCACCTCCGGGCCCCCGGGCGGGATGCTTACCTTCACCGGACTGAACTCACTCCTCCTCGCCACGCAGAATGGCTCCATCACCTTCACCTCCGATCTCTCTTTTGAGAATATCCCATCGCTCGCCTTTTACGCGCGCGGGACGGTCTCGAATCTCACCCTCGACTCTGGCATCTCCGGCACGACGGATTTATTTCTCGGCGCGGAGGGAAACATCATCTCGGATGGCGCCCTCACAATTACCCAGACGAACAACGGCCTGAGCGTGGGCCTTTTCGCCGTCGTCGTCGCGGGCGACGCGATCACGCTCGGAAATGGCCTCTCGATCGTGAACGACAACTCGGTTGACGGTAATCTCGTCGCCGGAGGCACAATTACTGTGACGGCTGGAGGAGCCCTTGCCGCCGGCGGCGATCTCACCCTCGACGTTCTGAATAACGGCGGTGGCCATATCGGAACGGGAGGCAACATCTTCGTCACCACCGACGGCGACCTCACGGCGGGTACAATCTCCGCCCTGGTCAACAATCGGGATGGCGGGACGATCGATATTGGCGGCGACCTCACTTTCAATATCGGCGGAGCGTTGAATGCGACCGGCGATGCGGTCTTCGTCACGTCGAACCGGAACGACGGCCTGGGCGGTGGCATGATCGGCTCGGCCGTATTTCTGAACTTGACCGCGGCCAGCATCTCCACCGGTGGCCTCCTTAATACCGCCATCAGCGCGAATGCGGGCGGAGTAATCCCGAGCGCTTTTCTCAATCTCACGGCAGGAAATGTGGTCGCGACCGGCGGCATCGTCTCGTTAATTCAGTGCACCGGGTTCAACATGAACCCCGGGCCATTCATCCAAGGCGGCACGATCAACGGAGACGTCTTGCTGAATCTGAATTTAGGTGATGTCACCTCGGGCGACGTATTCGACATCGAAATCGACAGCTTTGGCGCCGGTCTCATCGGCGGGAATGCGCTCATGAACATTGTCATTGCAGGCAATCTCAACGTCCAAACCGACATCTTTAACGACATCAGCAATACCGCGGCTCTTAGTGGGACGACGCTCGTGCCGGGGGGCACGATCACGGGCGACGCGAGCCTCAATACGGTGGTTTCGGGAAACATTGTCGCAGGCGGGACGGGCGAATTTGCCGTCCTGAACAACGATTTCCGGCAGCTCGCCGGAGGCGGCGCGATCGGGGGCAATGCCACCGTCTTCCTGGAGGCCAATGGTATTTCAACCGGCACCGCTTTCCAGCCCTTGGTGAATGACCGGAACGGAAGCGTCGGCGGCAACGCTACAGTCTTGGTTACAGCCACGAATGACATCACTGTCGGGACGGACACCCTCTTTACTATTCTCAACGTCGGTGGCGGCATCGGCGGAGATGCGCTCGGGGCTCTCTCTGCGGGCAACTCAACGAGCGCGAACAGCTTTAATTTTCAAATCATCAACGACACCGGGAATATCGGCGGCGCCGCCACCTTGCTCGGTACACTTTCCGGCGCCCTCACTAGCACGGCCGCGGGTGCCACCATCCAGATCACTAACGTAGGCGGGACGATTGGCGGCGACGCGGGGATTACTTTCGCCGCCGCCTCCCTGTCCGCTCCGTCGTTGCTTGTCCAGATCGATAACCAGGGAGGTTCGATCACCGGTAACGCCAGCATCGACCTCAACATTTCCGGAAACGCCACCACCACCGGCGACGCCACCTTGCAGATCCTCGGCAGCGACACTGCGGGGACTGCGTCGATCACTGTCACTGGTGGTAACTACGATGCAGGGGGGACCTTCCTCTCCATGATCGATGGCGATGGCACGATCACCTTCACGAATGCGATCGCGCATGCCGACGTTCTTAAGGTCGCCGCCCTCGGCACAAACGGCCTCCTCACTGTCGACGGCGGCACGCTCTCGGCGGATACGGAGCTGAAACTCTACGCTTCGGGCAGCAACGGACAGATTAACTTTATCTCGAATGTCACCCTCGGCGGCGCCGGCACGAAGACCCTCGCGGGGAATACGATCACGATTTCCAATAGCGTCGTGGTCACCATCGGTGGCTCCACACCGGCCGATGTTTACACCGGCTTCAACGGGAATATTCCGAATGCCAACTATACCGGCTCCGGTGGCAACGGCTCGACTACCGGCACATTTGCGTGCGCCGGGGCGAACAATCCGCAGTCACTCGCCAACGCCCCGCCCTTCACGAATGGTCCCATCGCCGCTCCTACTCTCCCATCCGGCAGCGTCCCCTCCGGCGGCGGCATCAGCGGCCGGAAGCACGGCACACTGGTTCGCGTCAGCAACACAGACCAGTTACTCGCCCTGCTCGACACGGCGGCTCCCGCCGCGAGCGACAAAATCCCGATCGCGGCCGCGCGGAAAACGAATGATCTGAAAAATTCCCAGCGCACGAATCCCGACACCCGACCTGGCGCAAATCGCGGCCCGGCGGAGTTCCGGGCTGCTCCCTCATCGCCCCGCAGGCTTTCGTCGCAGTAAATACTTCAGGCCCGAGGAATCTTCGCAGTTCATCGGGCAGCGACCAAGGGTCGGTCTGTGCGAATTGCCACGCACCGATGGCCCCGATTTCGCCTTACGTGCCCTTCATTGTGGCGAGGAGCGTGACGGTGCAGCCGAAGCTGCCCGGGGCGAAGTCTATGTCGATAGTAAGCTCCGACCGCGATCTCGGCAAAGAAGGAAGGTCGTCTTTCCATCACTTTTCCGTTGCGGAGCGGTGGGGAAATTTAATCGGTGAGATCGGCGGCCAGGGCAGGCCGGACTCTGCCAATCGAGCCTTAAAGTTAGGGGTAAACTCGAGATCAAAAGGCGCACCGTCGAGGCTATCAGCCGCCAGCACACTTAGGATAAAGGGCCCGGCCGGTTGCGAATCATAAGCCGCCGCGCGCCGATTGGCTTCCGCGCGGTCGCCCGCGAGGACCGCTTCGATCGTGTCTGTCAGGCCTTGGAGTTTGTAAATGGAGTGACTGCGATCGACGCTCTTCAAGCGAGCGTGAATACTCGCCGCGCTCTCGCCCGCAGCCGTGCCCACAAAGAGTTGGCTTTGTAGTAGTTCTCGTCGGTCGGATTCATCGCGGCGGCCTGCACCTTGGCATCCGCGATTCGCCCCAACATAATGCAGGCTTGCACCCGGAAAAGGTTCGTTGCGGCTGAACCGCCGCGCGCTTTTTCTGCGGCGGCTTGGATATCTAATGCACGCTGCGGCTGTCCGGAGCTCAGCGAGGACCGCATTCGGCTGTTAAAATTGATTGAGTTTAGCGGATCACAGAGGCTAACCCGCGCTCCGAGGTCTTCGACCAAATCGCCGTAGCCATATACCCCGGCAAATACCGGCAGCCAATCCGGCGCACTGCAGCCTGGATGTTTCAGCGCCGCCTCGATATTCGCCCCCAAGCCATGCGAGTCATTACTTACTAATTGCCGGCCGGCCAAAGTCAGGAGACGCTGCTGTTCGTCATGACTATTCGCTGCGGCCCGCTCGAGGTAGTGTAACGCCGCTTGCTGAGCTCCAAGCCGTTCTTCCGCTGACTGGTCATCCGCAAGCAGGATGTGATCGTAAAGATCCGCCGCCGCAAAGTAGGCCTGCGAGAAGCCGGGCTCCAGTGAGACAGCGCGGTCGAACTCCTGATTGGCAAGGCGCAACCCGACGATGACGCTCTGGCTCTTGGCCGGGTTGTGCGCGTCCGCGTAGAGCTGCAAGCCTTTTTGGTAGGCGATGAAGGCATCAACGTTTTTGATTCCTTCCGCCCGCATCCTTGCGCGCTCCCGGTCGTCTAGCACGACGTTAAGCACATCGGCCACTTCCTCAGCAATATCGACCTGGACGGCGAGCGTATCTGTCAAGGTACGATCATAAGTCTCCGACCAGAGATGAATGCCATCGGAAGCACGAACCAACTACGCGGTAATGCGGGCCTTATCCCCTTCACGCCGCACACTGCCTTCGAGGACGTTACCCGCCCAGAGCTTCTCGCCAATCGTACGCAGGTCTTCGGTCTTACCTCTGAACTGGAAGGAAGAAGTGCGCCCGATCACGCGCATGCCATCGATGCGCGCGAGCGAGTTTAGGATTTCTTCCGATAAGCCATCCGCAAAGAACTCGTTCTGCTTATCGGAAGTCATGTTTACAAAAAGTAGCACGGCGATTGATTTCTTTGAGACCCCTGAGGCCTTACCCGAGTCAGCCTTGGCGTCCCTATGTAAGACGAGCTTGTCGACTAAGAGTAGAACCACGGCGAGAGAAAGGATCGCGATGATCCAACGATCGAGCTTCCGACCAGTCTGGCGAGTGATAGACTCGTTAGCGGGGATCTCGCTCTCGAGTTTCAGACCCTGTGGCGTCCACTCATAGAACCACGCGAAGATCATCGCGAAGGGAAGGCCGATGCAGGCCGCGACCACAATCCATTGCATGACCCACTCGGCGACATGGAAAAGCAGAAAAACCTGCGTCGCCACCCGCACCAGCAACCATGCGCTGGCGGCATAGAAGGCAGCGGCGCGCACCACGTTGCGGCGCTTGAGCTCGGCGAAGAAACTATTCATCGTGGCTGGCCGGAAAAATGCGCGTGACATTCCGGCGTTTCAGCTCGGAGAGGAGACTCATGACTTTGTTCCGGAAGTGGAAGAAGAGTCTTCCATCACTATTCATATCGCTCCCTTCGGCGCGAGCTCGGAGAGGATTTTCTCGAACCGCGTATCGCTGCGCAAAGAGTCGAACATGGGAGAGAGTTTCAAAACTCCGTATTGGATGCCGGCCGGCACGCTGGCTGATTCCTTTAACTGTTCCAGGGCGAGATCCTTTTCGCCGACCCAGGCATAGATCATGGCAAGCTCGGTGGCGTAGATTGGGCCACTAAAAGCGTCCTCCGAGATCGGGAGTAACTCCCCGCGCGCGCCGGCCCTCAGCAATCGCGTCAGACTTTTGGCCACGTCCCGCATCAAGTAACGCAAGGATAATCCAGCCCGGGGCGTAATCCGACTGTTCCTGTGTCGTTCGCGAGGCAGCCGGTCGCGCGGCGGCGAAAGCTTTCTCGGCACGGCTCGTGTCGCCGAAGGTCTTCGCCACTTGTCCGACAAACCAGTCGTGCCGCCAGAGAGCATCCATCGTCGTGTCGACCGAACCGTCCGTCGGAACCAACTGTAGCGCCCGCTCGGCGGCGGCGTCGTTGCGCTCGGCCAGGGCAATTTCCACATAGAACGCGGCCAAACGGCTCGCGTCTTTCGGGTCGACGCGCAAAAGGCCATCAAGTTGCGCGCGCAAGAAAGCCGTCTCACCGTTTTGGAAATAGGATAAGGCCCAAAGGATTGACCGGCAGAAGATATCGTCCGGGTTAGCCGCCACCGCCCGTTCGAGGTAAGGCCGGCCTTCCGCCCAACGCCGCAAACGATTGTAGGTGAAACCAGTCTCCTGCAGGGTGGTGGCGTTGAGCGGGTTTAACTCGACCGCGCGGTGGAAATGCTTTAGGGCGTCCTCCCAATGGCCCTGTCGCCGGTCGACGGCGGCGGTCAACATGAAGAGATGAGAGGAATTCGGCAGCGTGCGGCGCGCGAGCGCAAACTCGGTCAGGGCACCGGAGTAGTCGCGATAGCCATGGTAGGCAAGAACGCCCTTGGCCATGTGCACCTCGCCTGCATCCGGACGTATGCTTGCCGCCTTGTCCAAAGCCACCCGGGCCAGTTCGAGTCGCGCGGGGGTATGATCGAATGCGCCCCAGTAAAGGTCAGTGTGCACCTCGACGAGCAGGCAGTAGGCGAGAAGAAAGTTCGGATCTCGCTGGGTCGCGTCATCCAGCAACTGCACTGCCTGCATAAGAGACTCACGGCCGTTCGGATCATTGTAAAGTTGGTCGAGGGACCAGGCCCGCAGGTAAAGATCATGGGCCGCCAGATCCGTCGTGGGCGGTTCTTCGATTGCCTTTTGCTCGTTAGGCGAGAGCTTGGCCTGCAGCTGTCCCGCGATCGTCTGCGCGATCTCGCTCTGGATGGCGAAGACATCGGCCATGCCGCGATCGTAGGTCTGCGCCCAGAGATGCGCGTCCGTCCGGGCGTCGATTAGCTGCGCGTTTACCCGCACTTTGCCGCTCGCGCGCTGCACGCTGCCTTCGAGGACGTGCGCCACACCCAGCTCCTGGCCGATCTTGCGCAGGCTGCGCGCGGCGGCATCGCGATATTGCATCACGCTCGTGCGACTGATCACTTTCAGGTCGGCGACCTTGGCGAGGTCAGTGAGGATTTCATCCTGCACGCCATCGGCAAAGTAAGCGTTATCCTTGTCGGAACTCAGATTCTCGAAGGGCAAAACCGCGATCGACTTTCCCGGGATGGGCGACGCCGCCGGGGTCGCGCCAGGCGCCGGCGGGTTCGCCGCCGCTTTGGCTGGTGCCGGAGTGAGATCGAGAAACCGCACGGCAAAAAGGGAGGCGGCAATAACCGCGACCACAACTGTGAAGGCGATCAACTTTCGCCCCTTCCCCGATCTCCTCAATTCCTCGGGCGTCAGCTCGTCTGCTCGCTTGATGCCTTCCGGGGTTAGTTCAAATGCCCAGGCGAGGATGAGAGCGAAGGGGAAGCCAAGAATCAACAGCAGAATAACGAGCCGAACCGACCCATTCGGGACATCGAAAAAGGGAAACACCTGCGTCGTGACCTGAATAAGCAGCCAGGCCACGACGCATACGCGACCGCGACCTTGTAAACGTTGCGCCGTTTTAGCTCGGCGAAAAAATTGCGATCGGCATCCAGCGTTCGAAGCGATTGTATCAGGAAAGCCGCCCCTGCATAGTCTGTTGATCGGCGTGGGATTACTGATCCGCCACCCCGCCGCGCCGCTGCTGACAGAATCGGGGCCGCCTCTTACTCGGCGATTGGCATGCAGTAGGGGCTCGCTCCGGCACGATTCTTTCTATCTTTTTTGCATCGTGAATCGCTAAGATCGATACAGACGCTCCACAGCCCGGTTAGGATCCCGGATCCCGCCGTTGAACGCTGTCGGGCGAAGGCGCGCCACCGTAGTAAGCTGACCCCCCAGACGCATCTCAACTAACTCCTCCGAGCATATCGTGCCCGCGGCCTTCTGGCGGATGGCACCTAACGAAAAACGTGGATACGCTCAAGATCGCGAACCTTCGGTATGATCGGCTTCGCCGCATCCGTCACCGCCACGAAGTTCGCGAGCGACTGGACGCGGCCCAATCTCGCTCGCGATTCACCGGCTCGGCGCCGCCCCTGGTCCGTACTTAAGCGTTGGAGGGCTAGTCCCAGGAAAGGCCTTCGGTCATCATTTTTACTCCGCTTCCGCCGTTCGACGGCTTTACGAAGATCGTTAGGCTAGCTTCACCGCGCTTCCGTTTCAGGATTGAAGACTGCGGATTCACCATGTCTGCCCCGTCGTTTTTCCAGCCCTGGGCTTTCAGACTCGCGGCCAGCTCTGCGCAGACGCTCTTCACGCTCGACTTACTCTTGAAATCGAGCTGTTCCACCATCCCCTTGTACTCGACGTCCGTCGCATCCCTGGTCAGCACAAGATCCTTGGCTTTCAGTCCCCCAGCCGCTGCCGACGTCTCACCCGATTTCGTAAGCGCTTCGAGATCGACATTGTCGTCCGCGTCGTTGTCCGCCGGCGTGGCCTGCTTCTCGGGCTTCTTCACTTCCGCGACCTGAAACTCTTTCGGGATCTCGCCCAGCGGCGCGACGAACTTGAGCTTCACTTCCCACTTTTCACCGAACGTATCGACCTGGCCGTTGGTGGTGAGTTCACCTTCCACCTTACCGTCTTCGTAGGTGAACTCGGTCGTCTCAATACTACCGATCGAGCTAAAGCCCCGCTTTTGGTGGGCGCTATGCGCCACCTCACAACCAAAGATGCTGCCATCTTCGTGGAGCGAGATCGTCAATGCGCTGCCGAACTTGCCGAATGACGCATTGAAGTCGGGCTTCGGATCTTTGGAATGATCCTTTTCCGTGAGCACCAGCACGATGCTCGGTTTATCGTCGAAAGGCTCACGCCAATGCGCCGAGACATATGTCAGCTTCGCCTCTTTGCCGTTGCCTTTGAAGATGCCGGTGACGGTTGGCTTTACATTGGCGGCCGGGCCGTGTTTCTTAATGGCTGATGCGGGCAGCGCCAAGTCGAAACTGATGTCGAAATTAGCGGGAAACATTTCGTCCGCTTCCACCTGCTGGGTTGCTTTGCCGCTGACACGACCGCCTTGTGACTTGAGTTGTCCGGTCGCGCCGCCACTCCGCCGAGCGATCGACGTGCCCCCCGCGCCGGCGCTCCAAAACTTGAGTTCGCCCGTCTTCTTCGTGAAGACCAGCTTCAGGAATGGCCGGTCAAAATCGCCGTCGTTACCTTCCTTCTCCGACTCCCTCGCTTCCTTCAGTTTCTCGCTGGTTACCTTTTGCCCGCTCAGGATCAACGCGATCGCGGCTTCATCGTCGACCGTCGTCTCGTAGGCCAGTGCTTGCTTCAGGGGGTAGGTCTTATTCTGCAGCGTGAGCGTCCATTCGGGCGCCTTGGTTGCGCCCTCCTGCGCAAAGAGCGTTACCGCGCCTAATATGCTCGCCCCGACTAGCAGACGAATGAATGTTTTCTTCATAAACTTCTCATCGATTTTTGTTGGCAACTGGACAGGGGTCGTAATATCCGAGCAGGAAACCAGCGGGATGCCAAGCCTTCCGCTCCGGAAATGTTGCCCGCCGTGAATTCCGTGGACGACTGGGTTTCGCGAAGCTCCGTCCCGGTGTAGACTCCGCGCTCACTCAACTTTCCTATGATCGACGCCCATTCCTACGCCGCCTTCGACCCGAAATCAGACCTCAAGCCCTGGGGTTTCCAGCGCCGCGAGGTCGGCGACGACGATCTGCAGATCGATATTTTGTTCTGCGGCGTGTGCCATTCCGATTTGCACTACGCGCGCAGCGAATGGATGCCGGTCACCTATCCGCAGGTGGTCGGGCACGAGATCGTCGGAAAGGTGGTGAAGGTCGGGCAGAACGTGACCAAACATAAGACTGGCGATCTGGTCGGCGTCGGTTGCATCGTGGATAGCTGCCGTCATTGCGAGAACTGCAAGGAGGATCTCGAGAATTACTGCACCGAAGGCATGCAGGGCACCTACATGGGAGTGGAGAAAGAAACCGGCAAATCAACCCAGGGCGGTTATTCCACCGTCATCGTGGTGGATGAGCATTATGTGCTGCGCATTCCTGCGGCCATCAAACCGGCCGAAGCCGCGCCCCTCCTTTGCGCGGGTATTACTCTCTACTCACCGCTGCGCCATTGGAATGCAGGTGCCGGCAAGACGGTCGGCATCGTCGGCCTCGGCGGACTCGGTCATATGGGAGTGAAACTGGCCCACGCCATGGGTGCGAAAGTCATCCTCTTCACTCACTCGCCGGGAAAGGTCGCCGACGGCAAGAAACTCGGCGCCGACGACGTCGTTATTTCCAAAAACGAACAGGAGATGGCCCGCTACGCCGGCCAGCTGGACCTGATCATTAACACCGTCTCGGTGTCGCATGACCTCGATCTCTACATCAGCTTACTCAAGCGCGACGGCACCATGGTCCTGGTCGGCGCGCCGGCCACGCCGCATCCGTCGCCGCAGATTTTTAACCTGCTCATGCAACGCCGTTCCCTCGCCGGTTCCGGCATTGGTGGAATCAAGGAAACCCAGGAGATGCTCGACTTCTGCGCCGAGCACGACGTGAGGCCTGACATCGAAATGACTTCGATGCAGGACATCAACCAGGCTTGGGGGCGAGTCGTGAGCGGCGACGTGAAATACCGTTTCGTCATCGACATGGGGACGCTGAAAGCGGAGAAAAAAGCCGCCTAACGAGAGGTTGGCGAGAGCACCTGTTAACGAAGGCAAACCGCTCGAGGAGTGTCGTTGCCATTCTCCAGACGGAGCTCTTTGTCGGTCTTGGCGGGCCTATGGCCGCAGTCCCTGGTGGCGGTTCATCGGCATATTCAATAAAGATTCCTGCGCCGTCGGGTGCAAAAAACGCCACGGAGACTTAGGCGCAAATGGGACTTTCCTTGCGTCAATCAGGCGGCCCCGGAATAAAGATCGCACTCCCAGACCCGGGCGGCGGCATCGTCGCGCGCGGACGTGAGAAAACGCTCCCAAGATTTTGTTTCGTGCCAAACGGCCGCCAGTTCCCAAACGCAAAAGGCCGGTTTGTGGGTTCCGTCGCGCGGCCAAAGGGCGAAGTCCAGCATTGCATCTCCGTCCTTGTAGAAAACCGTCTCCCAAAGCTCATTGTTACCGCGCCAGGTGTTGGCGATGAGGAAATAAAAGCTTTCCCCGCACCGATGGAGGATGACGAAGCCCAGACCCTTCGCCTCCATTTTCGTGCGCGCGAGAAACGATCGCGCCAGCCGGTCGATCTCATGCGGCACCGGCTGACTTTCCAGCGCGAGCTGATACCACTTGAACACTGCTCCATCGATTTGAACTAACGTCCCGGGCCTAACGCACTTCGGCCCGTGCTCATAGCTCTCCTCAACGCCGAGATCGCTCTTCAGGATCGTCGAGATTTGTTCTCGCGCACTCATTCCGCTCACACGCTACCAGCAGAATTTGCTTTGCGCGACCGGGCCCGGCAGCCGGATGCAGCCGCTCAGTCGCAACCTGGGGCGGAAGGCGATATTTGCTTCGAGCGCCCGGCAGAAACTAGGCTTAAGCCCGAACGCCGACCCGGTCTCCACCAACGAATTGCCGATTGTGATGCATAACATCTCGCCGGAGGGTCACGAGGATCTGGGGGTTCAATCGGATTACACACGTCACTCACAATCATGAAATCCATTCTTCAGGCTGCAGCCATCGTAACGACCGCGTTGTCATTCGCCACGAGCGTCCCTGCCAAAGTGGCCTCGCAGAGTGCTAACGGATTTACCGTCACGCACGAGGCCGACGTCGCGGTCGACCCAAGAGGCGCCTACGACGCTTTCGTCAGCATTGGCTCCTGGTGGAGCGACGCTCACTCTTTTTCGGGCGCGGCCAAGAACATCTCGATTGAACCAAAAGCGGGCGGCTGTTGGTGCGAGGCGCTTCCGAATGGCGGGTCAGTCAGTCACATGAGCGTCGTCCACGCCAACCCTGGTGCGCTGCTGGTCTTTAGCGGCGGCCTTGGCCCGCTTCAATTCATGGGCGTCGCTGGCTCGATGAAAGTCGGCTTTAAGGCCGAGGGCAAGGGCACGCATATCTCGGTCGTGTATGCGGTCGGCGGGTACGACCCCGACGACTTCAAGGAAATCTCGAAAGGCGTCGACGCTGTGCTCGGCGAACAGATGACGCGCTACGCGAAGTTTGCCTCGACCGGTAAACCGTAAGCCCAAGGCGCTGCTGACCACGCTCGCTGGTTTTCGCCCCTTCTCTTTTCGCCTAGTGCCAGGCGAAATTGCTGTGAGCGAGCAACCAGAACAAAACCAACGCGGCAATCAGTGGCAGAATGTTGGAGGCCGCGCCGATGACACTAAGCGTGAGCGAGCGCCCTTTGAGAAAGAAACCGGAGATCCCGAGCGCCGCACCGAGGCCCCACGAAGCCAGGGCGATGGGACCGTCGATGGACATATCGCGAAAGGGCCGGAGCACTTCACAAAAAATGAGCGCGCCTAACGCGCAAAGGAGCAGAGCGGCGATGCCGAGGAAGTTCGGGATGGTTTTGATCACCGGGACAGTAGACGATTATTCTCCCGGTGCACCCCGCCTCTTTTGAGCTTTGGTCAGGCCGGCGCGGGTTTATCAACATCACGCCGACCGTCGAGGAATTGGTGACCCGGCGTGGCGTGGCCGGCGGCCTCTGCCTGATCAACGCCATGCGAGGGCCCGGCGACAAGAAGTCTGTCCCGTGACCATCGAACCCCATGAGACGCCGCCACCTCAAGCGCCAGATCATGAGCCGCGAAGTCGTCGTCGCCATCTGCAAAGACCAGCTCGGTATCGGCCCGTGGGACAAATCTTCTACGGCGAATTCTACGGCAAGCGCCGCAAGCGTGTGCTCGTAAAGATCATCGGAGAATAGCTCGTAGCTCTCAGCGACTAGCTAGCCGAGAAGATTCGCCAATCTCCCGGCACGCCTTTTAACTCGTGCAGGCCCAGGTCTCGGAAATTGATTCCCGGACCGGCAACGAGATCCTTCACCGTCCGTGAAACGACCACGCTGCCCGGCTCGGCTTTTGCCATGATCCGAGCCCCGGCATGGACCGCGATCCCGCCGATGTTGTCCCCCATCAGCTCGCACTCGCCGATATGCACGCCGGCCCGGATCTCGATCCCGAGCTGGCGCACTGCGAACACGACCGCGAGCCCGCAGCGCACGGCCCGCGCAGGACCATCGAAGGTCGCGAGAAAGCCGTCGCCGGTGGTATTGGTTTCCTTTCCTCGATAGCGCACCAATTCCTTGCGCACGACTGCGTAGTAAGAGTCGAGGACATTGCGCCACGCGGTGTCGCCCATGGACGCGGCGCGCTCGGTGGATGAGGCGATATCGAAGAAAAGTACCGTCGCCAGGACGCGATCGAAGGAGTCGATCGGTCGCTCACCGGTAATGAATTCGTGAACGTCGGAAAGCACGGTGTCCATGTCGTCGAGCATCGCGGAGTGACTGTTACCCGGATACTCGATGAATCTTGCCCCGGGAATGCGCGAGGACATGTCGCGCGCCGCTTCGACCCGAGCGCAGAGGTCGCCCGTGCGATTCATCACCAGAGTCCGCGCTTGAATGGCCGGCAGGATCGGCCGGGTATCGATCTGGCCGTTCATTACCTCGTAGGCATAAACGGCCGAGGGACTCGCCGCCGCGCGCATGTAGCGAGCGACCGCTTCCACCGCTTCCGGCGGCGCGTCGGGCCCCATGCCGGCGCCCGGGCCTATTATGTAAGGAATCGTGCACCATCGCGAGCATTTGCTCATGCTCCTGCTGGGTTTGGCCCCAGGGATGATCTTCCGACGCGATCCAGCGCGCTTGCGCTCCCCAAATAAGCAGCGACGTCGTCCATCACCGCGCGGATATCGTCCGTCCTTTCCTCGAGTGTCGCCATGTGCAGCGGGCGATCCAAGAGGCCGGTGCCGCGTTTATCGAAGCGAATGAGCCGGCAAAATTTGCTGAAGCGCTCGAAAAAGAGAGCGCGCTGCGGGATTTCCCAGTCCAGGTCGAGATGCGACATCGTTCCCGGCGCCCAGACCACATCGAAAGGACCCTCGCCCGTGATCTGGTAAGCGATGCAAACATCGCCGCTGCGCGCATATTTTGTTTTGGGCAGATTCATCGCGTTACGGTCCGTGCTCGTAGTACAGACCCCAAGGTCGAAAGCAAAGGCAACCTGGAATTGGGCCGGTTGGGAGCAGGTACAAACGCACGCGCCGACCGCCGCCTATCGCTACAACCGATCCGCATTCCGGATTGCGGATTCCTAATTGCCCCGGAGCGTCAATCCGCTAATCTCGGCGAATATGCATTGCGACTATCAGCGTTGGTACTCTCACCGTCTCAACCGCGACATGGGCGTCGCCGTTTACGGCCATTATGGTCTGCCCATCCTCGCATTTCCGACCAGCGGCGGCGACGAATGGGAGCAGGAAGGCCAGGGTATGATTGGCGCCCTTAGCCCCTACATCGAACAGGGCCGCATTCGCATCTTTTCCATCAACGGGGTTCAGAGCGATTCGTTCCAGAACAAGAGTGCGCATCCCTTTCATCGGAGTTGGATGCAGGCGCAATACGCCGATTACGTAGCGAGCGAAGTCTTTCCGTTCATCGACGCGCAGTGTCAGACCGGGTACATCCCGATCACCACTTACGGCGCGTCGCTCGGGGCCTTTCACGCGGCCAATATGCTCTTTAAGCATCCCGACCGAGTAAAACGCTGCTACGCGCTCTCCGGCGTCTACGACATGCGCGATTCCATGGACGGGATGTACGACGACAACTTCTACTTCAATAACCCCGTCGACTACATGGCGAACCAGAACGATCCCTGGTTTCTTCATCAATACGGCAGTTGCGATATCCATTTGGTGACCGGCTGCGGTCCATGGGAAAACAGTGGGCCTACCTACCGCTTCTCCGAAGTCCTACGAAACCGCGGCATCGCTCATCATCTGGACGACTGGGGCCCGGAGGGCGGCCACGAATGGCCTTACTGGCATCACCAGATGTGGGAATACGTCGGCGCACATTTCTAGAGCGTATCATGCGCTTTTGAGCAGGTGGAAGCAACGGATGAAGGTAGCCCTCTGGGTCCGGGGAGCGCACGCCTCGCGTGCTGACGCTGGCACCCCGCCAGCGCAAATCTTCCTGGTTTGCGAAACTGACTCATCGCGCCCGGCAAAGCCTGTTTCGGCGAGGCGCCGCCGTAACGCAGCCCGAGAGGGCG
>JBPCLI010000002.1:0-5128 GCA_051003415.1 Chthoniobacterales bacterium | reverse complement strand
GATCTTCCGCGCCTTGCGCTGTGACAAGCTGGCCTTCGCCGCCCTGACTGCGACGGTCGAAGCGCATCTACGCCAGGAGCAGAACCCCGTCCTCTCGCTCCTGCAGGTGCCTAACGAAGAGCTCACCAGCCGCGGCGAACAATTGATTGCCTCCCTGCGCGGACTGCCTCTGCAGGCGCGGCTGGTGGAAGGCAAAGCCGAGATCGGCGGCGGTGCCTTGCCGCGCACCGTTATTTCATCGGTTGCGCTGGAGCTGGCGGTGAAGAAACCGGACGAACTGGCCGCGCGCCTTCGCCGGGGTGAGCCACCGGTCATCGGCTATATCGTCCGGGGAAAGTTCCGGCTCGATCTGCGCACCATTTTCCCAGCGCAGGACGAGATGGTTGCGGCCGCGTTGCGTTTAGGCCTAACGATCGCGTCGTGACAGAGAAGCATTTCATCCTCGCGACGGCCGGACATGTCGATCACGGCAAGACCGCGCTGGTCAAGGCGCTGACTGGCATCGACACCGACCGCCTGCCGGAAGAAAAAGCGCGCGGGATCACGATTGATCTTGGTTTCGCCCAACTCGCGCTCCCTGATTTTTCGCTCGGGATCATCGACGTGCCCGGACACGAAGATTTCATCCGCAACATGATCGCCGGCCTCGGCGCGATCGATCTTGCTCTCCTCGTCGTCGCGGCGGACGACGGCTGGATGCCGCAAACGGAGGAGCATTGGCAGATTCTGAATTATCTCGGAGTCCAAGAGGTGGTCGTCGCGCTGACGAAATGCGATCTCGGCGATCCGGCAGAGGCGGAGACCAAAGTGCGCGAGCGGCTCGGAGAATCGGGCGCGCCGATCGTGCGGACTTCGGTCCGTTCGCAATTTGGACTCGATGCTTTGAAACAAGCGCTGGCCGACGCCTGCGCCCAACTGCCGGGTGCCCCGAACACGGGGAAGCCGCGCCTGTTTGTCGATCGGGCTTTCACCGTTCGCGGCACCGGAACGGTTGTAACGGGCACCCTGACCGGAGGCCCGCTCGCCCGGGGCGAACGCGTTTCACTCCAACCCAAAAATCGGCGCGCGCACATCCGGGCCATCCAAAGCCACAACCAGTCGCTCGAGCTCGCGCTCCCGGGAACGCGCACCGCGCTCAATCTCCCCGAGCTCGGAGTCGAAGATGTTCCTCGCGGCAGCGTTCTCACGACGATGCAGGAGGTGAATCCGAGCCGGACGATCGACGCGTGGATAATGCGGTCGGACCGCGTCGGGTCCACCGCGCGTCCGCTCAAGAACGCGTCCGTCATCCAGCTGCATCATGGCAGCGCACGGTTCACGGCTCGCATTACCCTGCTCGATCACCGTGAACTATTGCCAGGGCAAAGCGCGATCGCGCGTTTGCGCTGCACTGAACCGGCATTCGTTTTTGTCGGCGACCGTTTCATCCTGCGCGATTCAGCGAGCCGCACCACGATCGCGGGTGGCGTCGTGCTCAACCCGGATGCGGAGGGAACCAAGTTGCGTTCCTCAGTAGAGCGGGCTTTTCTGCAGGCCCGGGCCGCGCAGCCTAACGACATCACAACTCTCCTCCGGTCGCAGATGCGCCGGGACGCGGTCGTGCGGCGGGCCTTGCTTCTCTTAAAATCTCACTTTGCCGCCGAAACCATCGCGGAAGCGATCGGGCGGCTCGCGCAGGAGCGTGAGATCATTGTCCATGGAGCGTTAGTGGCGGATGCGAACTGCTGGCAGGGAATGCGGCAGAGGGCCAGCGCCGCGATCGATTTAGAACATGCCACGCATCCGGAGCGAACCGGTCTCAAGTTATCAACGCTCCGAACCGGTCTCGCGCTGAACGATGCGGAACTGGAAGACGCGCTCATCGCCGATCTTTGTGCGAAGGAATTTTCCTGCGTGCATGGGGCGATTCGCCGGCAAAGTCACCGCCCTTCGTTGCCGGCGGCGTTAGCGGAAGCAGGGAGGAAGATTCGCGCCGGGCTCGCCGTTCGGCCATTCGACCCGCCCTCGCGCAAGGAACTTGTGCCCGACGCCGCCGGACAAAAAGCGCTCCGTTTTCTGAGCGAAACCGGCGAAGTCACGATGATCGGTGAGGACGTTCTACTGTCGGCTGACGCCTTCGCGCAGATGAAGTCACAACTGGCCGAGGCGCTACGGAAGAGCGGTCCATCTACCGCCAGCGAACTGCGGCAGCTCCTTGGAACGAGCCGGCGGGTGCTGATTCCGTTTCTCGATCGCTGTGACCGCGATGGCCTGACCCAGCGCCAGGGCGATCGCCGTTCGCTGCGGCCGGGGAAAATATGAGTCGTTAGGCGAGGCGGCTCAGTCGTCGCTCTCGCTCTTGCCCTCGCCGCTGCCGATGTATTCGGCGTGGGCGATGGCGGCGACAATCGAGGAACCGCCAATGATGTTCCCGATCAGGATCGGCACCATGTAGATAAAATAATCCCCGAAGGATTTTACCCCCGTCGCGACGAGGTAGAAGGCCTCGACCGAGCCCGCGACGATGTGGGAAAATTCACCGATCCCGACAACATAAGTAATGAGGATGATGACGCCGACGCGTGCCGTGTCTGCCACGGGCAGGAGCCAGACCATGAGCGCGATCAACCACCCGGCAAAGACGCCGCGGATCAGGAGCGTCCCGAAATCGTGATTCATCGCGACCAGGCTGATTTCATTCATTGCCTGGTGAACTTCCGGGCCTACTCCGTTGGTGTGACCGAGGAGCCACGCAACGGCGAAGCCGCCTACGAGATTCGCCACCAGCACAATCGTCCAGAGCCGCGCGACATTGTAGAAAGTACGCGCGTCATGTTTGCGCAGGAGCGGCAGGATTACGGTGAGAGTATTCTCGGTGAAGAGTTGTTGCCGGCCGAGGATGACCACGAGAAAGCCGATGCTGTAACCGAATTTGGTGATCAACAGCCGCCAAGGCGCGTCCGGCAGATGGCTTTGCAGTAAACTTTCCGACATGAGCGAAAAGCCCATCGACAGACCGGCCGCGAGACCCGACCAGGCGAGGGCGGAATTGGTTCGCTCGAGCTCATCCTGGCCTTCCTTCTGCACCGCCCTGTAAACGACGCGCCCCTTGATCGAGGCCCTTTCCTTAACCTCCTCATCCTCTGCGCCGGATTTTTTCGCCTCCTCGACTTTATCTCTCTTTGCCATCGGGATTAATCGTGCCGCTGAGTGGCGAAGACCGCCTCCGGATCACGACCGGAGACGCGGCCGGCCTCAATCCAGCCGAAACGACTGAGCAAAGCTCCGAGCAAAAAGAAGACGGCGGCGAACGGAACCAGGTTCGTTAGGCGCAGAAGAATCGGCAGCGGACCAGAGAAAGTTTCCCCGCCGCGGATGAGCCAGCCGGCGCGGCCTTCGTGTAAAGCGCGGTCTCCCGCGCCGTGTTTATCAAACTCGAGCCAAAGCCAGAGCAGCGTCTCGATGATCGCCGCCAGCATCCCGATCAAGAAGAGCGGCCGGATTTGAAATCCGAGCAGCTCGAGAATCGCCGCCGCACAACCGAGCCCGGCCGTGCCGAAATGAATCGGGAGAAGAACGCGATGAAGAAACCACGCTGGGATTGCGGTGGCGCCGATCAGGACGCCAGTGTAAGTCGCCAACCCGAGCCCGGTGACGGCGGCGCCGATAGTCAGGAGCGCAGCGAGGACGAAGAAAAGCGGACGAACCGAGAGGGCGAACGCTTCGTTATAGCAAAGTTCGAAGAGCAGCCAGGCCGGGACCGCGCAGCTGCCGAAAGCGGAAAGAATCCAGGCCCCGACCGACATGGGCGAACGGTGCTTAAAAACCCGGAGCATGTTAAGGAAGAGTTGCGGGCGCCCGAGATCCATCACGAGAAGGATCGGCGAAATGATCGCGCCCAGGCCCGTAATCCATAGCGCGCTCCGGGTCAGGTTCGTTAGGCCAAGAAGGAACCCGGCGCAGGCGATGAGGGGGGCCATCCCGGCGGCGCCACCGACGAAAAAGTAGAGCGGAATTTCCCAGGTCCAGACTGGTGGCTTGACGACTGCTTCGCCGTAATAACCGGGGCGACGCGGGATTGGCCCGCCCGCGACATCGACGCCGCGGCCGGTGACCGCTCCACCGGGTTTCGCTTCCTTGCGGAGCGAATCGAGGCGCTTCTCGAAATTTTGGTCGGTGCTCATTCTTCGGATGTCGTTAGGCCAGGCATCAGTTGAAAAGTAAGAAAGCGGCGCCGACGGCCACAATCGCTCCGAGAGCGGTCGCAGCCGCAGCGGTCCAGGATGATTTCAAATAGATGGTCGGAATTTCCGGTTTGGGCGGTAGCCCGTATGCTTCCGGCCCGCCTAACAAGAGGAAGAAAGCATGCAGTCCGCCGACGGAAGTTTCCTGCGGATCGTAGAGCTGGGCGTCGTCGTATCCCTGAGCCTGCAAGGTGCGCACTCGTTCCGCGCCCCGGGCCCGCAGATCATCGAGACGACCGAAGACAATCGATTCCGTCGGGCAAACTTTGGCGCAGGCGGGAGTGAGTCCGCTTTTTTGCCGGTCATAGCAGAAGGTGCATTTGAAGGCGCCGCCGGCGTCCGGGAGTGGTTCCGGCCGTTTATCAATCACGCCGAACGGACACGAGACGACGCAATAGCCGCAGCCGTTGCAGATATCGTTCTGCACCAGGACGGAGCCGACTTCCGTGCGCACGATCGAGCCGGTTGGGCAGGCCTCGAGGCAGCCGGCGTTCTCGCAATGCTTGCAGACGTCGGAAAGAAAAATCCAGCGAAATGGATCTTCGCCCTCCATGCCTAACGACATCGGTCCGGCAATCTGGTTTCCTTTGGCCACGTCCTGTTCGAGGAATAGGACGTGTCGCCAGGTCGACGCGCCGAGGTGGCCAGTGTTGTCGTAGGAATTGCCGGTCCAGGTGAAACCGTCGTCCGGCACTTCGTTCCATTCTTTGCACGCGACCTCGCACGCTTTGCAGCCGATGCAGACGCTCGGGTCGGTGAAGAAGCCAACTTCGACCTGGTCCTGAACGAAGCTGTGCCGGCGCTGATTGGTGCTTTGAGTGTCTTCGCCGATCATGATGTCATTCCGGGGTAGGGTGGGGGTCCGGCCCGCTCGTTTTCGGCTCCCGCCCGCAAGACCTTTCGAG
>JBPCLI010000001.1:0-5955 GCA_051003415.1 Chthoniobacterales bacterium | reverse complement strand
GGGATGGACAGCGGCGAGGCCCATATCGTGGCTTATAACCCCGGGGCCAATAACCCCTTCGGGGCGGCCAAAGGCGGCATCATTGTCGGCGACGATTTTTCTTTGTCGCTTGGGACTTCCATCCTCGGAAACGCCATCTTTGCCAATAGCGGGCTCGGAATCGATCTGGGCGGAAATGGTGCCACGCCTAACGACACCGGCGATGGCGACACCGGACCAAACAACCTGCAAAACTTCCCCGTTCTCACCTCCGCGTCGATCGCCGGCGGTACGGCGACCATCGCCGGCACGCTCAACAGCTCCGCCAATACCCAGTTCCCCGTTGAGTTCTTCGCTAATGCAGCTTGCGATCCGTCTGGCTTCGGCGAAGGGCAGACTTTTATCGGCCGGATCAACGTCACGACAAACAGTTCCGGTAACGCCAGCTTTTCCGTTATGCTCCCAACCGCCGTGACCGGCGGCAACATTACCGCGACGGCGACCGATCCGGCCGGCAACACCTCCGAGTTCTCCGCTTGTTTCGCCGCGACCGCGGCCGCGCCATCCGTCCTCGCAAATATCTCCACGCGCCTGCTCGTCGGGACGGGTGATAACGTACTCATCGGCGGTTTTATCATCACTGGCACGCAGGGAAAGGAAGTGATCGTGCGCGGCATCGGGCCCTCCCTTCCCTTGTCCGGCACCCTCGCCAATCCGCAACTCGACCTTTACAACGGCATGAGCCAACTGGTCGCGACGAATAACAACTGGCAGGATGCGCCTAACAAACAGGCCATCATCGATACCGGTCTCAACCCGTCCAACCCTTTCGAATCCGCGATCCTGATGACCCTCGCGCCCGGGGCCTACACCGCGATCCTCAGCGGGGTCAACGCGACCAGCGGTATTGGACTCGTCGAAGCCTACGATCTCGATCAAACCGTCGATTCCAAGCTGGCCAACATCTCGACCCGCGGTCTCGTCCAGACCGGCGACAACGTGATGATCGGCGGGTTCATCGCCGTCGGGACCGATCCCGTCCAAGTCATTGTGCGGGCGATCGGTCCTTCCCTTGCGCTGCCCAATCCCCTGGCCGATCCGACGTTGGAGCTGCACGATGCGAATGGCGTTCTGCTCGATTCCAACAACAATTGGCGGAGCGACCAGGAAGCCGCCATCATCGCGACGGGCCTCGCGCCTAAGGACGACTTGGAATCCGCCATCCTCATGACCCTTCCGCCCGCCGCCTACACCGCAATCGTCAGCGGGGTGAACGAAACCTCAGGCGTGGCGCTGGTGGAAGTCTACGCGCTCGAGTAAGCGCTTGCCCAAAGAGATTCGCCTAACGACCCCTAGGCGAGAAGACCGTCGACGATCCGGAGGGTGCGATCGCCCCGCCGGGCGAGATTATTGTCGTGGGTCACCACGACAAGCGTTTTCTTGCGCTCCTGGGCGAGGCCCAACAGCAGATCCATGATCGTATCGCCGGTTTTGGAATCGAGGTTGCCGGTTGGTTCGTCCGCGAAAATGATGTCCGGATCGTTCGTGAGGGCACGCGCAATCGCGACCCGCTGCTGTTCACCGCCGGAGAGCTCGGGCGGGAGATGATTCAGTCGGTCGGCCAGGCCCACTTCGGCAAGGCTGCGCGCGCAATCTTCCTTGCGGGAATGCCGTCGGATCATTCCCGGAAGCATGACATTTTCCAGGGCGGTCAATTCCGGGAGCAAAAAGTACCCTTGGAAAACGAAGCCCATCTTTTCGTTCCGCAGCCGGGCGAGACTCGATTCTCCTCCGCGATAGAGCTGGCGCCCTTCAAATTCCACCTCGCCCGATTCCGGCCGCTCGAGCCCGGCCAGCGTGTAGAGCAAAGTGGTCTTGCCCGCACCTGACGCGCCGCAGAGGAAGATCGACTCCCCGTGCTGCACCGCGAGAGAAACGCCCCGCAGCACTTCAATCCGGCGCGGGCCGATTTGAAATGAGCGACGTAAGTCTCGCGCGACAAGCTGTGGGTTGGACATTCGGCTGGAAGCATTCGCCCAAGTGGGACGGGCTGGCAAGAGAGCTGGTGGACGTCGTCGTCGCCGCGAAGGCGTCCCGGTCGCGCAGTTGTAGCCGGGGACGCTGTCCCCGCTCAAACGTTTGCAAGGGCAGGATTGAGAATCGGCCGCCGATCGCCGCGCCAAGGCGGCTCCCACATTTCCCACATTCGGAAAACAGAAACGCCGCGCGGGACCGAGGTCACGACACGGCGTTTAAGGAATCAGACCGTCGTTAGGCTAAACCGAGCGTGACCAATGTCGGCTCATCGACCGCCTCCGTCACGACCAGGCCGTGATCCTGCTGATACGCGGCCAAGGCCGCGCGCGTCTGCGGTCCGACTAATCCGTCGATCGCCCCGGAATAATATCCCTCGTCGCGCAAGGCGATCTGGACATTCTCAATCACCTGGCCCGGATCGAGATTGTCATAGCCGTAGATCGGCTCGCCGTAGGAGTAGTCATTGTAGTAGGGGCTGTAGCCGTAGGCCGGAAACCAATAGCCGTCCCACCAATAGTAATATCCCCCGCCGAAGAGGACGAAGGTGGTGTTGAAATGACTGTGCCACCAATTCCGGTCGTGCCGCGTCCGAATGACTCGGCTCCGGGCGACCGTGAAACTGTTGCGGTTGAAGTTCCGGTTGCCGTTCCGGTTCGCGTTACGATTGCCGTTTCGGTTTTGCGTCACGGGTTGATTGGAAGGCCGGATGCCGTTCTGGTTCCGGCCAGTCAACTGGGCCTCACTTCGGACCGCGGACCGCTGAGTTGGGGCAAGCGCCCGCGGTGCCCGGGAAATCGTTCGTTGAGTCGGCATCACCCGGTATTGGGACTGTTGTCGCAGCGGCTGGCGGACCTGCGGACGTATGCCTGGTCTGGCCGAGTCACCTGCTTGAGAAGGCGCCTCGGTGGATGCATCCGCCGGCCGCTTGTGCCGCCTTTTGTCGTTCTCGTTATCCGCCCTCAGCACTTGGGCGACGGAAAGCGAGAGAGCGAGGGTAATTAGTAGTGGTTTTTTCATATTTCGGACCTCATCATTTCGACAGGAACTGCCGGGCGATTATTCAAAAGAACCGCGCACTTCGGACGGCGGCGACTCGTCCTGCTGCCGCACCGCCTCGAAAAGCACGATCGCAACTGCGGTGGCGAGGTTCAGGCTGCGCGTGCCGTGCATTGGGATGGTCAGTAAATGTTCGCGGTTCGCCTCTAGCAGGCTTTCGGGGAGGCCTTTGCTTTCCCGGCCGAAGACCAAAAAATCGCCGGGACGAAACCGGACCGCGTGATAAGGACGGTCGCATTTCGTCGTGAGATAAAACAAGCGCGCGCCCGAATCCTGCGCGGCCTGCAATTCGCCTAACGACTCCCAATACCTCAGGTCAACCTCGGCCCAGTAGTCGAGCCCGGCACGTTTCAAGGTGCGATCGTCGGTCGAGAAGCCGAGCGGACCGACGAGGTGCAAAGTCGACCGGGTCGCCAGACACAGCCGCCCGACGTTGCCGGTATTCGGCGGAATCTCCGGCTCGACCAGGACGATGTTAAACACTCTGTAGCCGGCGTCGCCGAACCTGGTCGGTTGTAGTTGGCCTCGCTGCTCGATCGGCCGGGGACAGCGTCCCCAGCTACAACTTGCTCGCGACGAACTTCTCCAGCTTCACGATATCGGCCGCGAACTTGCGGATCCCTTCGGCGGTTTTCTCGGTCGCCATGGCGTCGTCGTTCAGCAAATAGCGGAAGGTTTTTTCGTCGAGCTTCATCCTCTCGATGTCGGCATCCTTGGCTTTGGCCGGATCGAGCTTGCGCTCGATCGCCTCGTGCGAAGTCGAGAGTTTTTCGAGCAACTCCGGACTGATCGTGAGCAAGTCGCAACCGACCAGCTCGATGATCTGCCCCACGTTGCGGAAACTCGCGCCCATGATTTCGGTCGGGTAATCGAACTTCTTGTAATAGGTATAGATCTCCCGCACTGACTGCACGCCGGGATCCTCCACGCCGGCGTAGTCGCGTTTGTTCGCGGCCTTAAACCAATCGTAAATCCGCCCAACAAACGGCGAGATCAGGTGCACCTTTGCTTCCGCACAGCGCACTGCCTGCGGCAGCGAAAAAAGCAGGGTCAGATTGCAGTTGATCCCTTCCGTTTGCAGTTGCTCGGCGGCGTTGATGCCTTCCCAGGTCGAGGCGATTTTAATCAGGACACGTTTACGGTCGATCCCTCGTTTCTCGTAAAGCTCGATCAGTTGCCGCCCCTTCTTGATCGATCCCTCGGTGTCGAAAGAAAGGCGCGCATCCGTTTCAGTCGAGACGCGGCCGGGAACGATCTCGAGAATATCCGCGCCAAAAGCGACCAGCAGATGATCGATAATATCCTCGATCTTCGCCGCGCCGCTCAATCCGCTGCTCTTGCGATCGGCGATCACCTCCTCGAGTAGGTGCGCGTACTGTTCCTTTTGGGTGGCGGCAAAAATCAGGCTCGGATTGGTCGTCGCATCCTGCGGCTTGAAATCCCGAATCGACTCGAAGTCCCCCGTATCAGCGACCACCTCGGTGAATTTTTTAAGCTGATCGAGCTGACTCGCTTTGGTCTCGGCTTTTTTTTCTTCGGCGATGGCGGTGGGCATGGAAAAATCCTACGCCGCCAAGCGCAAAATCACAACGTAGAAGTTGAGTTGCCGCTATTGCTTCGCACCGTCTGGAACGGTACCTTTCTGGAGCAAATCGACGAGCAAAAAAGAGGAGCAAATTCCCAAGGTGCGCATGGCGGAAACGCCCGAAGAACAGCAGCAATGGATAGCGCAATGGCGTCTCGCGGAAAAAGCGCTGCTCGAGGTGAAAGGGGAAGAGTTGCGCGCGCTCACGGATGCGAATGTTCTTGCAAACTGCGACCTGTTGTTGGCGGACGCGGATCAGTTCTACGTCTCGCCCAAGATGAAAACTTCGAGTGGACTGGTCGAACAGCAGCGCATCTTCATGCGAGCACATTCGCGCAAGTGAACCCGCTTTTCGCCGCCGCGGTTCGCGTGCAGGAATTCTGCAATTCGCACAACTGGAAAACTTGCTTCATCGGCGGACTCACCGTCCAGCGCTGGAGCGAACAACGCCAAACTAAGGTTGGCGACCTCACATTGCTTACCCACTTCCAGAACGAGGAGCATTACGTCGACACCCTGCTGACCGCATTTCATCCCCAAAAGAGGACGCCCGGGAGTTCGCTTTACGACATCGGGTTCTTCTGATCGAAGACTCTTCCGGAATGCCTTTTGATATCGCCCTTGCTGGCCCGCCTTTCGAGGAACGGACAATCCAAAGAGCCACGCCGTGGAAGTTGGAATCAGGGGATTCTCTCGTCACCTGCTGCGCAGAAGATCTCATTATTCACAAGGCGTTTGCCGGGCGAGCCCGCGACTGGGCGGACATCGAGCGGGTGGTCCAGCGCCATGGTGACGCCTTGAATTTCAAGCTCATCTTCGACGAGCTGCGACCGCTCCTGGCATTGAAAGAAGAGCCGGAAAACGAAGAGCGACTGCGCGAGCGGATGAAGCGCGAAGGCCTGTAGCGTGGGCTGTCCCAGCCGATTCCCCGGCGCCTGCTGGGTCACGCCTTCCCACCTAAACCTAACCACTTAAACCTTAAAGTTGGAAGTGCTATACTCGGCGGCGAACATAAGCAGGGCGATCCGAATTGATCATCGAAGCCGGGCACACCGAGCGAAAATTACTGTGGTGCGTGAATGCGAAAGCCGATGACGAAGTTCCTAAATACTTGTCTCCCCTGGCGGCCAGCCCGATAGATACTCAAAGCGTGAAGACCATTCCGGAAAGTCTGCTTCAGGAAATCGTTCGTCGATTGGTGGCGGGTCTGCGCCCCAAGCGCATCTTCCTTTTCGGCTCCCACGCCTACGGCACTCCGAGCGAATCCAGCGATATCGACCTGCTCGTAGAAATTCCTG